>NZ_JBBYXL010000006.1:0-300000 GCF_039655865.1 Prosthecobacter sp. SYSU 5D2 | reverse complement strand
GGAAAAGAATGACGCCCAGCAGGATCGGCGTCTTTCCAGCCTGGAGCGCGGGACCGGCACAGGCAGCAGTCATCACAGTTCCGCCCCGGCGGAAGGAAAGCTCTACACGGTCCGTCCCGGCGACACCCTCTGGCGCATCGCCGACAGGCACAGCACCAGCATCAACGCGCTCAAAGCCGCCAACCGTATTTCGGGAGAGACCATCACCATCGGCCAGACTCTGGTCATCCCCGGCCATGGCCCGGTCTCTGCCCCCCCGGCTTCCGGCTCAAGCCCGGCAGGTGTCCACATCGTCCGCCCAGGGGATACTTTTTCTGAAATCGCCCACGCCAATGGCATCTCCCAGGATGCACTCGCCCGTGCGAATCCCTCGGCTTATCCAGACAGGCTCCTGGTCGGTGAGCGTCTGGTCATCCCTGGAAAAAAATCCACCTCATCTCCCTCCTGGTCGCCCCCTCCTGCCAGTAACCCGGCCACGGCTTCTTCCCTTGCCCACATTGTCAAAAAAGGCGAAAGCCTGGGTGCCATCGCCAAGGGCTACGGCATTCCCACCGCCACCCTCGCTTCGGCGAACAAGCTCAAAAACGCCAATCTCATCGAGCCTGGGCAGCGTCTGATCATCCCTGGCGGCTCGCCCCCCCGCAGTCCCGCTCCTGCCTATCCGTCCTTTGACTCTGATACCGATACCCAGCCCCTGCCTGGTGCAGCTCTGGAGTCCTATGTCACTTCAACGCCTGAGCCAGCCCCGGCACCTTCCTTTGCCCCGGCTCCCGAACCCGCACCCGTTTCCAAACCCGCTGCCCCCGTCAGCAGCAACCGTCGCGGCATTGTCGCCTACCGTCTGGAGCGTGGTGATGACATCAACACTGTGTCCAATCTCTTCAACACCACCCCGGATAAAATTCGCGAGCTCAACAAACTCAGCCCCGACAGCAAGCTGAAAGAGGGTGATGAAGTCGTGGTTCCTTCCATCGGAGCCGTGTCCCTGAATTGACGTGGCGCAATGTCCGGCCAAAGATAGAGGCATGTCCCGCATCGGCACCCCTCTTTCCTCCACCGCTACCAAAGTCATGCTCCTCGGCTCAGGCGAGCTGGGCAAAGAAGTCGTCATCGAGCTCCAGCGCCTCGGCTGCGAAGTCATCGCCGTGGACCGCTACGCCAATGCCCCCGCCATGCAGGTGGCCCACCGCAGCCACGTCATCTCCATGCTGGATGGCGAAGCTCTCCGCCGCTTGGTGGAGGTCGAGCAGCCGAATTTCATCGTCCCGGAGATCGAGGCTATCGCCACAGATACCCTCGTCGAACTTGAAAACGAAGGCTTCACCGTTGTCCCCACCGCCCGCGCGGCCAAGCTGACCATGAACCGCGAAGGCATCCGCCGCCTCGCTGCCGAGGAGCTTGGCCTCAAATGCTCCCCCTATATCTTTGCCGGGACTGAGGAGGAATTTCGCGCCGCCATCGCCCAGATCGGCATGCCCTGCGTGGTCAAGCCCATCATGTCCTCCTCCGGCAAAGGTCAGAGCGTCGTGAAAATCGAATCCGACATCTCCCACTCCTGGCAGTATGCCCAGGAAGGCGGCCGCGCCGGGAAGGGGAAGGTCATCGTGGAAGGCTTTGTGGACTTTGACTATGAGATCACCATGCTCACCGTCCGCCATGCTAGTGGCACCGCCTTCTGCGCCCCTGTAGGCCATACGCAGATTAAAGGCGACTACCGCGAATCCTGGCAGCCTCACGCCATGAGCGAAAAAGCTCTCGCCGCCGCCGAGCACATGGCCGGAGCCATCACGGAAGCTCTCGGGGGCAGGGGACTCTTCGGTGTCGAGCTCTTCATCAAAGGTGATGAGGTCATCTTCAGCGAAGTCTCCCCCCGGCCGCACGATACCGGCCTTGTCACCCTCATTTCCCAGGACCTCTCCGAGTTCGCCCTGCACGTCCGTGCCATCCTCGGCCTGCCTATCCCCAACATCCGCCAGCACGGCCCCAGTGCCAGTTGCGCCGTACTGGTGGAGGGAGATTCCTCCCAGGTTCAGTTCGGGTCTCTGGACCAAGTCCTTGCCGAGCCGGACACCCAGCTTCGCCTCTTTGGCAAACCCACCGTCAGCGGCCAGCGCCGCATGGCCGTCACCCTCGCCCGGGCTGAAACGGTGGAAGAAGCCCGCGCCAAAGCCCACCGCGCCGCCCAGTCCATGGAAATCCGGCTGTAAGTCCGTCCGCAGGATCATAGCGCCGCCTTCAGCTTCTGCAGATCCTGCAGGCGGCGCAGCATCTCATGCGCTGGCACCTTGGCCTCAGGAACAAAAGCCGCCTGGATGCGCGCCGCCGGCATGGTGGATGCCTCCGCCAAAAGCTGCACCAGCGCTTCATCATTCATCTGCGCCAGATACGGATGTTTCCGGATGGCTCGCGCCCTTACCGCATCCGCCGCCGCATTCAGCAGTACATCCCCCCGCTTCAGCCGGTAGAAAAACTGTCCCAGCGCACTGATGTGCTCGGTGAAGTGTTTGGTATCATGCAGCTCCACCTGCCTCATCGGGCCAAACCGGGGCATGTTCAGCCACAGCCAGACCACCGTCACCAGGGCCAGGCCCATCAGAGGCATCCATGCGCGTGTCCATAGCAGGCTCAAGAAGCTGCTTTGCAAACTGACGATGAAATGGACCTCCCGGCTGTCTCCTTCCAGCAGGGCCAGCAGCCAGCGCGCATGGTCGTTTTCATCCAGATACCGGTTTCTCAAGGGCCTTGCGTGGCTGATCACCGTCACCCGGCCCAGGCCATGCCAGAGGTCCAGCAGCGTGGCCTTTTCCAGAGTGCCCGTATGAGATTCACCAGCGGTCAGCAGCCGGTCAATGGACAGCGTATGCACAGCCGGAAACTCCACCTGGTACGTGTCCTCATCCAGCGCCACCTCGCTGATGATCGTGAGCACATCCTCCGGCGTTTTGATCTTCTTGGACTCTTCATTTTCCTTCACATCTTCGTCAGCTTCCTTGTTTGTGCCCTTGCCGCTCATCTGGTCTTTGACCGCCTTTTTAAAAGCATCCAGCCCGGCTCCGCCTTCCACCTGGATGCCGAGTTTTTCCAGCACAGGATCAGGCCGTTCCTCATTGCCGGTATAACCAAAAGTACTCATCCCGCCGAACAGGCCCCAGTCGTTATACGGTGCGCAGCCTGCCAGCGCATACACCAGATGGCCACCGTCCTCCACCCACTCCAGGAGCTGCCTAGCCCTTGCTTCCGGGATGCCGGCTTCGCCGGATAAAATAACCACCCCGTTGTCGCTTTCAGGCAGACTGTTAAAAGCCGGCTTGCGCATGGCTTCATGGCCGTATTCCTCCAGCAGCCTTTGCGCTGCCAGAAAAGGATCCGTCCGCGCCTTGCCCTTGTAACCCAGGGGAAGGGTCACGTCCTCCCAGTGACCTTTGCAACCGGCAAGCGCCGGTATCAGCACCAGCAAAAACAATCCGGCACCTCGCATTCCTGCCAGTTTGCGACCTTGGGAAGCCGGGTGTTGCTGGAACGGCCATTGCAGGCAGAGCCGGTCAAACTCACTTTCCTGCGCCTCTTCACCCGCATACGCCGCCCGGACCCAGATCATCGTCAGCCTGCGGAAGAAATCCGTCACCGGCACATCTCCCATCTCTGCCACTTTCATCAGACAGTCGTCCTCCGTGTCACTGTCACGGATCCGCAGCCGCCGCTGCTCCACCAGCCGGGAAAGCGCCCCCCGGTAAAGCAGGCTCAAAGCCTCCCGCACCTGCCCCGCCGCCCAGGCCGTACGTGCAGCGGCGATGAGGTCATCTGGCAGGTTTTCTTTGGCAATATCCAGCCCCATCACGACCCGTGGCCCTGATTCCTCCGTCTGATTCTTTTTCCCCGGCAGCCCCAGGCCAAACAGATGCTTGTTCAGAATCAGCCAGCGCACTGCCAGGGCAACGAGCCACGCCACCAGTGCTATCATCACTCCGTAAAAAATCATCCCCAACCAGTGAAAGGCATCCTCATCCATGTTGACGTCTTTCAACTCCAGGTCGTCAGGGACCCACATTTTTTGCGTCCGGGTGTGCTCCTTAAATTCTTCCTGGGCCAGGATCTCCTCCAGCACCGTCTTCACTTCTTTCTCATCCGGCGGCTCCTGCGCCATCGCCATTCCTCCGGCTGTCAGCAGCCCCGTCAATAACATTACAACCGCTGTCACCACCGGCCGCAGCCTTGCCGCCAGCCTCCGGAAAGACAGCTCCACATCCCAGCCTTCGATCTTCGTCCTTGAGTTCAGATACAGCCCAAAGCCGGCTCCCACATAGAAGGGCTCCATCATCGTCATGGCTACCAGATAGACAATGTTACTGCGCCAGGTCTGCGCATCGGATGACTCCATAAACCCTTCCGGATTTGCTATAATCTCTCCCCACTCCATTTCATCCCCTGTGGGCCCAAAGCTGCTCGCCAGCGCCATCAGGCCCAGCCACGCAGCGATCTCCAGTTTTAGAAAAACCCACGTTACAATCGCTCCGCTGCCGCCCCCGTCTGCCGCCAGCGCCGCCAGTCTTTTTCCCACGGATCGCCCCCGCTGCCCCTCCAGCATCCACACCGGCAGTGCAAAGCTGCGGATAAATGACAGCCTCCTCAGGAGCAGCGCGGATAACAAAAAGCGCGACCATAACCGGGGCCATTCCCTTAGCGTCTCCTTCAGTGTCGGCCTGGCCCCAAAGGCCGCCCGGCTCAGGTGAAACAGCGGCAGCCGGTCATACAGCGGTTTCAGCCACCATGCCGCCAGGCCAAACCAGACCGGGTGATCCCGCAGCAGCCCTGCCAGCATCAGCCACACCGGCACCGCCGTGATCAGCCAGAGCAGAAGAATGCGCCCATAGTCCCGCCGCACCAGCGTGCAGCCCAGGTCCGCCGCTTCCCAGCCCATGCGGGGACGCAGCACAATGGTCAGATCCTCAAGCCTCATGGCTTTTCTCCCTCCCGCATAAAAACAGATAGCCCAGGGTCAAAGTCCACATGATCACGCCCACCCCATACCGTACCATCGGGGGAAACGGATTCGCCGACCAAAAGCCCTCGATCACTGCTGCAAAGGCCGTCATCAGCGCCGCACCCGTGATTAGCACCAGCGCCTTCCTTCCTCCCAGTACCAGCGCTGTCCGCCGGTCATACTGCCCCGGTTTCACCAGGGAAAGCCCCAGCCGCATCCCCGCCATCCCGGAGATCACCACCCCCATGAGTTCCGGTGCCGAATGACCCGCCACAAAGGAGTAAAACGTCTCTGGGTTGCATGCATGATGTACATACCCCACCGCCGCCCCCAGGTGCGCGCCGTTAAACACCATGATCAAAATGGACCCCACCCCGCCCAGCAGACCACCCGCAAAAGCCCGGAGGTCAATGCTCACATTGTTGTATATGTAAAAGCCGAACATCGCAAAATTCGATCCGAACTCCTCACGCATGTAATCCAGCGGTGAAGTGTTCTTTCCATACATCATTTCCATCTGGATCATGCCCTGAGGTCCCAGAATGGACATCGCCCATTCCGGGTCAAACGGCGACCATGCCGCCAGGAACAAAAATGGCAGCCAGAACATCGCCATGCAAAACCAGAACAGCCCACGCTCATTCCGCACTGCCCGGGGAAAGTCTTTGAAAACCATCATCACCAGCTTCTCCCACCCGCCGCTGATGCGGCGCTCAATCGCCCGGTAGCCGTCAATGGCCAGCGTGTTCAGCCTTCCCACCAGGCGCGAACCATACATGCGGTGCTGTGCCACACTCAGGTCATGGCACACCTGGCGGAACAGTTGCGGCAGTTCCTCCACATTCGCATTCGTCTTGCCGGCATCCACCTCGTTCAGCAGCACTTCCAGCCGCTGCCAGCGGGCCTCATTCTCTTTTTCAAACTGCGTCGGGCTCATCATGGGATGTTCAGATCAGAGAATTACTCCTGCCCTCCCTTTTGCAGCCAAAGGCCTATGCCGCAGGCCTGCCTCAAGCCCTTCACCCCCGTGCTGCCTGTCAGCGGTTCTAGCAGGTCCGTCAGTTCTGTGCGCCGTTCCTCAGACCACTGCGGTGCCCTCTCCAAAAACTGTAGCAGCGCCGCCTGCTCCGTGCGTGAAAGCGGCACCGGCGGGGGTAGCGCATCCGCATTTACCTGGTGAGTCATCACTTTCACTTTCTCCGGCTCCGCATACACCACCACCGTGTCCGCCACCAGATCCCCCAACCGCTGAAAACGCCGGGTAAAGAGGCAGCAGGTGAGGCCAAACAGATAAAAACCCGGCATAAAATCAATGACCCGCAGCAGATTCCGGATCAGCGACTGCGGCAGCCTCACTGGTGCTCCCGAAACGCTCGCCACCTTCAGCTTCATCATCCGCTGTCCCGGTGTCGCCGCTTTCTTGCTCATCTCAAAAACCACATTGTAGAACCACGCCATCACGAACAGGCATAGCAGCAAAATGCCTTGCACCGTTTTGTCTCCCAACGCGGAAGTCAGCATCACCATCCCGATCAGCAGGACAACCAGCACTGCTAAAAAAATCATCAGATCCACCAGCCACGCCACGCTCCGAACGGCCGGACCAGCCACCTTCAGGTGGATCTCCACACCGTCGGCAAGCTCCACAGGTTGAAGGGTGTCAGCGGGGGGAAGGGCAGCCATGCAAATAAGAACGCCTACGAATCAAGCCGTGCCCGCCTCTTTTGACAACCTAAAGTCATCCTGCCCGCTTTTTCATCACCCTCATTTCGCTAAAACGGCATCGCGAAGGGATGGGCAACATCGTGTTTAAGACTTTATGTCCCTTAAAACCAATCATGTTATGAGCCTGCCACTTCATGACTTCCTCCAGGCAGGGAAAAAGCCAGTGCCCGTCATTAGCCGAGTCTCACAGCGAAAAACGTCACCCGATTCACAGAAGTTTAAAACGTCGAAATGTGCGCCGCTCAATGAAAAAGATACAAAATTACTTCTGGCACTTCGGGCAGTAGAAGGTGGAGCGGTTGCTCATGACTGCCCGCTTGACCAGTGTTCCACAGGTGCGGCAGGGCTCTCCTTCCCGGTCATAGACGCGGAGGGTCTGGTAGAAGTAACCCGGCTCACCCTTTTCATTGAGGAAGTCCCGCAAGGTGGTGCCACCCATTTCGATGGAGGCAGCCAGGACTTCCCGGATGGCAGCGACCAGCTTCTGCAATCGCGGTCCGCTGACCTTGCCTGCCGCTTTCATCGGGGGAATGCCCGCCATAAAAAGAGCCTCGCAGGCATAAATGTTACCCACGCCGACGACCACATGGCTGTCCATGATGACGGCTTTGATGGGAGCGCTGCGGCCCTGGCAGGCTGCTTTTAAAACCGCTGCGGTGAAGGCATCAGACAGCGGCTCCGGCCCCAGTTCGGCTAACAAAGGATGTGACAGAGGGGCTTCCCCCTGGATGAAAAGGGCGGCACCAAAACGGCGCGGATCGTGAAGGCGTATCTGCATGCCCCGGTCCGTGGTCAGAGCCAGGTGGTCATGCTTCCGCCAGGGCGTGGCCGGGTCCGTCACGCGCAGGCTCCCCGACATGCCCAAATGCAGCAGCAGCGTTCCTTTGGCGGATGTGAACAGCAAATACTTTCCCCGCCTGGTGCCCTCTGAGATGCGCTGCCCCTCCAGTTCATGCACCGTCTCCGGCACCGGCCAGCGCAGCCTGCGGTCCCGCACCACCACCTCCCGCACCAACCGACCCACCAGGTAAGGTGAGACGCCGCGCAAGGTGGTTTCAACTTCGGGGAGTTCAGGCATGGTTTTGGAACGAGCCGCTGATAAAGCCAAAGCCAGCTCACGGCTTCAAAGCCGCAGCGGTTTCGCGGGCTGAGGTTGACCATTCAGCGACGGAGACTGCGCCAAAGGCGGTGGTCATTTTCCAGGTGCCGGTGAAGTTGGCGGGGACGGTGTCTTTACTGAAGCATTTGAGATAGTACTTCCGGTAGGTGGGCGGGACGTTCCAGATCATGGAGATGTGGCTGCCTTTCGCCGGGACCTGAGTGAGCCGGGAGACGGCATACTGGCTGCTTTTGGCGTCATAGACGGAGATCCAGTCCACGCGTTTGTTGATGTAAAACTGGCGCAGGGTTTCCGGGGTATCCAGAAGCTCGCCGGAGATGGAGCCATCAGGCGCGGCATCCTGCCCGGCGAGGTAGGCGGTGACGGTGGGCACCCAGGCGTGCATGAAGTGATAGACCAAGTTCAAGGGTTGTTCCTCGTCAGTATGGACGGTGGTGGTCTCATAGAGGCGGTTGTCGCGAATCTCAATGATGCAGGTGAGGTCAAAGTTGCGGATGCGGGAGGTGCGCTCGAAACGGAAGGTCTGCCCTTTCATCTCGGCGGTGGGTACGGCCACGGGCTGACCATCCAGGATGAAGGTGAGGGATTTTAAGGGCTCAGGTTCGTTTTCCAGATGACCGGTACCGATAAAACCGACCTCATTGAAGGAGAAGACAGTGCCGTAGGCGCTGCGCTCGGTGGTCATGGGCGAGCCGCGATAGTCAATGCGCGAAGGTGTCCATTGGGAGGCCTGCCGTAGCACCAGGGTGACATCTCCGCAGATGACTGTGATGGTGGGCAGGTCCGGGCCGAGGTTGGGCTTAAACGGTTCCTTGGCAAAGGAGGCGTCCATGAAGAGTCCAAGGATGGCGATGACACAAAGGCGAAGAACAGGAGACATGGGCACATTCAACGTTTTGCAGAAGCGGTCACCTTGCGCTCGGATGGGCTGTTTTGACACCCTATTGTGATGCGGACCGTTTTTTCGAGGACTGAGTCCGTCACTTCTGCTCGCCCATGGCCTGCTCGAGGGCACGCCAGCCGAGCATGGCACATTTAACGCGCTGGGGGAATTTCTGCACACCTTCAAGAAGGATGAGTTCGCCGAGGGCGTCTTCATCTTTGACGGGGGCATCGCCCAGGACGACGTGGCGGAAGTCCTCCAGCATGGCCCTGGCCTTGGCACCTTCGGCACCTTTGATTTTGACGGTCATCATGGAGGCACTGGCCTGGCTGATGGCGCAGCCCTGGCCGGTGAATTTGATGTCTTCCACCTGGCCTTCAGGGCCGAACCTGACCCACATGTCAATCTCGTCCCCACAGGTGGGATTGTCGCCATGGACATGAACGCAGTCTCCGGTGAGTTCGCCGTGGTTGCGTGGATTTTTGGAGTGATCGAGGATCACTTGCTGGTAGAGGTCGCGGAGTTCGTCGGAGAGGGCCATCAGGAGAAAAATTTTACGGCCTGGTTGAGGATGTTCATCATCTGGTCCACCTCGGCCTGGGTGTTGTAAAAGTAAAAACTGGCGCGGCTGGTGCCAGGGAGCTTGAAGCGCTTCATCAGCGGCTGCGTGCAGTGATGGCCGCCGCGAAGAGCCAGGCCATAGGTGTTGGCAAATTCCACCAGGTCATGGGGATGCGCACAGTCCAGGGCAAAGGCGATGAGGGAGGCCCGGGGCTGCTCCGGGCCGAGGATGCGGATGCCGGGCAGGGTCTGCATCTGCGCATAGGCATAGGCGGTCAGTTCCAGACCGTGAGCCTGGATGTTTTCCATCCCGATGCTTTCCAGATAATCAATGGCTGCACCGAGGCCGATGACATCGGCAATGTTTGGCGTGCCGGCTTCAAACTTGGCGGGTGGTGCCTTATAAGCGGCGGTTTCCATCGTGACGGTGGTGATCATTTCGCCACCGCCATGCCAGGGGTCCATTTTTTCTAGCAGTTCATAGCGGCCGTAAAGAGCGCCGATGCCGGTGGGGGCGCACATTTTGTGACCGGAGAAGGCGTAAAAATCACAGCCTATGTCCTGGACGTTCACCGGCACATGTCCGACTGCCTGAGCACCGTCCACCAGGGTCATGGCGCCGAGGGCGCGCGCTTTGCCACACAGCTCCTTCACCGGATTGATCGTGCCGAGGGAATTGGAAATGTGGACGCAGGCGAAGACTTTCACCTGCTCATTGAGGAGGGATTCAGCCGCCTCAAGGTCCAGGGTTCCGTTCTCCAAAACAGGGATGTGTTTTACAACGGCCCCGCTGCGTTTGGCCGCAAGCTGCCAGGGAACAAGGTTGCTGTGATGCTCCATGCCGGTGAGCAGGATGACATCCCCTGGCTTCAGATACTGGGAGGACCAGACCTGGGCGACGAGGTTGATGCCCTCCGTGGTGCCGCGTGTGTAGATGATCTCTTCCTCACGGGCGGCCCCGATAAAACGGGCGACTTTTTTCCGAGTGGCTTCGAAAGCGTCGGTGGCGCGCATGCTCAGTTCATGCAGGCCGCGATGCACGTTGGCATGGTCGTGCTGGTAATAATGAACCAGGGCGTCAATCACCTGGCGCGGCTTCTGGCTGCTGGCGGCATTGTCAAAGTACACAAGCGGATGACCATGCACCTCCTGGTTGAGGATGGGAAAATCAGCGCGCAGTTGTGGCCAGTCCATGGAAGTGTAATCGGGAAAGCTTGAAGTAACATTGGAGTTTACGCAGCGCAAGAGGGCGAGGGCTACGCAGTCTGAATACTTTTCCCATCAAACGGGGGTTCATTCATACCGGACAAAATCCTATGTCAGGCGCGAGTGTGGAAACGCCAGACAGCTTGATTGAGCTTTGAAAATTTGTCGCACATACAATTTCTGCAATTCCGCTGATGAGACGTGCGTCATACATCAGGGCTGCACACGGAGAAACCTCTTCACCTTTCAATGCGTTATGAAAGCCGTTCCTCACACTGTTTCGGCTCTGGCCGCCGGCATTATGCTTGGCGTGCTGGCCTGCCTGCTAATGCTGCGTGTTCTGGATGACGAGGCAAAACCGGAAAATGTGCCTGGCGGCCCAACCTTGGCAAAGGAGATAAAAAATCATGTCCCTCCATCCCCCAAGGCATCTGCCTTCTTCCCATCGGCTCCCGAAATTCCACGGGAGTTCAGGGAGTCCAATGAAACCGACCAGGCTGCTTGGGAACAAATGGAAAAGGAGTTTTGGGAAACGGGGGACGAGACGTTCAGGCTTGAAATGCTGGATCAAATCGAAATCCGTTTCTACACCGTCATGATCCTGCCTTTTCTGAAAAAAATCATTGAATCGCCCCAGGAGCAAATGAGCAGCCTTGTGCGTGACCGGGCGCTGGAATTGCTGTCGGGCAATACTTCACCTGAAATCCTTCCGCTGCTCCGATCCGCCATCCGCGCAGGGGATGAGGACTTTCGCACAAGGGCGCTTTTGGCTTCCTCGCAGGTGCGCAGCCCGGATGTCATTGACTTCATCGGCAGCTCGCTCATGGATCCAGATTCCCTGGTCCGGTTAAGCGTCTTTGATGCTGTTGAACACCAGACAGAGCACGTCCGTCATCGCATCTACGGAAAAGCTCTCATGGCAGCCCATCCTGATGTCGCTCTCCAAGCCATTGGGGAATTGCAGGTCAGTTCCAGCCATGCCGGCATTCCGGTGCTGATCTCCGGAATGAACGCACCACTGGCCGAGGTGCGCCAGGAGGCCGCAGCAGCCTTGGAGTTTTTATTTGGCAAGTCCTTTGAACACCCGGCAGAAGCTGCCGCCTGGTGGGAGGCTAACCAAAAGCGTTACGATAGCGAGCTGGTTGAAAAAGACTGACCTGCCGAACCAATTATGTTGACATAGGAGGCCTGTCCGGTTTTTATCCGTCACAGGACGACAGGCTGTAAAGCCTGCCGGAGGGCATGACAGTGAAGTCTAACATAAAGCTCGTAAACTATGAAAACGTCCTTCATCACCAGCGCCTGTGCGGCATTTATTGCTTTCAGCGCCTCAGTTCATGCCGACTCCGGCATCTATCGCGGCACCACCGTGAACAAAATTATGCAGTATTCCTTTGACGGCAGCGCCAGCCAGATCACCAAAATGAGCCGGACTGATACGCAGATTGGCATCAGTTCCACCTTGGGCAACGACTTCTATGCGCTTTACACCCTGGACAAGAAACTCAAGATTGCCTACCAATATCAGGGTGAATACCTTGGCTGCGGCCCCTCCCATTATGTAAATATTGCAGGCAAAGGGAAGAGCCTCGAAATCCATCCGCAGTTCAATGCATGGTGGGCTGATGATCTGGCTGATGTGGGTGATGAAGAAGACATCTTGAATTCCAAGTCAGGTTATCTGGTGGGCAATCGGAAAGGCATCAAACTGAAAGAGGCTGGATTCACGATTAATGCCGCCCCCAGCCTCAAAGGCTTTCATACGCACACCCGCTGGTCCAAAGACTTCCGCCCTGACCCCCTCAATCTGGGGGAATATCTGGCGGGCAATTTTTTTGAAATCAACAGTTCCAAAAGCAGTTTCCGTTTTGACACCAAGCTTTCAGACAAGGCCAACGCTCTCGGCGGCAGTCTGCTCGATGCCGTGTCCATCGTGAACCTTGATCTCGAGGACAAAGGCTACACCATTGTCCCCCTGGGAGGCTTTCCGCAGTTTTAGCAGCGAATACCTGCAGTCCTTTGACCGTGGGGCGGCAGAATGGCGGCAGGTCACCAATGATTCCTGGAACCGACTGCCACTCGTTTGCCCATGGCCATCGAGTTATCGCGACTGCCTCTCATTTTCTCTCCAAGGCGCGTTTCACCCGCGCCAGGGTGGCGATGATGCGGCGGGGAGTCAGGGTGCATTCCCAGATGCGCAGGACCGACCAGCCATCCCTGCGCAGTACACGACTGACTTTGCGATCTCGCGCTTGGTTGCGGAGGATTTTGGCTGACCAAAACTCCCCGTTCTGTCGCGGCCGGGTCCCATGCCTGGGGCAGCCGTGCCAGAAACACCCGTCCACAAAGAGGGCCACACGGGCGCGCCAGAAGACGAAATCCGGACGGACTTTGAGAGCGATTTTGGCGGTTTTTTTTGGCTTTTCACCTGCTCTGCTTCTGGGGGATGCGGACGAGGTCGTCCGCACTCCGCCCGCTGTCGCTGCGGCGACCTTGACGATTGCGTGCCGCCGCCAGCCTTTGATGTCCGCCTCCCGCAGGGCGGCCATGAGTTTCAACTCAGTATCTTTGTTACCTGTGGAGCGGATGCGCGCCATGACCTCGCTGCGCTTCTCGGGGGTGAAGATGTCGGTCATGAGGAGGCAATATTACAACGTGCAGGCCTTCGTGGCTAAGTCGTTTTGTCTTTTGCATCTCTGTGGGGATTCCTTTATGACTGGGGCGGTTTTATAACATGCGTTATCGTCTGCACGAACATCCGGCGTTTCCGGGGCTGCTGTCCAAAGAGGATCTGTTTCTCCTGGTGGAGAGGGGGTCGCTGGCGCGAGGAGATTTGTGCGCAGATACGGTGACCGGGCGGGACCATACAGTGGGGGATGTGATTGGGGATATGAGGGCGGCAAGGGCGCGGGCGGGGGCACAGATCGAGAGGCCGATGTTCAGGGAAATCCGTGCGGACGCACCGGGGGAGATGGAGGAAGATCTGCCATGGGAAGAGGATGATGACGATACGGGAGAACTGCCGCTGGACGAGGGGCAGTTCACGTTGGCGGGGGAGCTAATCCTGCATCGCTCCCACCCAGCGTGGCTTGGGGCGGGAAAGTCGCTTTTTTTGGTTTTCCTCCTGGGGATCACGACCTGGATGCTACTGCAGATCCAGCCGGATTATGCGTTGCTGAGCGGGGTGTGCGCAGGGGGCGTTTTGATGGCTGTGTGGGTGGCGCGGGCAACGAGGGTGTATGTGGTGACGGAGGAGCGGGTGGAGGTGGTGTGGGGGATCCTGGGCCGCAGTTCCAAGGAGGTGCGGATCTGCGACATCCGCAGCATCGATGTGTATGAAAGCGGGCTGAAGGGGCTGCTGGGGCTGGGCACAGTGGATTTTTCTTCGGCGGCAAATTCGGGGATCGAAGTGCAGTTTCGCGATATCCGGGGGGCGCACGCAGTGAAGGAACTGGTTCGGAAGTTGCAAAGAGGACAGGGTAAGAGGGAGGATTGAAGGGGGCCCCCGAAAATCAGGCCAAGGTGGATGGGACAAAGGAGTTGCGGAACGCTTGGGGGCGTGTGAAATCTTGTTTCTATGATGATCTCGGATTCATTGTTGGAGCTTGCGCAGAAGATTGCGACTGAGGCTCATGAGGGGCAATTCCGGCGGGGCGGGGTGGTTCCGTACATTGAACATCCGAGGGCAGTGGTGGGGCGGGTGGGGGATGACAAGGATGCGCAAGTGGTGGCTTGGCTGCATGATGTCCTGGAGGACTCTGGCCTTACGGCGGAATCGCTGGTGGAGGCGGGGATCCCGGCGCATCTGGTGAAGGTGGTGGTGCTGATGACGAAGACAGAGGGGACGGATTATGAAGCGTATCTGGAGGGGATCGCGGGATCGGCGCTGGCGAGGAAGGTGAAGATTGCGGACATGCTTTCAAATCTGGCAGACGGGCCGAGTGAGAAGCAGATGAGGAAATATGCAAAGGGGTTGTTGAGGCTGGTGGGGGCGGAGGAGTGATCATCATTGCGGGAATGGAATGCAGCATGGCCTATGAAGACCTGAAGCGGGGCGGGAATTCAGGCGGAAGAGGCTTAATTAGGTGAGGTGTGCTAGAATCTTGGGCCATGAAACGCGGAGGGCACCGCCGGGGGCTTCAACAGCCAGGAATTTCATCTCACTGCAACGTGCAGTCTGAATCGATTTATATTACGAAAATCGTAAACGGTTGACGTTTAAAGAGGGGTGGATATTTTCATCTTCATGAAGGTGTCAACATTACCTGCTGTTTCAACCCATGCGGCCATTCCGCTTATCCGTCTGATGGTGGGTGCGGTCTTTCTGTCGGAAGGTATCCAGAAGTTCCTTTTACCTGCGGAAGTGGGTGCGGGGCGGTTTGCCAAGATTGGTCTGCCGGAGCCGGAACTTCTCGCTGCGTTCGTGGGTGGATCTGAGATTATTTGCGGGGCCTTGGTATTGGTTGGTTTCATGACTCGCCTTACCGTGCTGCCTCTGCTGGCCATCATGTTCACGGCTCTGTGGACCACCAAGCTACCCATTCTCACGAACAAAGGTTTTTGGAAGATGGCGCACGAGGCACGTACGGATTTTTCCGTGGTGATGGGCTCGCTGTTTTTGCTGCTGGTAGGAGCTGGAGCGTTTTCAGTGGATGCATGGATGCGCCAGCGCAGAGATGCAGCTGATTCCTGAGGCGTGGTTCCAATGGAAATCCTGGTCATAGCACTGGTGGCGTTTCTGGCCTCAAGCCTGACGCTGTTTTCCGGGTTTGGCCTGGGAACGCTGCTGATGCCGGTCATCGCACTGTTTTTTCCGCTGGATACCGCCATAGCCATCAGTGCGGTGGTGCATCTCGCCAATAATTTGTTCAAACTTGGGTTGTTAGGCCTGAAGGCAGATTTTCAGGTGGTGATTCGCTTTGGTGTGCCTGCCATCTTGGCCGCAGTGGCAGGAGCCTGGTTGCTGGGCTGGTTAGCGCAAATGACGCCCCTTTTGGAATATAACCTGGCAGGGCGGGAGATTTCTGTGATGCCCGTGAAGGTGGTCGTTGGATTGCTCATCATCCTGTTTGTCATCTGGAGTTGATCCCGGCCTTTGAGCGGATGGCGCTTGATGTCCGGTATCTGCCTCTGGGGGGATTTATCTCAGGCTTCTTTGGCGGACTCTCTGGCAATCAGGACGCTTTTCGCAGTCTGTTTTTGTTGAAAGCGGGTCTGTCCAAGGAAAAGTTCATTGCCACGGGGATCGTGCTGGCGGCGGTGGTTGATGTGGCGAGGCTGCCTGTCTATGCGGGTGATTTTTTACGATCAGAGCGTTCGGCAGACTGGCCGCTTATTGGGCTGGTATGCCTCTCGGCTTTTCTGGGCGCATTCCTGTCCGCCCGGTGGTTGAAGAAGATGGAGTTCGGCTTGATGAAAAAGCTCGTTAGTGCACTCCTGCTCCTGGTGGGAGCCGGATTGATCTCCGGCTTGTTTTGAGCGCCCGTTCTTTAGCATGTTGCCATGCTTCTCCGCCTTTTTTTCGACAGCCTCATGACCTGATCCTGATTTTTTTCTTTTATTGTGATAGATCAATCCGCTTGAATAGTTTTACGCCGTCCGTAATCGCTTCTCGTTTAACACCTGCTTTTTTTCACTCCCGTTCTGCATGAATTTAGCCCGTTTCGCCCTTCGTCATCCTTGGACTGTTCTTGTCGCCGTGGTGGCCGTGTGCTTGGGGGCATGGCTGGGTCTGCAACGGATGACGCGGGACATTTTTCCACCGCTGGGCATCCCCACCATCTATGTGGCGCAGCCGTATGGAGGCATGGATCCTTTGCAGATGGAGGGCTACCTGACCTACCGTTACGAGTACCATTTCCTCTACATTGCCAATATTTCTCATGTGGAGAGCAAGTCCATCCAGGGAGCTTCCATCATGAAGCTGCAGTTCCATCCCGGCACGGACATGAGCCAGGCGATGTCTGAGACGGTGGCACAGGTGAACCGCTCACGCGCCTTCATGCCGCCCGGCACGGTGGCTCCGTTCATCATGCGCTTTGATGCGGGCAGTGTGGCGGTGGGGCATCTGGTCTTTTCCACGGACGATCCTAATATTACGCTGAACCAGATGCAGGACCAGGCGCTGAACCGGGTGCGCCCGGCCTTTGCCACGTTGCCAGGCGTGTCCGCACCGCCGCCGTTTGGCGGGAGCTCGCGCGCCATTTTGGTGAATGTGAATCCGGACCGCATGAAAGCCTACGGCCTATCACCGGATGATATTGTAAAGGCGATTTCGCGGGGCAACCCCATCAGTCCATCAGGAAACATTAACCTGGATGGTCTCTACCCGATTGTGCCGACAAATGCGATCGTCTCCAATGTCAAGGACCTGGAGGCGGTGCCGCTGAAGAAGACGGAGGCGGGCGCGGTCTTCATCCGGGATGTGGCCACCGTTTCTGACGGGGCGGATGTGACCACTGCCTATGCCCTGGCCAATGGCAAGCGCACCGTTTATCTCCCGGTGACGAAACGTGCAGAGGCCTCCACGCTGGATGTGGTGAAGAAGGTGCGGGAGAGCATTCCTGAATTTCAGAAACTGCTGCCGGACGGCATCAAGGTGGACTTCGCCTTTGACCAGACGCCGGTGGTGAACCGCACGATCCGGGATCTGGTCAAGGAAGGGGCCCTGGGGGCTGTGCTCACCGGCCTGATGGTGCTGGTGTTCCTGCGGGATCTGCGCACGGCCTTCATCGTGATCATCAACATCCCGCTGTCCCTGCTGGCGGCGGCCTTTGGCCTGTGGATCACGGGGGAAAACATCCACCTCATGACCCTCGGTGGCCTGGCCCTGGCGGTGGGCATCCTGGTGGATGAAGCCACAGTGACAGTGGAAAACATCCACACCCATCTGGGGCGTGGCAAGTCCCTGGCGCGCGCGGCATTGGACGGTACGCTGGAGACGACTCTGCCGCGCTTGCTGGCCATGCTTTGCATTTTGGCGGTGTTCATTCCAGCCTTCTTTATGGAGGGCGCGGCAAAGGCTTTGTTCGTGCCGCTGGCCCTGGCCGTGGGGTTTGCGATGTTCGCCAGCTTCATTCTTTCCAGCACCCTGGTGCCAGTGCTGTCGGTGTGGTTTCTGCCCAAGAATGCAAAGCATGAGGAGAACCGTCTGAGTTTCTTTGGCCGTGCCTACCAGGGGTTGGTGAAGGGGGCGGTGGCCATCCGCTGGATTTTGGTGCCAGGCTACCTGGCTGGGGCGGTGCTCATCATCATGAGCTTTGGCCCGTTTCTGGGGACCGAGATTTTTCCGAAGACGGACAGCGGCCAGTTTGCCATCCGTTTTCGTGCACCGAGCGGCACGCAGGTGGGCATCACGGAAAAGATCGCCCAGCAGATCCTCAAAACCATCGCGGATGAAGCAGGCGGCGAGGACAAGGTGGACATGACCATTGGCATGGTGGGCGTGCATAACTCCAGCTTCCCGGTGAACCTGGTGCATCTCTGGAACGGAGGTCCGGAGGAGGGCTGGCTGGCGGTGCAGCTCAAACCGGAAGCGGGAGTGGAGGTGGAAGCTTTTCAGGAAAAACTGCGCGGCATCTTTGCCCGGGATCTGCCAGATGTCCGGCTGTCGTTTGAGCCGCAGGATATTGTCAGCCGTGTGATGAGTTTTGGCTCGCCAACTCCTGTGGAGATTGCGGTGAGCGGGCCCAGCCTGCCTGCCAGCAAGGAGCATGCGGAGAAGATCATGGCCAGACTGAAAGAGCTGCCTTTCATGCGCGATGTGCAGATCGCCCAGACGCTGGATGCACCGACGGTGAATGTGCAGATTGATCGTGAGCGGGCGGGATTGCTGGGGGTGGATGTGGAAGATGTCACGCGCTCCCTCGTCGCGGCGACAACCTCAAGCCGTTTCACGGCCCCGGTGTTTTGGGCGGACCCGGGCAGCGGTATCAGTTTCAACGTGCAGGTGCAGATTCCTGAGGAGCGCACCCAGTCCATCGAGGACTTGGGCAACATGACGGTGACCTCCAAAACCGGCACGCCGGTCTTGCTGCGGAATCTGGCGAAGATTGAAAAGGGGACGGCGGTGGGAACCTATGAGCGCTATAACCTGGTGCGGATTGTCAGCGTGACCGCCAACGTGGTGGATACTGATTTTGGCAGCGCCATCAAGGCGGTGAACAAACTGCTGGCAGAGCTGGGCCCGGCGCCGGATGGCAAGACACGGGTGGATGTGCGCGGACAGGTGATCCCGTATAACCAGCTATATGAAGGATTCAGCAGCGGCCTGGTCATTGCCATTGTGGTGATCTTTTTGCTGCTGTGCGCCAACTTCCAGTCCCTGCGGCTTGCATTGGTCGTCATCTCCACCATGCCGGCGGTCATCGCCGGGGTGGTGCTGGCGTTGTTCTTTACCGGGACGACTGTGAACATCCAGTCCGCGATGGGGTCCATCATGGCCGTGGGTGTGGCGGTGGCGAACGCGATCTTGCTTGTCACCTTTGCAGACCGTTCCCGCATCAGCCATCACGGAGACCGTCGCCTGGGCGCGGTGGAGGGTGCGGTCAGCCGTCTGCGGCCGATTTTGATGACCAGCTTTGCCATGATCGCCGGGATGATGCCGCTGGCCCTGGGCCTGGGCGAAGGCGGCGCGCAGTCCGCTCCCTTGGGCCGTGCCGTGGTGGGCGGTCTGGCCCTGGCCACGGTGGCCACCCTGCTGGTCCTGCCCGCAGTCTTTGCCATGTTTGCCAGCAAAAAACCGACCTCCGCCTCGCTGGATCCCGATGATGAGGAAGGCGCTTTTTTTGAAGCTCATGCTGTCTGATGACGAGCCCTATTCAGCCCCATTCCTCACACCGCCTTTTTCGTTCCGCAAATCTTGTTAATCCTGAAATCTTGTGAATCCTGTTTATATCCTCACCGCCCTCCTGTTGATGCCGCTCGCTCCCAACGTGCTAGCTGTGGAGCTCCCCGCAACCAAGCCGCAAAAAGGCACCATTCACCGCTGGATCAGCCTTCCTGCCAGCCTGGCACCTTGGCAGCAGGTGGCGCTGAAAGCACGGGTGGCAGGGTATGTGAAAAGCGTTTCTGTAGATCTGGGAGACACGGTCTCTGCCGGACAGCAGCTCATCGAAATTGAAGTGCCCGAGCTGGAAGCCGGAATCATCAGCCGCCGTGCGGAAGTGACCGCAGCGGACATCGAAGTGAAGCGTCTGCATGAAGCCCGCAAGAAGTCTCCTGACCTGATTCTTCCCCAGGCAGTGGATGATGCGGAGGCCAAGCTAGCCATCGCAAAAGCTGGCATGCAGGAGGCAATGACGCTGCTGGATTTTGCCCAGATCAAGGCACCCTTTGCAGGTGTGGTCACTGCCCGCAATGTGGATCCAGGTGCTTATGCTGCTGCCGGTGGCGAAACCCTGCTGCACATTATGGACACAAACACGCTGCGCATGCGGGTGCCGGTGATTGAACTGGAAACAGGTTTTCTAAAGGTGGGTCAGCAGGTGGAAGTGAAGGCTGAAGCCCTGGCAGGCAGTGTGGTGAAGGGCAGCATCAGCCGCATTTCCGGCGGACTGGATGAAGCGACGAGGACCCTTATTGTGGAAGCAGACCTCAAAAATGAAGATGGCCGCATGAAGCCCGGCCTGTATGTGACGGCGCGTCTCGCCGTGGAGCAGCATGATGATGCAACCATCATCCCGGTGGCTGGTCTGGTGAAGGAGAAGGCCGCCAGCTTTGTCTTCAAACATGTCAATGGCAAGGCGGTGAAGACCGCAGTGAAGCCTGGATTCAACGATGGCGTGAATGTGGAACTGCCAGAGCTGAAACCTGAAGATGTGATCTTGCTTCCTGGCACTGTGGTGCTGGCAGACGGGCAGGATGTGACGGTGAAATGATCCCTTTTGAAGGAATGAATGACCCATTTCCGAGTTTGTGACAAACTATTTGTTAGATCTTAGCCTGCCATTTTTGCATGAATGTTTTTTCCAAAAGTCCCTTGTTCCGGAACCCGACCCTCGGTCTGGGACATCTGGCCCTGATGTTTATCTGTACCGGGGGCCTGCTTTCGGCGGCTCCGATGCATGTTAATCTGACGACGGTCATGAAACTGGCAGGAGCCAATAATGATGAGATCGAGCAGGCGCGGGTGAGGCATGTGGAGACCATCGCGGAGAGCAAGCAGGCCTGGCAGCGCTTCTGGCCCACGCTTTCGCTGAATGCCGGATACCGCGGGCATGAGGGAAATGTGCAGGACATCGGAGGAGCCGTTTTCAACGCACGCAAGCAGCAGTACACCGTGGGCACTGGAGTGATGATTGACTGGTCGCCAGGGGACATCTATTACAGCGCCCTCGCCGCCAAACAAAAAGCCCTGGCTGCTGAGCACCTGGCGGAAAAAACCCGTCGTGACATTGTTCAGGACGCGATTGAGCGATACTATGATCTGCTGGCAGCCGAGGCGGACATGGCGGTGATCGAGGATGATCTGCGGCTGACCCAGGACTATGAAAAACAACTGACCGGTGCGGTGGATGCAGGTACAGCTTTCCGGGCGGATTTGCTGCGGGTGACCACGCAGGTGAGCCGGGCCAAAATAGCCGTGAGGCAGGTTCAGGAGCGGCGTGATATGGCGGCTGCGGCACTGGCGGAAATTTTACGGCTGTCACCAGATACGGCGTTGAGGCCAGCCAAGTCGGATCTGGTGCCAGTCTCACTCATGAGCACATCAGGCGTGGCGACGCTGATTTCGCAGGCCAACCAAAATCGTCCGGAACTCAGGGCCACAGGTGCAGCCCACACAGCAGCGGCTTTGGAAAGTGATCGCACCCGCATTGCGCCCATGATCCCCAGCGTGCAGGCTGGCTACAGTGTCGGCGGTCTTGGCGGCGGTTTTGCCGGAGAGTTTGGCAACTTCGATGACCAGCAGGACTTTTTCGTCGGTCTTGGCTGGAAGATCGGCCCCGGTGGGTTGTTCGACCGGCAGCGGCAGAAGATCGCCGATGCGCGTGAGCAGGGCATCGCTCTTCAGGCAAACCAGGTCAAGGCGGCCATCGGCAGGGAAGTGGTGGAGGCCGTGCTGAGGGCTCAATCCGCGAAGGATCAGCTCGGCATCAATGACGAAGCGGTGGGCGCTGCGGAAGAGATGGTTAAACTGGCCAAAGACCGCCAGGCCAGCCAGCTCGGTGTCGTGTTGGAATATTTGTTAGCCCGTGAGGAACTGACCCGTGCCCGCCAGGGGCGGGTGAAGTCTGTGACGGACTTTAACAAAGCCCAGCACGAACTGAAACGGGCGGTGGGGAAGTAAACACGGCCATTCTTTTGACTGGCCTCAAGGAGCTTTGATGTCCGGATTCACCTTTTGAAGGGCGACCCACAAGGCAGGATCCTGGGGGTGGCCGTTGAAGAGGATCTGCCCGTTGGGGGCGATGAGCACCATGCGGGGGATGCTTTCGATTTCCAGCAGCTTGGTGAATGGACGCTCGGCCGGCTCGATAAGCCACGGGAACTCGATGCTAAGCTCATCATGCAGCTTGGCAGTGACGGCCTGGGCGTCTTTGTCATCTTTGTTCATGCCGGCGACGACGATGCCGTGCTTGGACAGTTCGGAGGCTTTCTTTTTGAGCTCGGGCATGAGCTGCATGCAGGGGCCGCACCAGGAGGCCCAGAAGTCCACCAGGAGGGCTTTTTTATCGCCAAGCTGATCCGCCAGGGTGGTGGCCTCGCCATCATGAGTGGTGATGACCTGGCCGAGGTCCACTTTGAGGCTGGCCATCTTGGCCTCAATGCGTTTTTTTTCGATGACCTGGGTGAAAATCTGAGCCTGGCCGGGGTTCAGCCAGATGGCTTCTAGAATTTGCTGTTTAAATTCGGCATCATCGTTTTTCGCCTGGGCCTGGAGAGCTTTGGAATAGGCGATGAAGGAACGGATTTCATCAGCAGACTTCAGGCCTGCGGACTGGGTGCGGTCGAAGTTTTCGGCCAGGACTTCCAGCTCCGGGAGGATTTTTCCCAGCCATTCGGCGTCCTGGTTGCGCAGGCCCCAGACGAGTTTGGCCTCAATGATCTGCTGGCGTGGGATGCCTGCCATGCCGGCTTTTTTGGTGGTTTCCAGCAGTTCATCGCCGCTGGCCTTGGGATCAAACAGGCGCTGCATCAGTTCCTGAGGACTTTGAGCGGTCTCCTGGGCGTGAAGGCTGGCGGTCAGGAGGGCAGCGATGAGGAATGGGCGAAGGGGTTTCATGGACAGAATAGGATACGTCAGCTAGGTGGGGATATGTCGAGACGGATTTGTAAGCCCTTTTTCATCGTCGGCCCCACGGCCAGCGGGAAATCGGCGTTGGCGGTGGCTTTGGCGCAGAAGTGGGACGGTGAGATTGTGAACGCGGATGCTTTTCAGCTCTATCGCGGCATGGACCTTTTGACGGCGAAACCGGGTAAAAAGGATTTCCAAACGCTGCCACATCACCTCTACGGCGTCTTGCCGCTGACGGAGGCCTGCGATGCCCAAAGGTACCGTGACATGGCTCTGCCTGTCATCGCAGACATCATGGCTCGGGGAAAGCTGCCCATCGTGGTGGGAGGCTCTGGCTTGTACATCAAAGCACTGTCCCATGGCTTGGCTCCGCTGCCGCCGACGGACCCAGAACTCCGGGCACGCGTGGTGGCAATGGCTGCGGAAGAGGCGAGGGAGATGCTGTTAAAACTGGACCCGCAGGCGGCTCAGAACGTGCCGCTGGCCAATCCTAGATATGTGAGCCGCGCCCTGGAGATCTGCCTGCTGACCGGGCAGCCGCAATCGGCCCTGAGACAGACCTTTGCGCAAACGGAGCCTGCCGGGGCAGGGGTGCTTTTGCAATGGGAGCGGGACGTGCTTTATGACCGCATCAACAGGCGCGTTCACATCATGCTGGAGCAAGGTCTGCTTGCGGAGGTATCCGCCCTGCCGGAGCTGGGCATCACCGCGCAGAAAGCCATCGGGCTGCGGGAGATGCAGGCGCACCTGCGCGGGGAGATGACCCTGGAGGCGGCCACGGAGCAGATGCAGCAAAACACCCGCCGCTATGCCAAGCGGCAGGGCACATGGTTTCGGCGTGAGACCTGGCTGCAAACGATTTGCCTGAATCCCGAGTCCACGGCAGAGTCCCTGCTCGAAATCCTTTCTGATCACTTTCCATGCCTGCCACCCCCACTGCCATCCAGTCCGTCGCCGTCAATTTAGGCCCCCGCAGCTACACGGTGCAGGTGGGCAGCGGAATCCTGGCTGGCATTGGCGAAGCAGTGACCGCGAAAATGGGCGGGCGGAAAAGCTGCGCCGTCATCACCGATTCCAACGTGGCCCCCCTCTATGCAGACACCGTGCTGCAGAGCCTGCGTGAGGTCGGCATCGCGGCGCATCTCATCACGGTCCCAGCCGGGGAGGCCAGCAAATCTTTGCTTTGCGCACAAACCGTCTGCGGGGAGATGGTTCGGGCTGGCCTGGACCGCAAAAGTTTTGTCGTTGCCTTGGGCGGCGGAGTGATCGGGGACCTGGGGGGGTTTTGTGCCAGCATTTTTCAACGGGGCATTCCTTACATGCAAGTGCCGACGACTGTGCTTAGCCAGGTGGACAGCAGCGTCGGTGGCAAGACGG
Organism: Prosthecobacter sp. SYSU 5D2; assembly: GCF_039655865.1. Taxonomy (NCBI): domain Bacteria; kingdom Pseudomonadati; phylum Verrucomicrobiota; class Verrucomicrobiia; order Verrucomicrobiales; family Verrucomicrobiaceae; genus Prosthecobacter; species Prosthecobacter sp. SYSU 5D2. The sequence continues at coordinate 275,912 of NZ_JBBYXL010000006.1, read as the reverse complement.
GGGTGAATCTTCCCGATGCCAAAAACATGGTAGGCGCCTTCCATCAGCCGCTGCATGTGGTTGCGGATGTGGCCACGCTGGATTCGCTGCATAAGCGGGAATGGAACGAGGGTTTTGCCGAGATCATCAAACATGCCTGCATTCGCGATGCCTCCATGCTGGACGCGATTGATGCCGTGGCTGACGGGGCAGGGGATGTGGCGGAACTGATCCGGCGCAATATCGCGATCAAAGCGGCGATTGTGGAGGCGGATGAATACGAAACCCTAGGGCTGCGTGCGCTGTTGAATTTTGGCCACACGCTTGGCCATGCCGTGGAGGCGGCCGCAGGCTACGGAGTCCTTCTACACGGGGAGGCCATCTCCTTGGGTCTGCGGGCGGCACTGTGGCTTTCGGTCAAACATGCCGGACTCCCGAAGGCAGACGCTGCACGCATTCTGGCCCTGCTACAAAAATTTGACCTGCCAACGCGTCTTCCTGACGGCTTCGATACGGCGGAACTGCTGCGCATCACACGCATGGACAAAAAATTCGAGACCGGTAAAATCCGCTTTGTCCTTCTCCCCAACCTCGGGGATGCCTACGTGAGTTCAGACTTAACCGAACACGATCTGGTCGCTGCTGTGGATGAGATCCGGAAGTGAAGCCGGATTGCGAAAGTCTCTGCAAAATCACCTTCCTGCTGCTGCCAAAGCCCACTTTTTGGGTGAGGGACGCCGAACCAGTGAGCTAGGCCGCAAACGTGACCGCCGGGTTGTCGTCAAAGCCACCCAGAGAAAGGCGTTTTTTTTTTCGGCCTCAGCCAGCTTTTCTTCCAGTTGGGTAAACTTGTCCTGATCGACAAAAATCATGTTTTCATTGGATGGCTGCTCTGCCGGTGCTGGCGGTGCCGCCGGAATGAAACGGGAAGGCAGCGAGGCCCCGCCGCCGCTTAGATCCGGCATCGGGGTGACAGGAGATGATGGCATGCCGCCGTCTTCATCACTCCCGGAAGGGGGAGGAGGCGGGGTCGGAGCGCTCTGGTGAGATTCCAAGTACAAAATGCGTGCCTTTGCAGCAGGCAGTTCACTGCACATCTGCTTGGCGATGTCCAAAGCGGTTTGGAGTTCGTACTCACGCCTGGTGGACTTGGCCAGGAGTTCGTTAAACCGCTTTTCTTCCACGCCAAGCTGATCGCTGGCCATGTGCCGGAAGAGATCAAACTGACGCTGCATCTCCATGCGCCAGGCATTGGATTCCTGGCGCACTGTCAGCAGATCCTTCTGTTGAAGGACGATCTGCTTTTCGAGAGCTTCTTTGTTTTTAAGGAGCTTTTCTTCCACGCGGCGCAGGAGCCAAAGGCGGACCATGGCGGCTACGAAGAATGCCGCCATCAACGAGGTGGCGAAGACATAGATTTGGTGTTCGGTGGGACTGGCCATCAAAGGCGGAATGGAAGCAGGTCATAAACCAACTCGCAAGACATACTGTGTGACATGCAATAATTTCAGCTAAAAGCCTGTCGTCTTATGAAAATCAGGAACTTCTAAACGTCTGACAGGAGGTCGAGTTGAAAATCTGAAGACCTTGGCAGGTATTCCCCACTTTTTTTGTTTTTAAAAGATGCCAACGAAAAGAAATACTGATATTCTTATCATGCTAAATGAATGACCATTGACGGCTTTCAATAGTACATTTAGCATATTTAATAATCAAATTTGACTCTCAATTTATAACTATTTATGGCCAAACTGGTAATCATTGACGACGAGGCTGCCATCCTTGAGCTGATGAGCAAGCTGTGCCGTGCGGCCGGCCATACAGTATTTGGTTGCACCACGGGTATTGACGGCATGGCGGCGATACGCAGCCAGCAACCGGACCTGGTGATCGTGGATCTGCGGATCGGCGATGTCAACGGCCTGGACTTGGTAAGCATGTGCAAAGAGCAGTTTCCGAGCACGGCTGTCATCATGGTGACCGGGCATGGCACCGTGGAGACTGCTGTGGAGGCGATGAGGCTGGGGGCCTTTGATTATCTGACCAAGCCCTTCGATTTGGGAGACCTGATTAAAACGGTCAATCAGGCCTTGAACCGCAACAGTCAGAACGGAAGCCAGGTATCAACCTCTCTCAGCAGCACTGCCAGCGTGCGCAGCCCTGCATCCTCAAAATTGATCGGCCATAGCGAAGCCATTCAGCGCATCTTTGAGATTGTCCGACGGGTTGCGGATAATGACAGCCCCGTGCTTTTGGAAGGGGAGTTTGGCGTAGGTAAGCACATGGTTGCGCGCGCTTTGCATGAAGCCAGCCGCCGGAGCACGGCACCCTTCAAAGAGCTGCAGTGCAGCGCCATGCCTGAAGAAGCTCTGGAAGCTGAGCTTTTTGGACATACCAACGGCCAGGGAGGCATTTTTAGCCGTGCCAGCGGCGGCACGGTTCATTTGGCGGAAGTGCACGTGCTGCCTGCCCGCATCCAGGCCCAGTTGAACACATTCCTGGATGAAATGCAGTCCCGGCGCAGTGCCTGGAGCGGTAACAGCGTGGCGGACTTCCGGCTCGTCGTCAGCACCACCATCTGTCTGGAGGACGCCTCCCAAAAAGGCACATTCCGTGAAGACCTCTACTACAAGCTGTCCGTCGTTCCTCTGAAAATCCCGCCGCTGCGGGATCGTCGTGAGGACATCAAACCGCTGGTGGATCATTTCCTCAAGGAACTCGCAGACCGCACTGATTCGAGATCCAAGGCCCTGGATACGTACGCGCTGGAGTTTCTGGAAAAGTATCCATGGCCAGGGAACATTTCCGAGCTGAGAAACGCTGTCGAGCGCGCCTGCGCCTTTGCTGAGAATGACCGTATCCGTCCGGCAGACCTGCCAGCGAAGGTCACCCAGCAGGTGGAAGTGCCGACTTCATCGGTTTCCGGTGGCACCACACAGCTTCCCATTGGGTCCACGCTGGATGATTTCATCCGCGGCCAGGAGCGCCTGTTCATTCAGGAAACGCTTAAATACAACAATGGCTCTCGCGAAAAAACGGCTTCCATGCTCGGCGTCAGCATCGCCACTCTGTACCGCAAGATGGGTCTCAATGTGGACCGAAAGACCACGGCGTAGTCCTGATGCCGGATTTTCCCGCTTCCACAGCCATAGGCTGTGGGAAGGACGATTGAATGAAAGACCCCGGCCGGGTGTCTAAAGTCAGAACTTATCCATGAAACGCCGTCTCCTTCTTGCCACCCTTGTCTCCCTGTCCACCCTCAGCCAGGCCCAGTCTGATGCCACCCCCACCGCCGAGGAGATTTTGGGACTGGTCCGGCGCAGCTACGCCATGCAGGATCACAGGATGACAGGCAAGCTCCGAGACCGGGAAACCGGGAAGGAAGAGCCCCTGGAACTGACGCTGACAAAATCAGTGATGCGCTTCCGCTTTACCAATCCGCCGCCGGAGATCGTCCACTTGGATCTGACGACTGTGCCTGCGACCCTTTGGGAAGTGAAACCCGGCGGCAGCAGTCAGGTCCCGATGAGCAATGCAAGCAAGTCCGTGCGCGGCATGGATTTCAATTATGAAGACCTGTCCCAGCGTTTCCTGTACTGGAAAAACGTCAAACTGCTGGATGCCAATGCCCGCATCACGGCTGCCCGCGTGAAGTGCTGGCTCATCCGTGTGACGGCACCGGATACCAAGGGCGCTTACTACACCGTGGACCTTTGGGTGCATCAGGACAGCGGCGGGGTCGCCAAGATGGAGGCCTACAATGCCGCCGGGAAAATGGTGAAGCGGTTTGAGGTGCTGAAAGTCTGGAAAGTCGGTGAGGCAAGCGCCTTGCGTGAGATGAGGGTGCAATCCTTCAACCCCCTCAATGGTGATACCAAAGGGATGACTTACATGACCATGGACAAGCCGGAAAAACAGTGAGGAAACTGGCTGACGAAGTCAGCACAGGCACCTTCCTGATTTTTCATAAAACTGCTTGGCACAGCCCTCTGGCACGGTAAGCCAGACTGTCCCGTGTCCGAACCGTTTCCCTTTGCCCAGCTTTGGTCCCAAGTGCGCCGCAAGTCCTGGATGTGGCTGTTCAAGCGCCAGCAGATTGAGTCCGCAGCGCGCTGGACAAAGCTGCACACAAAGATCAAAACGGTGACTTTGATCAATCCGCTGGAGCTGGAGCTGGCAGGGGCTGTGGGCCGCAGTGACCTGACGCACGAAGAGCCGCGTCTGCGCCTGCGCCTGGCCGCCAACGGCGACATGTGCGTGACGACGGAGTGCACCTGCCATGCCGGTGCCCTGTGTGAGCATGCCGCCGCCTTCATGCTGGTCTGTGACGTGCAGGCCAACCGTGAATTGATCGAGCGCATGGCTCGGCCTGGTTTGGCTACTGTGGGGGAGGATGCCCATGGCGGCACGGCGAGCGGTGCGGATGATGCGGAGCAACTGGCCAACGACAGCCCCCGGCCGCATCTGCGCCTGCGCCGCATCACGGTGGAGCGTCCGCAGGTAAAAATTGGCCGCAGCCAGCTCGCCCAGGTGCAGTTGAGCATCGGCATTGCAGAGCTTTTTATCAGCTATGAAGGATGTAGTCAGCGCTTTCAACTGCCAGGGCGCAACGCCGGTGCCCGTTGGAAAGACGGCGACGGGCGGACTTGGGCGCTGACCCGAAACCCCAGGCTGGAACGTCTTTTCCTGTCTGATCTCATCCAGACCCGTTTGCTGCCGCTTACGCAGGCCCTGCCAGACGCACGCCTCACGGAACCAGCCGGGCCCTTGTTCACCATGGACGAGCGTGAGCATTCCTTGCATTGGTCCACCTTTTTGCGGGATTACGTCCCCTTGCTGCGGAGTGAAGGCTGGGAGGTGGAACTGGCGGAGGACTTTGGTTTTAGCATCCATGAAACGGGTGAAGACGCCTGGTTCACTGAGCTGGAGGATGATATTCATGGGCGTGACAGCTTTTCCCTGGATCTGGGCGTGGATGTCAAAGGGGAACGCATCTCCCTTGTCCCGCTGCTGGTGGATTGCATTGACCGTGGGCTGACAACGGCCCTGCTGGAGCAGAACCTGGATCAAAATTATCTCATCGCCCTTCCGGGGCCCGGAAATCCTGTGCTGGCCGTACCTGCACGGCGTCTGCTGGTGCTGCTGCGCTTTTTGGATGAACTTCTGGCCACCCGTCCCGCACAGAAGAACGGCCGCCTGCAACTGGACAAGCTGCGCGCTGCCCAGCTCGCCAGTCTGGACGGGCTGCCCATCCGTGTACCGGCAGAGCTGGCGGTGCTGAAGGAGCGGCTGCAGGCCTTTACCTCCCTGTCTGTAGTGCAGCCTCCTGCCAGTTTGCGCGCCTCCCTGCGTCCCTATCAGCAGGAGGGCCTGAGCTGGCTGCAGTTCCTGCGGGCATTTGGCCTGCATGGGGTGCTGGCGGATGACATGGGTCTGGGCAAGACTGTGCAGACGCTGGCCCACCTGCTTTTGGAAAAGGAATCCGGGCGCATGGACCGCCCCTGCCTCATCCTGGCACCCACCTCCGTGCTGAGAAACTGGGCGCGCGAGGCGGCCAAATTCACCCCTCTGCTGCGTGTGCTGCTGCTCCACGGGGAGGAGCGCCGCAGCGAATTCCGCCGCATTGGCAAATATGATTTAATCATTACCTCCTATCCGCTGCTGGTCCGGGATGCGGATGTGCTGGGGGCGGTGGACTGGCATCTGGTGGTCCTGGATGAGGCCCAGCACATCAAGAACCCAAAGAGCAAGGTGGCCCAGGTCTGCGGCACGCTTAAAAGCCGCCATCGTCTCTGTCTGACCGGAACGCCTGTGGAAAACCACCTCGGAGAGCTGTGGAGCCTCTTCCAGTTCCTCATGCCCGGCATTCTGGGGGATGCGGAGGGCTTTCGCAGCTTTTACCGCACTCCTATCGAAAGGGATGGTGACTCCGAGCGCCAGCAGCAACTGGCTTCCAGGCTGCAGCCGCTGCTCCTGCGCCGAACCAAAAGTGCGGTGGCCAAGGATCTGCCGCCCAAGACCGAAATCTTGCACACCATTGAGCTGGGCAAGGCGCAGTCGGACCTTTATGAGACCATTCGCGCCGCCATGGACCAGCGGGTGAAGGAGGCCATTCACGCCCAGGGGCTGGACCGCAGCCAGATCATCGTTCTGGATGCCCTGTTAAAATTGCGCCAGGTCTGCTGCCACCCGCAGCTCCTGAAGATGGAAGCGGCACAAAAGCTCGCGGAATCTGCCAAGACCGCTTTCCTCATGGAAGACCTGTTGCCGGAGTTGATTGATGAAGGACACCGGGTCCTCATTTTTTCCCAGTTCACCCAGATGCTGGCCATCATTGAAGAGCAGTTGAAGGAAGCCAGGATTCCCTTTGTCAAACTGACCGGCGAGACCAAGGACAGGGAGACGCCCATGCGCCGTTTCCAGGCCGGGGAGGTGCCGGTCTTTCTCATCAGCCTGAAGGCCGGCGGCTCCGGGTTGAATCTCACCACGGCGGATACCGTCATCCACTATGATCCCTGGTGGAACCCGGCCGCCGAGGCACAGGCCAGCGACCGGGCACACCGCATCGGCCAGACCAAGCCGGTCTTCATTCATAAGCTGATCTGCCAGGGCACCATCGAGGAGCGCATCGTCGGCATGCAAAAGACCAAGGCCGCTCTGATCGAAGGACTCTTGTCCGGTCGCACGGAAAAACTGCGCCTGACCCAGGACGACATCCAGCGGCTGCTGGAAGCCTCATAAGGCCAACCTTTTTGCTGGCCGTCCCCAACTGTTTTCGCTAAAACAGCGCGATGATCGAAATCGAAGTGTATGCCCGTGGGCTCCGTGCGGAGTCAAGACTGCTGGAACTGCGCGGCCAGATGGACATGCAACCGCATGTCCGTTACAAGGTGGATGCCCATCATGATCTGGTCTATTTTGAACTGGATGAGCCTGCCCAGATTTCCTTAAAGGACATCATGGAAGTGTTCACCAACATTGGCCTGGAGCCCCGCCTTGTCGGCCAGGTGCCGGAAGGTGTCCAATAAGGCGGGGGCTGCCTTTCTACCTGCGCACTCCTGGCGGTGGATTTGTCACTGCGCGGGGCGCTGGGTTGCGGCGGAACATGCGGGAAAAAAATCCGCCCTGGGCTTGGGCCTCAAGGTCCATGACTTCTTTGTCATGAAGGATGCGGGCGCTATCCACATCCACACTTTCAGGGAAGCGCGCGGCGGCATCGGCCCCCACCTGGGTGCGTGCGTCTTCGCCTAATGATGTGCTGCGCAGCCCGACATTGTCCGTCACCACTTGCGGCTGGATGAAGATGATCAGCTCGCTGCGGGTGCTGTTGTCTTTGGTATCCTTGAACAGGTTCCCCACGCCGGGGATGCGGCTCAGGAAGGGCACTCCGCCTGTCGCCTTGTCAGTCTTTTCGGAGATGAGGCCGCCCAGGACAATGGTGTTTCGGTCCGGCACCGTCACCGAGGTCACGATCTGTTCCGTGCCGATGATCGGGATGAGGTTGGGCTCCACAAGCTGCGTGCCAATGACCGTGTCGTTCACCTGGGCGATGGTCAGGGTCACCTCGCCGTCCACGTTGATGAGCGGCACCACTTCCAGCTTTAGCACCACATCGCGATATTCGATGTTGGTCGTGACATTGTTGCCATTGCCGATGTTGTTGGTATTGACCACCGACTGGACCGGCACGGGGATGAGCTGGCCGGAGGTGATGGTGGCTTTTTTATTGTTCAGGGCAAAGACGCTCGGTCGCGAAAGTACCTTGAAACGGTTGGTCGTTTCCAGCGCTGTCACAAAGATGTCCAGGCTGTCGCCGATGGCACCATAGACGTTCAGGCCCGCTGCGGGACCGAAGGCATTGCTGATCACATTGTTGCGCAGGTCTCCGATGGCGCGGTTGGCCGTGTTGCCCAGGATGTCCTGGCGGGAATTAATGTTGCTGCTGCTGAAGTTGGTGCCGTTTTTATTTGTTAAAGCGCTGAGGTAATCAATGCCAAATTGGAATTCGTCGCCCAAAGTGAGCTGGCCGATGACGGTGGAAAGGTAAACCTGTGAGGGCTTGCGGTCCAGCACGTCCAGGAGCCCGTTGACTTTGTCAATCGCCTCCTTGCGGCCCATGACCAGGATGGAATTGGCCATCGGATCGGCCACCACGCGGGTTTTGCCCACCAGCACGGAGATCGGCGCATTGTCCTCACTGGGACCCTGGATCAGGTCTGCCCGTGAGGCACTGCCGCCGGTGGCGGTGTCATCGGCACCCGTGGCACCGCTGGTGGTCAGGACCTGGCCGCCGCGCGTCCCGGTGGTGGTGCGTCCAGTCAGAAGCTGGCTGCTGCTGGCCAGCGGCTGGGAACGTTGTTGCTGGATGGTGCCGCCCCCTGGGAGTTGCGTGGTGCCGGTATTGGTGTCTTGCAGCAGATCAGTGATGGCACTGAGCACATCCACCGCAGCGGCATAACGAAGTTTGCGTTCATAAGGGGCATCCACCTGCAGCGGTTTGTCGAATTCGGAGATCAGACTGGCGATGTAGGCATAGTCCTCCGGGGAGGAGACCACCAGGATCTGATTCAGCCGCGTATCCGCCACCACCTGGGCAGATGGCATTGCCATCTGGGCATTGCCCGGATTTCCTGAATTGTTATTGCCGCTGTTGTTGGAAGACGGTGAGCGTGGTTCTTCACGCCTTTCCTCCCGGTTGCGCCCATCGCTGGCCGCACTGCCCCGGATGGTATTGATGCCCTTGGTCTCCTTCTCCTGCGCCTGGGCAGTCAGCGTGGCCTGGATGATCTGGGCAATGGTGGCCGCCTCGGCGTATTCCACCGGGATGAATTTGGTGACCAACGCCGAGCCTGAATCCCCCACATCAATGGCCTCGCGGATGCTGATGAGCTGCTTGATGACCGTGCTGCTTTCCGTCAGCAGCAGGCCGGGTGGCGTCAGCACCGGGGTGATGCGGCCATAGACGCTCAGGCCCACATGGCCGGAGAACATGGCCGCCGCCTCTTCCGGGTCCAGGAAATCCAGCTTCATGAAATAAGTCACGATGGTCTCCCCCATCGGCAGGTCCAGGGCTGATGTATAAAAGCGTACGCCATGAGAAAATTGCACTGCGTTGGCGCTCTGGTTACGTGCTGGAAGAATGCGCGCACTTTTGCCATCCGCCTCCATGACGATGGCATAACCATTGGTCAGAAGAGTCGCCTCAATGAGCTTCACGGCTTCCTCTTTGCTCACCGCTCTCGGAGTGGCCAGGCTGACTGGAGCTCCGTCATTGAAGATGTTCGTGTCCTTGATCAGCGTAACATTGGTCAGCAGCTCATAGATGCTCAGCATGTCCGCCACGGGATTATTGGGAAATTGGAGGACGATGCGGTCACCCTCCATGCGTATGGTCTGCGCCAGTGTGCTCTGGATATTGCTGCCGCCAGGTCCCATGCCTGGAGCACCAGGGGCACCTGCTGCGGTGCCGCCAAAGCCTGGACCGCCTTCACCGGGACGTCTGCGGCCACCAAAGCCGGGGCCTCCCGGGCCGCCTGGAAATCTGCCACCAGGACCCATGCCGCCCTCAGTTGGTGGTCCGGTCCGTTCACCGCTGCCCTCGGGAGCAGGTGCGGGCGGTGCTGGATCCGCCGGCGTATTTTCTGCCGGGGGAGCCGGAGCCGGGGCTGCCTCCTGGCTGAGAACTGGCCCTGCGGAAATCAGCATGGCACTCAAGGTAAGAAGCGGGTGGGGGCGGAGCCGGGAGAGGAACATGAAAATGGGGTGGCTGGGAAAAGGGTAGGGGTGTGAGAGGAGAGGTGGCAGCGGTCACTTGCCGCCTTTGTCCTCTTTTTCGATGCGCTCCACCTCCTTGCGAATGATGTTCCTCCGCTCCTCTTCGGGAGCATTGCGGAATTTTTCATCGCTGAATTTCGCGCGGAGGGTTTCTCGCAATTTTTCGCGCCCCTTTTCTGACAGGGCTTCATAGCGCTTGCGGTCCTCTTCCGAAGGCCCCCGGGAACTGCCCCGGAAGCGTTCTCCACCCGACGGGCCGCCGCGGTCACTGCGCTCGGAGGACTTGCCGTCGCTCTTCATGTCCTTGGCATTCAGTGCAGCATAGCGCACGCTGACCACCTCTCCACCGATAGTAATGCGTGCCTGGCTGCGGGTGATGTCCGGGGCCGGCATGGCCTCTTGCAGCGTCCAGCCCTGGAAATTGGGCTCCGAGCTGACGATGTGGGACTGCTTGGTCTCCATGTTAAAGACCGTGGCCACCGGCTTCCCGTCAATATAGGCGATGCCAGTCAGCACCAGGTTGTCCGACATGTTCACCATGCGGGTGAAGGGCGAACTTGCCACCACCGGGGTGAGCCGCGCTGCATCAAAAGGTTGCGGCAGATCAGGATCAGGATCAGCCGCCATCAATGCCGCTGCGGGCAGCAAAAGAAAAATGGCAAGGGGCAGGGAAGTCTTCATGGGCTGGGTGGGTTAAAGGCCGGTTTCAGGTTTAAACCACCGTGCGACGGTCAGGTTGCACACGACTTGTGGGGTGACTTCCCGTGAGCGGGTGTCTATCTCGATGTCCAGCAGCCGGATGGCCTGGAACTTTTCCGGCGACTGCATGGTGGAGAGCCAGCGCAGCACGGTGATCTGGTCTCCACGCAGACGCATGGAGACAGTCACTTCCCGGAAGTTTTCGTTCGGCGCAGCCAGGGGTGGCAGGGTGGGCTGCTCGGCGGTGATGCCATATTCCAATGCCTGGTTTTGCAGATCCTCCAAAAGCTGGCCCTGGGCCCGGCCCAGGCTTTCCGTGGTGGGCATTTTTTCCACCAGCCAGTTGCGGCGTTTTTCCCAAAACTCACGGTCAGCCATCCAGGTGGCGTTTTCATTTTTTTGGGCCTGCAAGGTGGCGATCTTTTGCAGCGCGGTGCTGCGCCGTTGCAGGAAGTCATTCACAAAGACGGCGAAGACCATGAAGACCAGCACGCCCACACAGCCGAGCAGGAGGTTCTTTTCACGGGGTGTCAGTTTTTGAGCCATGGGGGTGGGGGTCAAAGGGGGCTTTGGTTACTGCAATTTCCCTTGGGCGCGGAACTGAGCCGTTTTTTCACGAACCGTCGGCTGGGGTTTGCTCCATTGGTACTGGCCCAGGATTTTGTGCTTTTGCAGGTCCTCCACAAACTGGACCGCCATCTGCGCATCCCTTGCTTCACCCCGAATTTCCAGCTCTGTGTCCTTGGCCTCAAATTCACGGATCACGATGCCGCTTGGCGGCATGAGCTGGGTCACTTCCGCCAGCAGGACCATGGGATAACGTTTAGGCTCAATGGCAGGTGCCAGGGCCTTCCAGCGCTCCACCGTCTTTTTCACCTGCATCGCGGGTTCCGAGGTTGCTTCCACCGCCTCGGCCAGTTCGGCCGCAGTGCGCTCTTGCAGATTCAGATAAGCGAAGGCCATGAACATCAGCGCCACCAGCAGCGCCCCGCCCAGGATGCCAAAACGCACCAGCTTGGCCCGGCGTGCTGTACTGTTCTGAGACTCCCGCACGCTTTGGGGCAGCAGGCGGGGCCAGGCCCGTGTGTCCAGCTCCGCATTCGGCGGCAGTTGCGCCACCACTTTGGAGGGCAGGTCCGTTAGTTTTTCCAGGGTTCTGGAGGTGTCCTGGCTCCAGGAGGATCCCGCCAGTGTGATGCCCGAAATGGCACCCACTCCCAAGTCCTGCTCCAATGCCAGACGCGATAGCAGAATCTCCTGTGCGATTTCCTCCGGTGAAGACGTGGCCGGGGCAAAGAGGTGGCTGTGATAAAGCTTGCCTTGGTAATTCGCTGCCAGGACCAGTGAACCGTGCTCCTCAGTGATGAGCAGATGCCCGTTGGGCAGCATTAGCAGACGGAGCGCGGAAGTGTAGTCAGATGCTTGCGGCAGCGCCAGATCCTGCGGAAAAGGCTCCGCCAGGATGTCCACACTGACCGTGGCCACGGAGGCATTTTGAGTGAGCAGATGCCAGCGGAAATTGCGGTTCGCTCCACCTTCCAGTTTCAGACCTTTCCGGTCCAGGTGGGTGATGATGATCTGCTCCAGGATTTCATGATCCGCGTTTGGCAGTACCAGTCCCACCGTCCGGCAGGCGGAGGCCGGCAGGCCCACAATGAGTGGCTTGCCCTGGCTGGAGACAGATGCCGGGCTTTCCACCGCTTCACCGCCGCTTGTACTCCTCGGTTTCCAAACACGCCAGGTGGCATCAGGTGAGGGTAAAAGAAGTGTAGTGGCGGCAAACGACATGCGATGGGGGATAAACGTTGTTTGCGCCCAGGAGTTGCGCGGGAGTTGCACAAAGAAAGACCTTATTCTTCCAGCCGGGCCAGATAGGTCAGGGACCGGTCCTCTCCACGGCGGGCGATGACGATGATCTGGGCGCGTTTTTCCCCCACGTAACCGGTGCTGGTGATGCGCCGCAGATCGTCATCACTGGTCAGGATGCTCTGCATAGCCCGGGCGCGGTCGCCGGTCAGCCCCAGCATGCGGAAGGCCTCCCCGTCGGAGATGCGCTGATCATCCTCCGTCCCCGCGATGCCGTCCGGCCCGTCGCGGCGGCCAATGTAGCTGTCCACATCCGTCTCAGACGCGCCTGCCACGGCGATCAGCGTCTCTTTAAAAGCTGTGCGCAGGTCAATCGTGCCGTCTCCAAAAACGCTGAAATACTCCCGCCAGTCCGGCTTCAGGCGGTCCACCATGCCCATGCCGCGAACTAGCAGCATCTCATCCACATTGATGAACCCCTTTTGGCGCGGCAGCTCAAAGATGCCCTGGCTTTCATAAAAGGCCGTCTCGGCTCCGTTGCTGCGCACTTCATCATCGCGGTCCACCCAGTCGGCCAGGGATTCGCTGGCGATGGTGGCCTCGTCACTGTTCAGCCCCCAGCGAACAAAGAGTTCATACACCGCCTCGCGCAGCCGCTCATCCGTGATGTAGTTGATGGGTATGCGCGCGCCTTCGTAATTGATCACTACATCAAAGCCGCTGTCCGGGGTGAGCTTTTGCTTGAGCACCTTGTCCCCGCGCCGCGCACTCGGGTGCAGACCCACGGCCAGGCCGCTTTCCGCCAGGTGCAGGGCACGAAATTCAGCCGAGGCGAGAATAGCCTCCTCCGCGCTGTACCGGATGTATTCCCCCACGCCCATCACAGTGATGGCCATGAGCATCAATGCCCACACCATGATCATGAGAGCAGAGCCGGAGCGCTTTTTGAAAGGCTGGATCGAAGAATGTTTCATCGTGAGCCCCCTCCTCCCGTAGAACCACCGCCACTGCTTTGACCTCCGCCCGGACCTCCACCTGGGCGTCCGCCACCGCCACCTTGTCCGCCCCCTGGCCCTCCTCCTCCGGTTTGGCCTCCACCACCGGGACGTCCACTGCCACCATTCTGACCACCGCCACCAGGCCTGCCACCACCGCCTTGATCTCCCCGGCCTCCGCCTTGATTGCCTCCCGTTTGACCGCCCTGGCTGGAGCTTCCTGAACTGCTCCCGCTGCTGCTGGAAGTACTGCCACCAGTGCCTGCGATGATATGGATAGTTGGAACACTATAGACCATCCGCATCGGTGTGCTCCGGTCGCGCATTTGAAGCTGGATTTCGATGAGGTCCGGCCAGTCACTGTCATCCCATTCCTCCAGCCAGGTTTCATCGTCTTCTTTGTAAAAGCGCCACTTGAGCTGCACCACGTCCGGCAGCAGCGGCATCCAGTAGCGTCCCTGTTCGTCGGGGGCGCTCAGGCCGGTGGTCTCCTGGCGCAGGGCCATGCCGCTGTCATCCGTTTGGGGAATCAGATCTTCACGGGAAAGGCTGAGGTATTGCAGCAGCAGGCCGTTGGCGTCCGTGGCTCCGTTGGGGTCCGGGCGCAGGCCGAGAATCGTGTCCTCATACGAGATCGGGCTGAGGCCAAAACTGAAGCAGTGCGTGGAGCCGCTGATGGTCAGCTCCTGTCCGGAGGAAAGGGGATTGTTCGGATCCAGCGCGGTGAGCGTCAGCGTGGCCGTACTGGGCAGGGTGGTGAAGGCCTTCCGGCTCAGGTCCAGGAAGCGGTTGATGGCATCGTTTTCCCGCTGCAACTGCTCGATCTGTGCCGCTGCGCGCACACTGCCCTGGATGATGGCAAACAGCGTGCCCATAATCATCCCCAGAATGGTCAGCGCGATGACGACCTCCATCAGGGAGAAGCCCGCCGGCCTCCGCCCTCTGGACGTTGACGGTTTATCGGGTGGCGGGTTTATAAACATACACGTCCACGCTTTCCTCCTGTTGCTCGCTTCCTGCCACAAAGGTGGCCACGACTTTGAGGTTATAAAGGTCGCTTAGCACCTCCCCGCGCGTGGTGGTCAGCGCCACCCGCTCGATGCTGCTCGTGTAGGTCACCCCCGTCGCCACATCCACATAGTTGGTGGACATATCGCTCAGAGGCTTCCGCCGCACTTCTTCCAAAAACGATCGCAGGCCAATGCGCACCCGCTGGTCCTTGTTCAGGATGTTGGCCACCTCCATGGAGGTATTCAGCGTCTGCGCCAGCCCCAGAACCCCAATGGCAAACATGGAGAGCGCAATGATCAGCTCCAGCAGGATGTAACCCCCACTCGAGCTTCCAAGCATGCTCCGGTGGATCTTCATCGCAGTTCAATGACCTCCCGGGTGATGTCAGCCGTCAGTGCGCCGAATTCCACATCAAACACAGCGCTAGGTCGCTCCAGGTGCAGCTTCAGCGGCTGGCAGATCCCGCTAGGCTGAAAGACCCACAGCTTCACCACCTCGCCCTCGATGAACGTCTCCTCCATGTCATGCCAGTACTTGATGGAATACTGCGCATCCTGCGGCAGTTGGTAATGTTCCTCCCAGTTGTCATTCAACGGCGGACCCTCTGGGGCCAGCGCCAGGTCCGTTTGGGAAACTTTGTCCGACCCACCGTCCAAGTCGGACCCATCATCGTCGGCATTCGGATTCAGCCGGTAAACCCCGCTCTCCCCTTCCTGAAGGAAAGTCGTCAGCTCCGCCAGTTGTAGATACGGGCTGAAGTACCGTGAAGCCATGAATCCCCCGGGATAAAAAGCCACCTGGTAGGGCCGCTTCTCCCGCATCGCCCGGATGCGTGCTTCCTTCGCCAGACGCACCAGTTCAATGATCGGCTCCCGCGCCAGCTGCTCCTCCCGCAGCCCCTTAAACATCGGAACCGCCCCGGCCGCAATGATAATGATGATCGTCAGGGAAACGACGATCTCGACGAGGGTGAAACCCCGGCGGTGAGAGAATGCCGAATTCCGAATGACGAATGCCGAATGATCACGCGTGCGGACACGAATGCCGAATGAAGAAGAACCGGAAAACTCCGATACTCCGTTCACTTTCTTCATTCTGGATTCGTCATCCGTCATTTGGCACTCGTCACTCGTCACTCGTCACTCGTCATTTCCAACCCCAGACATCATCTTCGGTTCCATCTTTTCCGTCAGGTCCGGAGGACCACAGGTCAAAAGGCCTATCAGTTCTCACTGCAGGATGGCGGTATAGATAAGGATTGCCCCACGGATCCCGGAGGGCCGCGGCTTCAGCCAATTTCTTTTGAGACCGGGCGTTGGCGGGTGGTTGAACAAGAGCGGCCAGCCCTTCCTCAGTGGTAGGCAGGGTGCGATTCAGCGTTTTATACTGAGTTAGGGCCACAGCGATCGTGTTCATCTGGGCCTCGGCCGCTGAGGCTTCGGCCGCTCCTTCAGGAGGCGGGCCAATGGGCCTTATAAGCACCACCACAATCAGGAAAAGAATGGCTAGCCAAAGAAAGACCCGAATCAATCTGTTGGTGCGGTTGACGCCTCGCTTGTCGGGATTGGATGATTCTTCAGTCACATAGCCTGAAGAAGTCTGAATGCCGAATGACGATGAACCAGACTCATCCGGCTCACCGTTCACTTCCTCCTTTCTGGATTCGTCATTCGTCATTCGTCATTTCAAGGAGTCACTTCACCACATTCTTCCAGTTCCCCACATCATCCTCGGTGCCGTCCGCGCCGTCTTTGCCGATGGACCAGACGTCATAGGACTTCTTGGATTTCTGCGCCGGGTAGCGGTACTTGTATTCCTGGCCCCAAGGATCCTTCGGCACTTCTTCCATGAGAGCGGTCCACTTCTCCGGCAGCGGCTCGGTGGTGGGGCGCTCCACCAGCGCCTTCAGGCCCTGGTCTGTGGTCGGCGGGCGCATGTTGCGGGCTTCATAGAGCTGAATCTGCGTCATGATGTTTTGCAGGTCCCCGTCCACCCGAGTTTCCTTGGCCACATCCACGTTGCCTTTCAGCATGTAGATGGAGCCGGCGGCCAGGATGGAGATGATCGTCAGCACGATGACGATTTCAATGAGGGTGAAGGCGTGGCGCGGTGCGCGCTGGAGGCGGCTTGGGATGTTCATGATGAGAGTGGAGAAGTTGCAGATTATCAGAAACTGAGACGGGAGTGGAGGCGAAATTGTTGACTTCTTGACCTTTGACCGGCCGTGGTCCTTTACACACGGCTCTTGATGCCATTGACCGACTGAAACACAGCCGAGATGATGGAGTAGGCCACCACCCCCACGATCACGGCCATGAAAAGGATGATGATGGGGGAAATGAGCGCCGTCATGCGTTTGATGCGCTTGTCCAGCTCCTTGTCATAACGCGTGGCGCATTTTTCCAGAGACTTGCCCAGCATCCCCGTCTGCTCCCCCACGGCAATCATATCAATGAGCATCATGGGGAAGTGCGACACCTTTTTCAATGAGCTGGAAAGTGACCCGCCCTCCGCCACCATTCCGGTGACCTTGGCCAGGAGGGACTGGATAAAAACGTTCGCCGAGATCTTTGACACCAGCCGGATGCTGTTCATCAGCGGCACGCCATTCCCCACCAGGCTGCCCATGGAGTGGGCAAACTGCGCGTAAAATCGCGTGGCGATGATGGGGCCAAACAGAGGCGTCTTCAGCTTCGTCTCATGCCACCACATCAGCCCCTTCGGCGTGGCGACGTAGGCTTTGAAGGACAGCGAAACGATCGTAATGACCGTCAGAATCACCCACCACCATTGCGCCAGGAAGCTGTTAAAGCTGATCAGCATCTGCGTGGCGAAGGGCAATTTCTGCCCGCTCTTGGCCAGCAGGTCCGTGATCTGCGGCACCATCACCGTCATGAAGACGACCATCAGCACCGCACAGGCACCGATGAGGAAGGCCGGATAAATCATGGCCGAAGTCACCTTCGACTGCAGTTCCGCCATCACCACCAGGTTCTGCCCCAGCCGCCGCAAGATCTCGGGCAAGGAGCCGCTCACCTCACCAGCGGCCACCAGGTTGCAATACAGCTCGTCAAAGCTGGGCGAGGCCTTCTTCAGCGCCTTGGAAACCGTGGACCCCTCGCGCAACTGGTCCCGCATGATGGTGGAGACGCGACGCAGACCCACATCCTCCTGCCGCTCCGCGATGACCTTCAGCGCCTGGTCAATCTGCAAACCGCCGTCCAGCATGTCCGCCAGTTCCTCCGTGAAAAGGATGATCTGTGCCCGCCGCAGCGGTACTGGCTGATTGTCCAAGGCTGCTTTGGCCGTGGTCTCCGCCGCTGATTTGGCGGATTTGGCCTCCTCCGCCACCTTCACCGGCGTCAGCGCCTGCGCCTCCAGCTTGCGGAAAGCCTCCGCTTTTGACCCGACAGCCAGGCTGCCGGTGACCGTCTGACCGGCGGGATTGAGAGCAGTGTAGGAAAAGGAGGGCATGCTAGCGGGAGCAAAAAACAGACGGCGGCTTTAGCTGGCAATCCAAACGGCATGGACCCTCGTCATCTCGCTGGAAATACGAAGGGAAGGTCAGGAATCGGCCAAAACTCAGCAGCATCAACCCCCGTCACGGCAGGAAGTTCCAGGAAAAACGCTGTGGAGGCAATGATATTCTTGTGTCGCAGCAGCATCCCGGATTGTGCATGCTGGTCCGGCTGAGCATTGACGGTGATTTTGTGGCGATGTCAGGCGGTTTTGCAGTCATGGCGGCCGTGGCCGCGTGGCCTGCTGCTTTTGAAAGCACCGTCCGCAAATGAATCCGTTTCGACTAATACAAAAAAACGCCGGGGACTTTCATCCCCGGCGTTTTGAGCATAGCCTGTCAGGCCGCTTAAATGTACTCGTTCACTAAATTTTCCAGCATCTCCTGACGGCCGCTGCTGATCAGAGGCTCGCCGTTTTCCAGCGTATAGGCTTCCAGTTCGGCGAAGCTTGTCGTGCCCGCCTCGATCTTGGCGCCGATGCCCTGGTCAAAGGTGCTGTAGCGCGCCTTTCTAAAACCTTCCAGACGGCCGTCCTCAATGATTGCCGAGGCGATTTTGAGCCCGCGTGCAAAGGCATCCATGCCGCCGATGTGCGCATGAAACAGGTCCACCGGCTCAAAGGATTCACGCCGCACCTTCGCGTCAAAGTTCAGGCCGCCAGTGGTGAAACCGCCGCTCTTCAAGATCACCAGCATCATCTGCGTGGTCAGATAAATGTCCGTCGGGAACTGGTCCGTATCCCAGCCGATCAGCTCATCCCCGGTATTCGCATCCACAGAGCCCAGCGCTCCAGCGGCCACGGCCACCTCCATTTCATGCCACATGCTATGACCGGCCAGCGTCGCGTGGTTGGTCTCCAGGTTCAGTTTAAAATGCTCCATCAGTCCATGCTCGCGCAGGAAGTTCAGGCAGGCCGCCGCATCGCTGTCATATTGGTGGGTGGATGGCTCACGCGGCTTCGGCTCGATATAAAACGGCCCGGTAAATCCGATCTCCTTCTTGTAATCCACCGCCATGTGCAGGAAGCGCGCCAGATGGTCCAGCTCCCGTTTCATGTCCGTATTCCACAGTGAGGCATAACCCTCGCGGCCGCCCCAGAAGGTATAGCCCTCGCCGCCCAGACGGTGGGTCACTTCGAGAGCCTTCTTCACCTGGGCCGCCGCATACGCATACACGCTCGCATTCGGGCTCGTCGCCGCGCCCTGGTTATATCGTGGATGGGCGAACAGGCAGGCGGTGCCCCACAGCAGCTTCTTGCCCGTCTCCTTTTGTGCCTTCTCCAGCTCATCCGCCACCGCATCCAGGTTGGCATTGCTTTCAGCCAACGTTTCCCCCTCGGGGGCCACATCGCGGTCATGGAAGCAGTAGTAGTCCACCCCAAGCTTGTCCATGAATTCAAAGCAGGCCCACACCCGGCGCTGCGCATTCGCCACCGAGTTCGTCCCATCATCCCAGGGCCGCTGCGCCGTGCCCGCACCAAACGGGTCCGCCAGCGTATTCCTCATTGCATGCCAGTAGGCCACGCCAAAGCGGAAATGATCCCGCATCTTCTTGCCGGCGACCACCTCGTCAGCGTTGTAATGTTTAAAGGACAGCGGGTTCCTGGATTTGGGTCCTTCGTATTGGATTTTCTGGATGTCGGGAAAGGCTTCGCTCATGATAGGAGCGCCATTGGAGACCTTTGCCTCGAAGGCGTCAAGCTTCAAAGAAAGAATGGTCCGGAACGCTTCTTGTCAAAAGCGGCCCGGTGGGACCCAACCAAAATCCCACCGGGCCTTAATTGACCGGGCTGTCCCCAACCATGAAGTGACAGTCCAGCTCGTTGTGGTGAAGCTTGCGCTTCGAGTATTGTTTAAGCAGCTAGCAGGCCAAGTGTCGGCGCATTTTATCGAAAATTTTAATGCCTGATTTCGTGCAAATCGCGCAAAAAACAGCCTTTCTGACCGGGCTCTAAAGCTCCGCTTTGATCGCAGTCAGGAGGTCCTCATACCTGTCGAAGGGCCGGAACTGGGGGAACTGCGCCTGGATGCTCTCCGGGCTGTGGAATAAGAAACCTTTGTGTGCCTCTCCCAGCATGGTGGTGTCATTGAAGGAATCCCCGGCGGCGATGACGTGGTAGTTCAGGCTTTTGAAGGCGGCCACGGCATGCTGCTTTTGGTTAGACTGGCGCAGCTTGTAATTCACGATCCGTCCTTCCGGGTCCGTTTCCAGGTAGTGGCAGAAAATGGTCGGCCAGGCGAGCTGGCGCATGAGCGGATGGGCGAACTCCTCAAAGGTATCGCTCAGGATGATCACCTGGGTCAGTGACCGCAGTTCATCCAGAAAGTCCTTTGCCCCTTCCATCGGGGAGAGGGTGCCGATGACTTCCTGGATGTCCCCCAGCTTCAGACCATGCTGGTCCAGGATGGCCAGGCGGCCTTTCATCAGTACATCGTAGTCCGGTTCATCCCGGGTGGTGCGGCGCAGCTCGGCGATGCCCGTCTTCTCTGCAAAGGCGATCCAAATCTCCGGCACAAGCACGCCTTCGAGGTCCAGGGTGACGATGGTCTGTTTTTTCATGGAAAGCGCTTCTGTGTCATCACTTGGTCTTCCTGTCCAGCCTGTCAGGCTTGTTGAGCAAATAAAAAAACACATCTTATTCGTCAGTTTGGGCCGAATAAGATATGTTAGACTTATTCACCAAATTGCGTAGGCAAGCCTCAATTCATGGATGCTGCCAGCAACCCCCCTTCAATCCAATGTCTTCTCTTTCTTTCGGCCTGCTGGCCTTGACTGTCGGTATGGTTCTCGCAGGCACAAGCTGCAGCCAGGTTGAGCCTGCTGGCTCCCTGGGCTACATGATGCGTGGCGATACCAATTTGCGCCCCACTCCGACCAACTTTCGCCATGTCCCCCCACGCGATCAGGACCGCACGCCTACACCGATGCAGTGGGGGCTGGATTTTTAATCCCGTCCATATCCTCACACCAGGATGACCTGCGCCTGGGCCAGGTCACGTGTATGGGTAAGGGAAACAAGGCAGCGGGTCACGCCCTGCCTTTCGGCATGCATCCTGGCGCCGCCATGCAGATGGAGAACCGGTTTGCCTGACGGCTCCCGGCTGATCTCGAAGTCCTTCCAGTCCACCCCCTCCGCCCATAGGCCGGTGCCGATGGCCTTGGCGGCGGCTTCTTTGGCGGCGAAGCGGGCGGCATAATGCATGGCCGGATCTGCACAGCCATCGCAGTAGGCGATCTCTCCAGCCGTATAAGTCTTCTCTTTGAAACGCTGGCCATGCTTGGTGAGCAGGTCGCGTATACGGCCTACTTCCACCAGGTCTATACCGAGGCCGATGGGGTTCATGGCCGGGTATAGGTATCCATGACGGCCCGGAACTCGGCGATGGCCTGCCGCATGCCGACAAATACGGACCGGGCGACGATGCTATGGCCGATGTTCAGCTCTGCCAAATGCGGTACAATAAAAAGCTCCGGCAGATTGGCGACGGTCAGGCCGTGGCCGGCATTGATCTGGAGGCCGAGGCTGTGGCCAAGCTCGGCGGCGGCTTTCAGCCGTGCGGCTTCCTGGGTGCGTTTTTTCCCCTGCTCATTGGCAAAGGTGCCGGTATGCAGTTCCACCATGCTGGCTCCGATTTCAGCGGAGGCGCGGATCTGGTCGAGGTCAGGATCAATGAACATGCTCACACGGGTGCCATTGGCCTCAAGCTGGCTGACGCTGGCCCTTAGCAACTCCTTCTGGCCCACGACATCCAGCCCGCCCTCAGTGGTGACCTCCTCGCGGTTCTCCGGGACCATGCAGACAAAGTCCGGCTTCACCTCCAGGGCGATGGCCAGGATCTCCGGCGTATTGCCCATCTCCAGGTTCATCTTGGTGCCGATTTTCTTGCGCAGCAGATACACGTCCTCATCCACAATGTGACGCCGGTCCGCCCGCAGGTGAATGGTGATAGACTGCGCCCCCGCCGCCTCCGCCTCCAAGGCAGCCTGCAGGATAGAAGGCTCCACATTGTGCGCCCCCAGCATCGTGCGGTAGCGGGCCTGGCGGAGTGTTGCGACGTGGTCAATGTTGACGCCGAGAAGGAGTTGGGAGCGCATCAATGAAAGATTGTTTGGGCCTGGTAAATCTCAATGCAGGAAGTGGCGGTAGCCGGTGAAGACCATGGCCATTTTGCGCTCATCGGCAGCGGCGATGACTTCTTCGTCGCGCATGGAGCCGCCGGGCTGGATGGCGGCGGTGGCACCGGCTTCGGAGCAGGCGATGAGACCGTCGGCGAAAGGGAACATGGCATCGCTGGCGACGACGCTGCCGGTCAGGGAAAGTCCGGCCTCTTTGGCCTTCCAGATGGCGATGCGGCAGGAGTCCACGCGGCTCATCTGGCCGGCACCGATGCCGAGGGTACGGTCATGGGTGGCGAAGACGATGGCGTTGGACTTGACATGCTTGACCACGCGCCAGGCAAAGCGCATGGCCTCCAGCTCCTCGCGGGTGGGCGGGCGCTGGGTTTTGACTTTGTTTTCCAAGTCTTCCAGACCCAGCGCACGCGGATCGCTGTCCATGACGAGGACGCCGCCGGGGGCGCTGCGGATGATGGGGTCGCTGAAGGTCTTGGTGACTTCCGGCAGCATCTGGATGAGGCGGAGGTTCTTTTTCTTTTGAAGCAGGGCGCGGGCATCCGCATCAAAGTCCGGGGCGATGATGATGTCAGTGAAGATCTCCGAGATGATGCGGGCCAGGCCGACGGTCATGCTGCGGTTGATGACGATAACGCCGCCAAAGGGGGCCTGCTTGTCGGTTTCAAACGCCTTCGCCCAGGCCTCGCGCAGGTCCTCGTCCGCGCAGCCGATGCCGCAGGGGTTGGTGTGCTTGAGGATGGCGACGGTGGGGCGGCGAAATTCGTGGATGAGGGCGGCTGCTCCGTGGATGTCCAGGATGTTGGTGTAGCTCAGCTCCTTGCCGTGCAGTTTCACAAAGTAGTCGCTGAAGTTGCCATAAAGGGCGGACTTCTGGTGCGGGTTGTCGCCGTAGCGCAGTTCGCTGTGCAGAGGCAGGCTCAGGGAGAAAGTTTTTTGGGTGACCTGCTCCTTATTAAGGAAGCTGGCGATGGCGGCATCGTAGCTGGAGGTGCGCTGGAAGACTTTACAGGCCAGGCGCTCACGGGTGGCGAGGGTGGTCTCGCCCTTGTGCTCCTTCAGCTCTTCCAGGACGATGGGGTAGTCTGCCGGGTCAGAGATGACGGTTACCCAGCGGTGATTTTTGGCCGCGCTGCGCAGCATGGACGGGCCGCCGATGTCAATGTTTTCAATGGCCTCTTCCAGGGTTACATCCTTCTTCTCGATGGTCTGCTCAAAGGGATAAAGATTGATGGCCACCAGATCAATGACCGGGATGTTGTGCTTGGCGGCGTTCCTTTTGTCTTCGTCATTGTCCCGGCGCTGAAGCAGGCCGCCGTGGACTTTGGGGTGCAGGGTCTTCACGCGGCCATCGAACATCTCCGGGAAACCGGTGTGTTCGGAGACATCAATGACGGTCAATCCGGCGTCCTTGAGGTGCTTTGCCGTGCCGCCTGTGGACAGGATTTCGATGCCGAGCTCAGCCAGACCTTTGGCAAAGTCGAGAAGACCGGTTTTATCGGAGACAGAAAGAAGAGCGCGGGCGATGGGCATGTGTTCGGAGTGTGATTCGGGAAAGGGGGAGTAAAGGGCGAAAGTGGCTGGCGGCAATGACGAATGTTGAGGCTGCGTGATGACCGGGCGACCTGTGGGTGCCGAGGCAGATCAAGCCCAAGCTATGGTTCTTGCGCCTCAACCCACCGCTTCCACAATGATTTTCGGCCCCTGGATCTCCCGGATACGGACGTTGCTTCCGCTTTGCAGGTAGCCGCCTTCCACCATGGCTTCCACGCGGCGCTCGCCAAACTGAACGGTGCCGTAGGGCCGCAGGGCGCTGCAGGCCTGGCCTTCATCGCCCACCTGCAGTGTTACAGTTGGCGGCATCATCGCATCACCACCATCAATGGAAGTGGCCAGAACCAGCCTTTGAAAAGGCCCGGTCTGCGGGAGAAAACGGAACACGGCCAGAATCAGCACCCCGGCCCCCAGGATGCCGATGGCAAAATTGCGCAGGCCTGTTGCATAGACGTTAAGATCAAACCGGCCGCCCTCACCTGGCTCAGCAGGAACGCCGGGGACAACGGGGGCCACTGGCATCTCCCAGCCTGACATGGTGTACACGAGCGCCACCATCACCAGGACAAAACCCAGGATTCCCGGCACCAGGAGGCCGGGGAAGATGGCCAGCTCCACAATGATCAGCGCAATGCCAATCACAAACATGGCCGCCACGGTGGCGAATGCCTCCTGGCCGACCAGGCTGCCCGCGACATAGTGGCCAAAGAAAAACAGGCCAAAGGCGGCGATGGAGACAAAACCGGGAATGCCAAAGCCGGGAGCCTGCATTTCCAGATAGCCTCCGGCCACACCGATTAGGATGAGCAGGGCGGCGTACTTTGTCACCCAAATGGCGATGTTTTCAAAACCTGTGGGTTCCGCAATCACCGTCTCGCCCTTCAGGCCTTCAGCCTTCTTGATGTCATCCAGCGAATCCACGATGCCCTTGGCAAAGACAGGCTTGCCATTGTCCAGCTTCAGGATGGCCTGCTCGGCATCCAGGGTCAGGATGGAGTCCTTGTCGTCCAGCACCAGGTCACCAATTTTCAGCTCCCGGCTCATGTCAATCATCGCCTCAATCACGCGCGGGTCGTGCCCCTTGCGCTTGGCCACGGCGCGGGCCATGCCCATGGTGGCGGAGTTCATCTTGGCACGCTCCGCATCGCCCATTTCCTGTCCGCCTCCATAGACGGGTGAGGCCGCACCGGCAGTGCCGGCAGGTGCCAT
The DNA here is from genome assembly GCF_039655865.1 of Prosthecobacter sp. SYSU 5D2. Classification (NCBI taxonomy): domain Bacteria; kingdom Pseudomonadati; phylum Verrucomicrobiota; class Verrucomicrobiia; order Verrucomicrobiales; family Verrucomicrobiaceae; genus Prosthecobacter; species Prosthecobacter sp. SYSU 5D2. Next base: position 251,236 of record NZ_JBBYXL010000006.1, on the reverse strand, counting down.
GTAAATGCCGTCTGTCGCCACCGCAATCATCGCCCCGGCGGACAGTGCCCGTTTGTTGACAAAGGCATAGCTGCGAGGCTTCAGCTTCTGCAGGTCATTCATCATCAGATCTACCGTGTCCCAAAGCAGGCCCCCGGGAGTGTCCAGTTCAAAAATCACCGCCTCTGCGCCTTCGTCCGTGCAGCGCTCCAGCGTCCGTGACATGAATTCAAAACGCGCTCGGGCGATCAGATCCTCTTCCCCCACTGGAATGACCACCACCTTGCCTTTATAGCTTGTTTCCTGCGCTCGAACCTCCGGGACAGACACAGCCATCAGCATCGTCAGGCAGACCAGAAAAGGCATTAAAAAGGCGGACTTCATGTCCTCAGCATACGTGCCCGCAGCAAGTGTGGCAATCGCAGAGGTAAAATCCTCGCCGGGGTTATGGCTGGCCCTCTTTGATCTCTGCCAGCACCTCGTCAAAACGCTCTGCCATCCGCGCCGCGCTGAATTCGTTTCTCACCCCGGCCAGGCCTTTGTTCGTGATCTGCTCCCGCTGGTGGTCATCCAGCAGCAGTGTCTCCAGCGCATCCGCCAGGGCGCTCACATCGTCAGGCGGGCACAGGACACCACCGCCGGAGGCCGCGATGAGTTCCGGGAAGGCGCCATGATCTGGCTGCACCACCGGCACGCCACTGGCCATGGCTTCCAGCACATACAGGCCAAAGGCCTCGCCATAGGTCGCAGGCACGGAGAGCACGGTCAGGTTGCGGAAGAACTTGACTTTATCTGTAAAGTTCAAGTTCGGATGCCACTCCACGCGCTGGGCACAGCCTGCGTCTTTGAGCTTTTTTTGCAGGCCTTCCACATACTTTTCATCGGCAGCCGTCTTGGCTCCGCCGATCTTCAGCTTCACCCGGGGCACCGTGCCGCGTTTGGAGAGGGCAATGAACGCATCCACCAGCGTGGTCAGTCCCTTGCCATGGATCATCCTGGCGAAGTAGCCGATGACCGGCCAGTTTGGGTCAGGCTCTGCAACGCCGAAGGAATTGGCATCCAGACCATTGAAAATCACCGCCATTTTGTCTTCGCCTACCCCCAGCTTTTCCTGCATCACCCGCGCATAAAACCGGCTTGGGGCCACGAATTTTGATACATGCTGCGCGTTAGCCCGCATCGCCGCCCAGGACTGCTCGCGGTAAGGATCAATGAGCGTATCCAGAAACGAATCCTCCCCCTGGAGCGAGACCACCACGGGAATGCCCAGGTCCCGCTCGATCACCGGGCACAGGCCGATGAGCAGGCTGTTGGACAGGGACACGACATCCGGTTTGCCTTCTGTACGGATCCATTCGATCAGCCGCTGCCACTCCGGCCACTGGCGGCCTGCTTCTCCCTGCAGTGCGCCCAGGGCCATTTCCCCCAGATCCCGCGCACTGGTCATGCCCATGAACCGGGCGGCAAAGCGCAGCCTCTCCGGTTTGTCCAGCCACCGGTGGATGAAGCGCGGCAGGTGCCGGAACCACGGAAATTTCTGCTGCAAATACAACGATATGCCGCCCACCCGGATGCCGATTTCCGGGTTGGAAACCTCCCGGTCCGTCACCAGCGGCAGATAAAGCGGTGCCATGATGGCATCGTGGCCTCGGGAGCGCAGGGCTTTGATGAGCGCATGGTCCCGCAGGCAGCTTCCGCAGTGAAAGTTGCCAGTTCCGGGGGTGAGATGGAGAATGCGCATAGGGTCAGGACAAAGAGGGGCGCGATGTTTAACGCATGGGATACGCATCGGCAAGGCCCATGGAATCATTCCTCTGAAATCAGGCCACGCGCACATATCGCCTTCCAGGCAGCGCACGGATTAGCCGTTTCATTTCCAGCCGCATCAGGTTCACATTCACCGTGCCTGCCGCCAGGCCGGAGCGTGAGGTCAGCTCGTCAATATGGACCTCCTCCGTCGTCATGGCATCAAAGAGGATCTGCTCATCCAGGGTCAGATTGGCCGCAGGCGGGAGAGCTTCCACCTTTGGGGGCATCGGCGCGGTGGGGAAGAGGGCCATCAGGTCATCCAGGATGTCCGCCCCATCCATCACCAGCTTGGCTCCTTGCTGGATCAGCCTGTTACAACCGGTGGAGGTGGGTTTGTCAATGGGCCCTGGCACCGCATATACTGTCCGGCCTTGCTCAGTTGCCTGCTGGGCCGTGATCAGAGATCCGCTCTTGATGGGCGCTTCGACGACCAGAAGACCGCTGCACCATCCCGCCACGATGCGGTTCCGGTACGGAAAAGTCTGCCGGTCAGCCATCCGGTCCACCGGGTATTCGCTGATGACCGCCCCGTTCTGGGCAATGCGCTCCGCCAGGGCCAGGTTTTCCGGCGGGTAGAGCTTGCCCATGCCGGAGCCAATCACCGCCACCGTCCGGCCTTTTGCAGCCAGGGCAGCCTCATGCGCAGCGGTGTCAATCCCCCGGGCCAGGCCGCTGACGACAGTGTAGCCCGCATAAGAAATCTGGTAGCTCAGCTTCTTGGTGGCATTCATGCCGTAGAGGGTGGCATGGCGGCTGCCCACCACGCCGATGGCCTGGTGATCCCGCTTCTGGAGCTGGCCCCACACGTAGAGCAGGACTGGCGCGTCATAGATCTGCTTCAGCAGCGGCGGGAACAGCTCATCCTCCTGCGTCAGCAGCGTCAGGCCCCGGTCACGGACTTTTTTCAACTCCACTTCCACCTGACCTCGAGCGTCCCAGGCCGCGATGGCCTCCGCCTGGGCCATGGCAATGCTTTCTACCCGGGCCAGTTCCGTTGCCTTGGCCGTCAGCACCCGCTCCGGGGAGCCAAAGGCCTGAAGAAGCCGCCTGATGCGCACCGGCCCCACTTGCGGGATGAGGTTCAGGGCCAGGTAAGCTTCGGTTCTTGTCATCCGATCACCGTTGCGAAATTGCGCCTCCGCACAAGCAGAACGGATTGTCCGCCTGATTACAGATACAAGGTGGTTCCGGGAGCCAGAGCCTGGCGTTTGGGGATCTTGGAACGGCGTTCGGGCCGCAGCCAGTTGCTGGAGCCGGGTATACTGGCAGGCTCAGCGGGGGCGGGGACGGTGACCGGCTGCTCATAAGGAGCCAGCGCCGCATTGCCCACAATCTTTACCGGCGTACCATGCGGCGTGGCATTGTAAAAATGGGCCGCCATGTCCGTGGGCAGGCGGATGCAGCCATGGGAGGCCGGGTAGCCAGGCAAGTAGCCTTCATGCATGCCGATCGCCCCGACCACACGCATAAAATAATTCATTTTGGCTCCGAGAAAGCGCGTCCCAGGCGGGCGCGGATCCTTCCTCACATCCACATCGGAGACCACCACATTGCCTGCATCATCCACATAATCCCCGTACAGAGATGAACGGTGGTAGCGGGATTTCTGGGAAATCCTGAAACTGCCAGTAACGGTTGAATGACTTTCCCGTCCAGAGGATATCGGGGAGACCCCGACCAGCTTTTCTCCCTTATAATAACGGATGCGCTGGGCGCTGAGGTCAATCACCAGCCGCGGGCTGCCGGATACCTGGTCGCCGATCCAAAAGGCGTCGCTTTTGCGTTCAGGCTGCGCGGCAGACTCTTCGTTCGACGTGGAACTGCAACTGCTCAGTGCAGTTCCAAGACAGACGACGAAGAGGAATGAACGGAAGAGGGAGTTCGCGAGAGTCATGGATCAATTCTCGTCCATCAAATAACGCCGGGGTCAAAATGTCGAGACATGACTTAATCGGCTGGCTCGCCAGGATTGGATGGCTGCTTCCAGATCAAATTTTCCCAATTCATGATCAAATGATCTTGGTTCTTTAAGCAAAAAAGCTCATGCTCGGCCCGTTCTAACCCCATGTTCTCTTCCCGACGCTCCTTTCTCCAGACCACGGGCTGTGGTTTCGGATACCTCGCAGCGTCTGCGCTCGCGCAGAAGCAGGCCTGGGCTGCAGGCAGTCCCCTCCCAGGTCCGCAGCCTCATCATGCACCGCGCGCCAAGCGGGTCATTTTCCTGTTCATGCAGGGCGGCGTCAGTCATGTGGACTCGTTTGATTACAAACCGCGCCTGTTAAAGGACGACGAGAAGATCATTGATATCGCCGATCCGCGCACGGTCGCCAAGACCGGCAAAGGCTCCCCTCAGAGGATCAAAAAGCCATTGTGGGACTTCGCCCAGCATGGTGAAACCGGGCGCTGGGCCTCCAATTTGTTTCCGAACATCAACAAGCACGTGGATGACCTCTGCTTCCTCCACGGTATGCATACGGAGGGGGTGGCCCATGGCCCTGCCACCCTCTTTCTGCACACCGGAACCACCAGCTTCATTCGCCCCAGCATGGGTGCCTGGGTGATGTATGGCCTGGGTTCGGAGAATGAAAATCTGCCCGGTTTTGTCACCATCAGCCCCAGCCTGGGCAATGGCGGCCCCCGCAATTACGGCAATGCCTTTCTGCCTGCCCTTTATCAAGGCACCCCGCTGGGCCGCAGCGGCCTGCCGAGCAAGGAGGCCACCATCAAAAACATCGTCAACAGCACTTGGACGCCCGAGCAGCAGCGGCGGCAGTATGAATTGCTAGGCGCGCTGAACTCGCAGCAACTCCGGCCCGGGGACAATGAGATCGAAGCCGTCATCCAGAGTTATGAACTCGCCTGGCGCATGCAAAACAAGGCTCCGGACGCCCTGGATCTCGCGCAGGAATCGGAGTCCACCCTCCAGCTATACGGCATCGGTGACAAGACCACGGACAACTTCGGCCGCCAGTGCCTCATGGCCCGCCGCATGGCCGAACAGGGCGTGCGTTACATCCAGGTCAACTACGGGGACAACTCCAACAATCCCGCCTGGGACCAGCACAGCAACCTGCCCAAACATGGCGATCACGCGGCTGCCGTGGACAAGCCCATAGCCGGCTTGCTGACCGACCTGAAACAGCGTGGCCTTTTGGAAGACACCATCGTCTGGTGGGGAGGCGAATTTGGCCGCACGCCGTATGCAGAAAGAAATGGCACCGGACGTGACCACAATCCACTGGGTTTCACTGTCTGGCTCGCCGGCGGCGGGGTGAAGGCAGGCTTCGCCCACGGGGCCACGGATGACATCGGTTTCATGGCTGTGGATGGCAAAGTCCACATGCATGACCTCCACGCGACCATTCTCCATATGCTCGGGCTGGATCACGAAAAACTGACTTACCGTTATGCCGGCCGCGACTTCCGCCTCACCGATGTGCACGGGCATGTGGTGAAGGAGATCCTTGCTTGATTAGCGAAGACCGCTCCCGCACTTGCCAGCCTTCTTGCCTTCGGGATACTGGCCCTTGATGAACACACGTTACGATGTTGCAGGACTCTCCGTCGTTGTCATGGGCGGCACCACCGGGCTCGGTCTCTCGGCTGCACAGGCGCTCATTGCCAATGGCGCGCGCGTAGTCGTGACCAGCCGCAGCGAGGCCAATGTCCGCGCCGCACTAGATTTGCTCGGGCCGAAGGCGCGCGGATTTGCCGCAGATGCCAGCCAGCCTCAGGCGGCTGACCGGGCCGTGGCGCTGGCGGTGGAATCTTTTGGCCGGCTGGATGCCCTTTACCATGTGGCTGGCGGCAGCGGTCGCTCGCGAGGGGACGGGCCACTTCACGAGATCACCGATGAAGGGTTGCAATACACCCTCAATTTAAACCTTGCCTCCCTGATCGCCTCCAACCGCGCCGCCGTGCGCCAGTTTCTTCAACAGGGAGGTGGCGGCTGCCTTTTGAACATGGGCAGCGTTCTCGGCTGGTCGCCGTCGCCTCAATACTTCGCCAGTCATGCCTATGCGGCGGCCAAGGCGGGCATCATTGGATTTAGCAAATCCATCGCCAGTTATTATGCACCCCAAAACATCCGTGTGAATGTCATCGCTCCCGCTTTGGTGGAGACACCCATGTCCCAGCGCGCTGTGGGAGATGAGGGCATCGTCCGCTTCATTTCGGCGAAACAGCCGCTGGATGGGGGACGTGTGGGCGCGCCGGAGGATGTGGAAGGCGCCGCGCTCTTCCTGCTTTCGCGGGCTTCCCGCTTCATCACTGGCCAGGTGCTGGCCGTGGATGGCGGCTGGACGGTCTCTGAAGGCAGGGAATGACCGCCTTTGCTTTTTGCCTCTTTATTTTCAAATATGACCCATCTTTCCAGCAACCTCGCCATTGGTATTGACCTTGGCGGAACCAACATCAAAGCGGCCCTCATTGACTGCGGCAGCGGCCAGCTCATCACCAGTCTGTCCCGACCCACCCTGGACGGTGAGTTTGAAGATAAGGTGCCGCGGTTTGCCCTGACAATCCGGGACATCATCGAGGAATTTGAAAGCCGTGCCGGCCAGTCAAACCTGCCCGTCGGCCTGTCTGCTCCCGGGCTCGCAAATCCTGCGGGCCATTGCATTGACTGGATGCCTGGGCGCATGCATGGCCTGGAAAAGCTGGACTGGCCCGCCTTTCTCCAACGGCGCGTCAATGTGCTGAATGATGCCCATGCCGCCCTGCTCGGGGAGGTTTGGACAGGGGCGGCAAAAGGCTGCCAGGATGTCTTTATGATTACCCTCGGCACGGGCGTCGGCGGGGCGGTTTTCAGCGATGGCCGCCTGCTCAAAGGGGCCATTGGCCGCGCCGGGCACTTGGGCCACATCGCCACCGATGTGAATGCGCCAGTGGATCTTTATGGCAACCCTGGCAGTCTGGAGGCAGCGATTGGAAACAATACCATCCAGGCGCGAGGCGAAGGCCGCTACGCCACCACCCACGCCTTGCTGGATGCCGTCTCCGCTGGAAATGCCCACGCTGAAAAAGTGTGGGGGGAATCCGTGCGCTGCCTGGCTGCCGCCATCGGCAGCCTCATTAACGTGCTCGATCCGCAGCTTGTCATTCTGGGTGGTGGAATTGCTACCGGGGCAGGGGACCGCCTGCTGAATCCGCTGGCCACCTATTTGGATATTTATGAATGGCGACCGGGAGGGCACCGGGTGCGCCTGGCCCTGGCCAGCCTGGGGGACGAGGCCGGGGCTGTGGGTGCAGTCCGCAGCTTACTTTGATGGGGGATGGCATTCCTTACCTGCATCTCTGTTTGACCCATTCTCACCGCTCGCCAACCCTTCTGCGTGGACGAAGAAACCAACCTCCTAGACCGTGACCGCCTTTGCGCCGGCCAGTGGCGCAAGCTGCGCTCCATCCTGCTGGCCGTGACGGCGGCGGACGGCTTTTACGTGCCCAAATTCAAGGCCGCAGGTGTCGTCGTCTCCGCCATGGACGGGGTGGAAGATTTCATCCGCCAGATTCCTTTTACCACCAAAGACGAACTGCTGGCGGACCGTGTGGCCCATCCACCCTTTGGCACCCACCTGACTCAACCACTGCAAAATTACACGCGCTTTTGCCAGACCAGCGGCACCAGCAGCGGTCAGCCTGTGGCCTGGCTGGATACCTGTGAAAGCTGGGAGTCCATGCTGGCCTGCTGGCGGCGGGTTTATGAGGCCGCCGATCTGGTGAAGGGAGTGGACCGTATTTTCTTCGCCTTTTCCTTCGGCCCCTTTCTCGGTTTTTGGACTGCTTATGAGGCCGCCAGCGGTCACTACCTGTCACTTCCCAGCGGCGGTCTTTCCAGCCAGGCCCGGTTAGAAATGATGGCCCGTTATGAGGCTACGGTTCTCTGCTGCACGCCCACCTATGCTCTTCGTCTCGGAGAGCTCATTGGTGAAGTCAGCGGCGTATTCCTGGAGTCCCTGCGCATCCGCAAAATCATCGTTGCCGGAGAGCCTGGAGGGAGCATCCCGGAGGTGCGCGCCCGTATTGAAAAGCTGTGGAATGCCCGTGTGTATGACCATCATGGCATGACGGAGGTGGGCCCTGTCAGTTACGAGCTCACCGAGGCACCGGGGCTCTTGATGGTCCTTGAAGAAGCTTACCTGGCGGAGGTGATTGATCCCGCCAGCGGCCTGGAAGTGGCCGATGGTGAGCACGGAGAACTCGTCCTCACCACACTCGACCGCGCTGCGGGGCCCTTGCTGCGCTATCGCACAGGCGACTGGGTGAAAAAACGTCTTTGGAATGGCCGACTTGCCCTGGAGGGCGGGGTGCTCAGCCGGGTGGATGACATGGTCGTCGTGCGCGGGGTGAATGTCTATCCCAGCGCCGTGGAAGCCGTCGTCCGCCAGTTCAGCGAGATCATCGAATTCATGGTGGAGCAGCGCAAAGTGGATGCCATGGACGAGATTGAACTGCTGATCGAAGTTCCTGGCAACGTCCCCAAGACACTGCTCAAACGTCTTGAATCAAAACTGCGCGACACCTTTTCCATGCGCATCCCCGTGCGCCTGGCAGATCCGGACAGCCTGCCGCGTCATGAATTTAAGGCACGCCGCTGGAGAAAGATCTGAATTGCCATTCCCTGGCATGATCGGGCACTGTGGAAGCGTTGATAGCCCAGCCTTTCATGCACCTTCGTTTATCCAGTTTTCTCTTCCTCAGTGCCGCCTGCCTCAGCCCGGCGGCAGATCCCTTGCCTGGCCACTCCCTGCATGGCGAGGCCTTCAATGAGGGGCCTCGTCAGGCTGCGGTGCTCATTCCTGGCACCGGAAAGGTGGACTTCGCCATTTCTTCGAAAAACGCCGAAGCCAAAAAGTTCTTCAATCAGGGCATCGGCCAGCTTCATGGATTCTGGTATTATGAGGCCGAGCGCTCCTTCCGCCAGGTGGCGGTGCTGGATCCTGAATGTGCCATGGCCTATTGGGGCATGGCGATGGCCAATGTGAACAACGACGCCCGTGCCAAAGGATTCGTCAAAAAAGCGGTCGCTTTAAAAGGCAAGGCCAGTGCCCATGAAAAGCTCTGGCTGACCACGCTGGAGAATTTTTATAAAGAGGACAAGCGCGACAAAAAACAACGTGCCCTGGATTTCATCCGGGACCTGGAAGCCATCGTCCAGGAGCACCCTGAGGACGTCGAGGCAAAGGCCTTCCTGGCGTGGAAAATCTGGCATGCCAAAGGCGAGGCCCCCATCAGCAGCCCGCAGGCTGTGGACGCTCTGCTAGACCAAGTCTTCGCCGCGAATCCTGAGCATCCGGCCCATCATTACCGCATCCATCTTTGGGATGGCAGCAAGCCCGCCCGAGCTCTGAAATCCGCCGCCCAAAATGGCCAGGCTGCACCGGGCATCGCCCACATGTGGCACATGCCAGGACATACCTTTTCCAAACTGAAAAGATACGACGATGCCGCCTGGCAGCAGGAAGCCAGCACCCGTGCCGACCATGCGTATATGATCAAAAACTGGGTGCTGCCGGACCAGATTCACAACTACGCGCATAATGAGGAGTGGCTTGTCCGCACATTCAATGAGCTTGGCCGTGCCAAAGAAGCCATCGCCCTGGCCAAAAGCCTGATCGCGAACCCCCGGCATCCCAAATACAACACCCTGGCCAAAGGCAGCGCCAGCTACGGGCGCACCCGCTTGATCGAGACACTGCTTAAATGGGAGATGTGGGACGAGCTTCTGGCCGTCACGGACAGTCCGCTAATCGCTGCTGTGGACGATGCCAGCCATGAGGTCACGCGCCGTCGTGCCCGCGGCATCGCCTTTTATGAAAAGGGCGACCTCAAATCCCTCGACATCAACATCGCTCATCTTGATGAATGGCAGTGGAAAGCCAAAAAGCAGGCGGCTAAGAAGCCGAAAATCGGCGCCAGCAAAGGGGCGAAAAAACCTGAAGCCGCCGCTTCGGCTGCGGCCGAACTGCGCGCTCTGAGGGCGGTCCTGGCGGGCACCAAAGATGCCTCGGCAAAACTCAAGGCCGCCACTGAAATGCCCAAAGAGAGAGCCGCTGTCCTGTGGCTGAAACTGGGAGACAAAAAACAGGCGGAGGCCAGCCTGAAAGGCATGCCGGAGGACATCCCAGGCCTGGCGGCCAAGGCGGAAACTCAGGCGGCCCTTGGCAAAATGGAAGAGGCTAAAAAGACCCTCAAGCAGGCTGGCAAGCTGGCGTTCTCCATGGATGCGGACTTGGCCGTGGGCGGACGTTTTGATGCGCTTGCCTCTCGACTCGGCCTCAAGGACGGCTGGCGTGGACCCGCACCCAAACGCGATGACAGCGGTGAACGTCCGGCGCTAGACACCCTGGGGCCGATGCACTGGCAGCCGCCCGGGGCTCCCAAATGGGAAGCGCTGACCCTGGATGGCAAGCCGGTGGACAGTTCTGTCTTCGCAGGAAAGCCGCACATACTCCTCTTCTATCTTGGCAGTGCTTGCGGCCATTGCATGGAGCAGGTGAATGCCTTTAACAAGGTCGCTCAGGATTATGAAAAAGCGGGCATCCAGCTTGCCGCTGTCACCCTGGAACCCATGTCCCTGGCCGGCCGCATCACGGAGCAGATGAAAACAGGGCAACTGCCTGCTTTTCCCATCTATTGCAATCCAGGGCTGGAGATGTTCAAGAGCTTCCGCGCCTACGATGACTTTGAAGAGGAGCCGCTGCACGCTGCTGTTCTGGTGGATGCCCAAGGCAGGCTGCGCTGGTGGGATGTCAGTTGGGAACCGTTTTCAGACACCGGTTTTCTGCTGGCGGAATCACAGCGCTTGTTAAGCCTGGAGTGATGATTTCCGGCGAACCCTTTATTGTATGAAAGTGTCGCTTTGCGGGGTGACCGTGCCGCATGCCTGTTGCCTCTATAGTTTTTGACACCCGGAGGGGTAAAACAAGACGTTGACTCAAAAAGCATGACACCGGCAAACAAAGCCGGTGGCCATGAACCCAAAAAATCAAAGAAGAGACGCTGCCGCGCCTGCGGCAGCGTTATTCCGGGTGCCATATCTAATTTCTCACACCCTTCCAGGGCGGCTTGCGCTGGTATCACTCCACGCCCATGACTTCCTTCAAATAGCTGATGCTCTTGCGGGCGATGTTTTCCGGGCCGGGGCTGTAGTCGAAGACTTCGACGGAGAGGTAGCCCTGGTAGTCCACCTCGCGCAGGGCGGAGATGATGGGTTCATACTTCACCTCACCCATGCCGGGGCCGAGGAGGTTGGGATCGTTGGCGTGGAAGTGGACGAACCAGTCTTTGCTGTCGCGGATGATGTCCGCAATGGGTTTGCCTTCATCGCTCATGGCTTTGACGTCCAGGTGCAGCTTGCAGCTTGGGTGGTCCACCATCTTGCATAAGCGGATGGTTTCCTCGGCGTTGTTCAGGAAGTTAGTTTCTTTGCGACCCAGGGGTTCCATGGCGATGATGACGCCGTATTTGCCAGCTTCCTCAGCGACGGCACGGACGGAATCGGCGGCACGTTTGAAGGCGTCTTCGTATTCCCATTCAGGCAGGGTGTTGCGGGCTTTGGGGCTGCCCCAGACCATGATGCGGCCGCCGGTGGTGGCGCAAAAACGAGCTAGGTGCTGGCCAAATTTAGCGGTCTCTTTGCGCTGAAGTGCATCCGGGGTGGTGATGTGAAACCAGGTGGGCTTGGTCAGCAGCCAGTGAAGGCCGAGAATTTCCAGGCCAAAGGAGGAGGCGATGTGGCTGAGGCGGAGGGCATCGGCTTCGGTGAGTTCACGCGGGTCCTCTTTAAGAGTGAAGGGGGCCAGTTCCAGGGCGTGATAACCGGCGGCTGCGGCATCTTCGCACACTTTTTCAAAGGGCCAGTTCGGGTAGGTTTCGTTACAGATCGCAAAGCGCATAGGGCATCCAGAGTCGGATGCGCTCAGGCGTGCGTCAACCCTGCTTTTGCCCGTCCAGATGGGAGAAGAGCTGCTCAATGGCCTTGGTGATTCGATCCCTGGCGGTGAGCTTCTCCATCCAGGCTTCTGGAATGCCTTCCATGCCGGTGGCAGCGCCCAGCCAGGCACCGACCATGCTGGCGCGTCCGGCATTGTCACCGCCTGCCTTGATGGTGCTCAGGACAGCGACTTCAAAGCAATCGTGGTGCCGCCAGGCGGCGTGGAGGGCTGAGGGGAAGCTTTGTGGCAGCGGGCAGCTCTGGCCATAACGGCCGGTGGCGGTGATGACGTCCATCTCCCGCAGCATATAGGCAAATTCAAAGTAGTCCGAGCCGTCGCAGCTCACTTCACGTGATTTACGGGTGAGCTCAAAGGCATCGCGAAAAGGGGTGCCCTGAAGCAGGGTGCGCAGCAGCATTGCGTGGGCGGTAGCACAAGCGATGGCGGTGGGATGGTTTTGGGTGACGAGGGTCAGCCTGCGGATGGCGTCTGCGGTTTGAATAAAGTCATCTTGCAGATAGGAAATGACAACTGGAGCCAGGCGGCTGACGGTGGCGAGCTGATCGTCATCGGCACCGTTTTGGAAATTGCCGGGCTCTTTTTGAAGATGCTCCAGGGTCTCACGGGTGGCATGGTCAAGGTAGCTGCGGCATGAAGGGCTGCTGAAATGGCTTTCAAAACGCATGCCGAAGTCGCTTTCACGAAAACGTCCTCCGCAGGCGGCGAGAGATTCCAGCAAGAGCAGGGCGGCATCACCATAGTGGGTCTGGTCGCCGGACTGCTTGCCTTCGTGATAATGGCCTTTTTTTGGGGTCTCGAAGCCCTGAATATTCGGGTGCTTTTTGGCCAGGTCGTCCAAATCATAAATCCAATGCGTGCCGAGTGCGGCAGCATCGCCAACGAATTGCCCCCATAGGGCAGCTTGAAGACGGGACGAAGGAGAAATCACGGTCCCTGTCTGTGCCCCAGATCGTGAGTGAGGGCAAGTCTGGACGTGTGAATGTTTCCTTCATTTGGGTGCCAGGGTCACTCTTACTGTACAGTGTTTATAGCTGGGCTGCCGGCTGTGCGGATCCACGACCCAAAGGGTGAGCTGGTTTACGCGGGCATCGTGCATAGGCAGGAAGACCTGCCCCTCGCCGACAGCGGGAGAGAGGCGGGCCTTGGTGGTCAAGGATGCCCTGCGGGAGGTGACGATGACTTGATCATTGTCGCGAATACGGAGCGTGGCGGCATCTTGCGGATGCAGGTCCAGGAAGAGCTCTTCAGGAGCCAGCAGGCTCAGGACTTTGGATTTGCCGGTGCGCGTTTCGGTGTGCCATTGGGCACTGGTTCCACGGCCGGTCAGGAGGACTAGAGGATAGTCCTGGTCGGGCATTTCCGGTGACTCTGTAGAAACGTCAAAGATAAACCTGGCACGTTGGTCTGGGGTATAGAAAAGGCCGTCGGAGAACAAACGACGCTCGGTTTCAAAGGAGGATGAGGCTTCTTTAAGCGGCCACTGCACGCCGCCACTGGATTCGATCATGGCATAGTCCTGAATGCCGGTGATGTCGCAGGGCTGGTCCTGGGTGCAGCGCTTCATGACCTGGAAGGCAGCCTCAGGGGATGTCCATTCAGCAAACATGTCATCCAGGCCCCAGGCATGGGCGATGAGACGGAAGATGCGGAAATCGCTGAGGGCCTGGCCGGGAGCGCGGCGCACCTGGCGGCTGAGGCCGATGCGGCGTTCGGAATTGATAAAAGTGCCTTCTTTCTCACCCCAGGCGGCGGCGGGCAGAAAGAGGTGGGCGCGCCGGGCGGTCTCCGTGGTGGCATACATGTCCTGCACGACGAAGAAATCGAGCTTCGACAGCAGGTCGTTGAAACGGTTTTGGTTAATCCAGGAGTGGCTGGGGTTGGTGGCGATGATCCAGAGGGCTTTGATCTTTCCGCTTTCGATGCCTTCCAAGATCTGGTCGTAGGCGAGGCTGGGCTGGTCCGGGATGCTTGCCACGGGGATGCTCATGGCCTCAGCTATCTTTTCGCGATGGGCGGCATTTTTGAAGTCGTGTCCGCCGATGAGGTTGGTGGTGTTGGAAAAGAGGCGGGAACCCATGGCATTGCACTGGCCGGTGATGGAATTGGCACCGGTGCCAGGATTGCCGATGTTGCCCGTCATGAGTGCCAGATTGATGATGGCCTGGGCGGTGCGGGTGGCCTGATGGCTTTGGTTCACCCCCATGGTCCACCAGAAGGAGACACGTGGCGTGCCGCTGCGGATGGTATCGGCAAACCGCTGCAACTGCTCCGTGCTCAGGCCTGTTTCGGCGGCGACATGCTCTGGGGTATAGGTTTGAATGAAGGTGGCAAATTCGTCGAAGCCGGTGGTATGAGAGGTGACAAAGGCGGTATCCAGGGCTCCATCCCGGATGAGCAAATGGGCGATGCCGTATAGCAAGGTGAGGTCGCTTTTTGGCTTGATGGCGTAGTGCTGGGTGGCGGCCATGGCGGTCTCCGTCATGCGGGGGTCCACCACGATGATTTCGGGCTGGCGCTTGTTCCTCAACACGCGCTGCCACATGATGGGATGGGCAATGCAGGGATTGGCCCCGATGAAAACGAGCACGTCGCTCTCCTCAAAATCAGTATAAGTGAAGGGCGGGGCATCAAATCCAAAGCTTTCTTTATAGGCTGTCACGGCCGTAGCCATGCACTGGCGGGTATTGCCATCGCCATGGATCATGCCCATGCCAAACTTGGCCAGGGAGCCGAGGAAGGCCATTTCTTCACACATGATCTGGCCGGTGCTGATGAAGGCGGCGGACTCGGGTCCATGCTCGGCCATGACGGCTTTCATGCGGTCGCAAAAGACCTGCATAGCGGTTGGCCAGTCAACGGGTTGGTTATTGAGCAACGGGGTGGTGGCGCGGTCGGGGGAATCGAGGGGAGTCAATGCCTCCCAGCCTTTCGGGCAGGCGGTGCCGAGATTGACGGGATAATCCGGATCCGGGGTGGCATTGATGGCGATGCCGTCTTTGAGATGCAGCTTTAACCCGCAGCCGGTGGAGCAGAATCCGCAGACGGATTTGGCCGTGCCATTGGGTTGCAAACGCCGGGGAAGCGGGCCTAACCCGAAGCGTGACGGCTCACGTACAAGATCCGTGGTCAGCGGGCCGTTCCATTCGCGAAAGGTGGGTGCGGGCAGGGTGATCATGAGCGGTCAGTTTCCTGGCATCTTGGAGCCTGCTGAGGCGGTGAAAAAATACAGCCGTTCAAGGATCTGGCTTGAGAAGGTCAGTGTGACGGAGAGGGTGAAAAGAACGGGTGCGTGAAGGCCTCCAAAAATCATGACCGGAAACAGGAAGCCCGTTGCAGCAAGCAGGAAGCGTCTTGCCTCGAGGTGCCTGGGGTGGAGCTCCTCCAGGATGCGGGCGGAGCGATGCCAGGAGCTTTTTTCATCCGCCAGGGCTATGGCGTTTTGCTTCATCTCAAACAGTGAGACCAGCCAGCGAAAGCCGAGTGTGCAGGCAATGGCGGTACACATCATGGGGAGGTCCATCCAGCTCCAGACGACACCTGCCAGACCGGTGCCCAGGAGCAGCATGGTGCCGATGAACTTGCCTGCGGTGAGGTGGAGCGACCAGTAAGGGCGGCGGGTATCCACATAGACCATGATGGAGGTGATGACGGCCACCAGGCCCATGAGGGCGGTGCCGGTGACGGTGAGCTTCAGCAATTGAAGATCGCCCCACCACCAGGCGGCCATGACGGCGGAGCCCGCACCTGCGAAGCCACCGAAGGCCAGGATCTCACGTGAGAGCCAGGACTTCCTCCAACCCATGAAAGCGCGCCAGGCTTTCAACGGCTGGCCGAGATGAAGGACGCTGAGGTGGATGCCGATGAAACCGACGAAAAAGGCCACGGCACTGGTGATGCCGGCCTGGTGCAGCGTGAGAGCATCCATCCAAAGGGCAACTGCACAGGCGATGAAGGCTCCGGCGCTCATCTGCGTCATCACCAGCATCCAGGAGAGCGGGGTATGCGCATGGTCGCGCTCCAGATGGCCGGCATCAGCAGCGCGTGCATAGTCGGGCATGGAACGCTTGCTGACGTAACGGGTGGTGGGGCCGGTGTAGCTGCTGTCAAAGGCACCGGTGATGATGCTGCCGCGCCGGGGGATGTCTGATACTTTGACGGCAACGATTTTGATGGCTTCATTGGGGCAGGCTTGCACACAAGCAGGGGCTTCGCCTTCGGCCAGGCGGCCCTGGCACATGTCGCACTTGCGGACGATGCCACGCTTCAGGTTAAACTTGGGGACGTCATACGGGCATTTCAGGATGCAGTAACTACAGCCGATGCACTGGTCATCCAGATGACGGACGATGCCGGTGACGGGATCCTTGTCATAAGCCAGGACGGGGCAGCCCTCCGCACAGGCCGGATCTGCGCAGTGATGGCAGGCGGTGGTGACGGTCTGCAAATAAGGCTGCTTGCGTGTGCCGACCAGCAGGCCCATGTCGCGCCAGGATTCATGGTCATCCAGGCCGTTGAGAGAATGGCAGGCGGCCACGCAGGCCTTGCAACCGGTGCAAGCATCCAGATTGACCTCAAAGGAATATTGCTCCCCCGGCTGCGGTTGGGTCAACGGAATGAGATGGGAGAAGCGAGTGGCCGGGGTGGCCTGATCGTAGGCCTCTGAGAATAGGGTGACGGGGGTTCGTAACGTCTGCTGTTCTTCCAGCAAGTTCTCCAGCAGCAGGGCATCCAAGGTGGTTGATGCATGAGGACCGCTGCCGTTGGCAGCCTTTCGGCTGCCAGGGACAGGGTCGGCAAGATCAAACAACATATGATTAGGATGATTATTGGTTAGACGGCTTCACAGAAGATTTCCTGGAGCTGGCCCACCGTGTGGCGGTTGCAGAAGCTATGGAAGGATTCGTCGGCTTCGCGCTTCTGTTGGTAGCCTTTCAGCATGGTCTCCAGCGTGCTGCCCAGGGATTCAAAAGGGACGCCACTGAAGATCTGGCGGCCGATTTTGCGGTTCTCGCCGAAGCCTCCACCGACGGTGATGTGATAACCTTCGCCGGACTCGGATTTCACCTTGGTGCCGAGCAGGCCGATGTCCCCCATGAAGTGCTGGGCGCAACTGTGGGCGCAGCCGGTGAAGTGGATGTTGACGGGCCGGTCCAGCTTCACCCGCTTGTCCAGATACTCCATGATGGCGATGGCGTGGCCTTTGGTGTCGGTGGCGGCAAATTTGCAATAGCGGTTACCCGTGCAGGCGACGAAACCGCTTTTCAAATTCGACTGCTCACAGGGGAGTCCCAGCTTGCGGAGGGATTTGGCCAGGGTGGCGGCATAGGCGGCTTTGACATTCGGGATGATCAGGTTCTGCCACACGGTGAGGCGGACCTCGCCGGAGCCGTAGCTGTCGGCAAGATCTGCGATGCGATCAAGCTGCCGGGCGGTGAGCTGCCCGACCGGCACGCTGGCTCCGACATAGACCAGGCCTTCCTGCTTTTGCGGATAGGTGCCGACGTGGGAGTGGCCTTGCTGGGAGAAGCTCCGCATTTCCTGGATGGGGGAGGTGGGGGCAAGGCGGGTGAGTTTGAAGGGAAGCAGTTTCTCCGTTTCGGCAAGCACGCCTTCCAGGCCCATGCCTTCGACGACGTATTTGAATCGGGCCTTTTTGCGGTTGGTGCGGTCACCGTGTTTGATGAAGACCCGCAGCAGGGCCACCATGACATCATTGAGCTGCTCGGGCTTGACGATGACGCCCCAGTCGCTGGCAAAAGTCTGGTGGCCGGTGACGCCACCCAGGGCAATGCGGAAATAGATGCCTGGCTCAATGCTATCGCCGTTTTCAAGAATGCGGACAGCGCTGGCACCGATGTCATTGGTATCCTCTACAGCGCTGATCAAGCCGCCGCCGTCGTAGGCGATGTTGAACTTGCGAGGCAGGTCATAGAACTCTTTGGAGGCGATGATGAGCGTGGCCAGTTCATTGACCAGCGGGCGGACATCAATCAACTCATGCGGATCATAACCCGCACAGGGATTCATAGTGATGTTGCGGATGTTATCCGCGCCTGCGCCTTTGGAATGCAGGCCGCATGACTGGATGCGTCGCAGAACCTCGGGGCAGTTTTTGGGCTCGATGAGGCGGATTTGAAAATTGTTCCGCGTAGTGATTTGGATATAACCTGTGGTTAGGTCACTGGCGATCGAGGCGAGTTCGCGGAGTTGATAGCTTTTCACCACGCCGCCCGGGATGCGCAGCCGGCACATGTAGCCATCCTTGACGGGATTGAGCCAGAAGAGGCCGTTCCATTTGTAACGGAAAACGGATTCTGGTTCGGGCTTGGCATTCCAGCGTGCATCCATGACCAGTTGCTCGATGGCATCAAAGGGATGGAGTTCGCGTTTGATTCGCTCCTCTTTGGTGAGGTCATCGAGCGAGGGGCCTTCAGAAATGGGGGCCTTGGCGGCGGGGGCGGAGGACAGATCTCCAAAGCTGACACCACCGGCGGAGATGCCCGCGAAGAATCCTTCGAGGTAGCGTTGTTGCTCCGGCGAAAAGTCTTTGCCAGGCGAAGGTGGGGCGGCAAGGGCGGTCATAGATGAAAGGGGGACAAGGGTGAGAAAATGATGAGTGCGGGCTCAATACACATCCCGTTGGTAGCGCTTATTTTTCTTCATGTCGGCGACGTAGGCGGTAGCTTCATCGGCGCTTTTGCCACCAGCGGTCTGGATGATTTCGTGGAGGGCGGCGTCCACATCTTTGGCCATGCGTTTGGCATCGCCGCAGACATAAAAATGGGCACCTTCTTCGAGCCATTGCCACAGCTCGGCGGCGGCGGTGAGCATGCGGGTCTGGACGTACACTTTTTCTTCCTGGTCGCGGGAGAAGGCGGTATCGAGGCGGCTGAGGACGCCTTTTTGCACCCACTCGATGATCTGATCGTGGTAGAGGAAGTCGGTGGCGCGGCGTTGGTCGCCGAAGAAGAGCCAGTTTTTGCCCGGGGAGCCGGTGGCTTCGCGTTCTTCCAGGAAGGCGCGGAAGGGGGCGATGCCGGTGCCGGGGCCGACCATGATGACTGGCTTGGTGCGGTCGGTGGGCAGGCGGAAATGCTTGGCGACGTGGAAGAAGATGCCGGTGGTTTCACCGAGCGGCAGACGCTCCGCAAGGAAGGTGCTGGCGACGCCTTTATGAACGATCCCGTGGACCTCATAACGGACGGCTCCAACGCAGAGATGGACCTCTTCCGGATGGGCCTTGAGGCTGGAGGCGATGGAGTAAAGACGCGGCTGAAGCTTGCGCAGATTGGTGACGAAATCGGTCACAGGTCCAGGATTGCCGGGCGTGACCCCGTGCAGGTGACGGACGTCATAATGGCTGATCATGGCATCGCGCAGAGAGGCGGTGCCGATGTCTGGAAGCGAGACTTCGGTTTGGGGATCAAAGCCGTGCGCGGTGATGATGGAATCCACCACTTCAGGGCAATTTTTGACATGGACACCGAGGGCGTCTCCGACTTCATAATCTAGACCGGAGCCGGCGAGTGAGAATGCGATGTGGCGGGTATCCTTGGCGCTGCCGGTGGCATTGAGCTCCAGGTTGGCAATGAGCGGAGCCTGGAAGGGATTCTTTTTGGAGTAACCGGATTCTTCGACGGTTTCAGCAGTGACGATGGGATCTGAAGAGGCGGGCAGTGAAAGGGGGGTGGTGCTTTCCAGGGCGGCGAAGGCGGAGCTGCTCCAGGTTTTGGCAAGGTCGTCAAACTCCACGTCGCAGTCCACGCGCTGGACCACGCGCATGGCACCAAGTTCGGCAAGACGGGCGTCTATTTTTTTGCCGGCGAGACAGAAGGTGTCGCCGTAATTTTTATCGCCGAGGGCAAGTACGCTGTATTTTACGCCGGTGAGGGCGGGGCTGCTGCCGTTTTGATTGATGCTGTCCCAAAACGACATGGCATTGTCCGGCATGTCGCCTTCACCCCAGGTGCTGGTGATGAGAAGCACATTTTGTTCGCGGACAAGGTCGGCCGGTTGCAACGAGTCGAGGCCTGCTGCGCGCGCAGCAAAGCCCCGGCCCGTCGCTTCCCTGGCCAGCCGCTTGGCCAAACTTTCTGCATTGCCGCTCTGACTGCCGAAGGCAATCAGCAGCGGCCGTGTCTCCACCGGGGCCGTCAATGCCGCAGATCCTGCTGACTCCCCCCGGCTGAGGATACCGGCGAGGAATCCGTTCAGCCAGGCACGTTGTTCAGACGTGAATGGAGCGTTTTCTGGGATGAGGGGGACTTGTGGCATGACGGCTGAGAAGTGGAGGTTTTAGAAATCGATCTGCACCTGGACGTAGCCGAAGTGCGCATTGTCGGCGGCCCCGGTATCGGACAGGTAATCACCGGCGACGTAGAGGCTGTAACCGGCCTGGAAGGCCACGTGAGGGTTCAGCTTGTAGATGGCGGTGAGGTCAAACTCCTGGCCACGAAAGCTGCTGGCATCACGGGCGGCGGCATTCACCGGGCGGACGGCGGTGACGCCATTCACACGACGCCAGGCGTCATCGTTACTGGCGTTCCAGTAGAGGTGATAGTCCAGCATGACCTTCAGCTTGGGCGTGGGAGTGAAGCTGAAATTAAGCTGGGGATTGTGGAGGTTCAGCCAGCCGGTGGTGTCCATGTATCCGTAGAACAGATGGTTGGTGGGATACAGGTTCTGGAAGGTTTCGATATCGCCATCTGCGGGATCCTGGTCGCCGGTGGCATAGTTGTATTGAAGGCCGAAGCGCGGCTTCCATGCATGATTGAAATTGTAACCAAGGCCCCAGTGACCGGCGAAAGCGGTCAGGTCGCGGCCATTGACTTCACCGGTCTGGAAGGCCATTTCGGTCTCATAATCCCAGCCGCCAAGTTTCTTTGGATCGCCCTTCCAGAGGGTGCCGAAGGTGAAGAAACTGGTCTCGCCAAGACGTGGGCCAAAGGCACCGGTGCCATCGTCACGCTTATGGAAGACATAGAAGTCCGTGGTTGTGTTAATGGGGATCCACTTGCTGCTGAGATAGATGCCGCTGAAGACTTCATTCAACTGCGTGTCATCATCCAGCAGGGTGGACTGGTTCCATTTGTGGTCCCGGAAAACCACGGGGCTGGAACTGAAGAGATCCAGGGCCCAGGAATCCGAGGCATAGCGGAGTTTGACGGCATCAAAGGTGCGGGCCTGATTCAGCCACTCGAGCGGACCGACCAGACGCTGGTCGCCGTAGCTGAGGAACTGGCGGCCAACGGTGGCGCTGATGCCTTTCTTCAGATCCCCGGCCTGGATGTAGGCCTTGAGGACGTCAAAGGTGTCGTCACCTTCGGCTGCAAAGACGCCGATTTCGTTGGGCCGGCTGCCGCCGATCTCACGCACATCCTGACCCTGGACGTAAAGTTTGAGCCAGGGAGTCATGCTATAGCCAATGCCTAACCGGAAGCGCTGCAAGAGCCAGGAGGCGTCTTGAGGGCCATTGACGTCACTGTTGAAGTCAAAGTTGTTTTCACGGATCTCAGCACGCATCTTTTCCTGGATATCGACGGTGATCTTGCCGTCGAAGAGGGTGATGGGTGCGTAGCCCGGCGGGGGCAGGGGAGCTGGGGCCGCCGGTGGTGGGGTGGGGGTGCCTGCTTGGGCCATGGAGACCGTTGCCAGGAGGAGTGCTAGCCTTTTCATTCAGTGTATGGGAGTATGGATGCGTTGTTTTTTCTCGGCTAAGCGGCGGCTGTCGGGAAAGGGTAGGTGTGGGCATGGGCGGCCATTTCGGCAGCCATGTCCGGGGATGGCTGGAACTCCGGCTCACGGCTGGGGCGGATGTGTGAGCGGTCGTTGAGGAAGGTGATGAGACGCTCGCGCAGCTCGTAGTAGCGCGGGTCTTCCATGATCTCCTTGCGGTTGCGTGGACGCTCGAAGGGGATGTTTAAAATGTCCCCCACTTCGGCCTCGGGGCCGTCGGTCATCATGACGACACGGTCCGAAAGGAAGATGGCCTCATCCACATCATGGGTGACCATGAGCGTGGTGATGCTGTTGCGCCGCCACAGGTCCAGGAGCACCTCTTGAAGCTCGTAACGGGTGAGGGAATCCAGCATGCCGAAGGGCTCGTCCAGCAGCAGCATCTTGGGCTGCAGGGCAAAGGCGCGGGCAATGCCGACGCGCTGTCTCATGCCCTGGGAAAGCTCAGACGGAAGCTTGTGCATGGCCTCGGCGAGACCGACGATGCTGAGATAATACTCGGCCACCTGGCGGCGCTCGGCCTTGCTGGCGGTGAAATACACCTGGTTCACGCCAAGCATGACGTTTTCAAAGGCGGTCATCCAGGGAAGCAGGCAAGGGGACTGGAAAACGATGCCTCGATCCGGGCCAGGGCCGACGGCTTCTTTGCCTGCGAGAATCATGTTGCCTTTGCTGACGTCACTGAGACCGGCGACCATCATGAGTACGGTGCTTTTACCGCAGCCGCTATGCCCGATGAGGGTGGCGAAATCGCCTTCCTTGAGCTTCAGATTGAAGTTCTTGACGATGGTGGCCGGACCTTTGGGGGTGTCGTAGATCTTCCACAGACGGTCCAGTTCCAGCATTTTTGGGTTCATCACACTCATGCGGTCACCTCCACTTCTTCGTGTTTGATTTCGTTGCGGCGCTTCGGTCCCCGGCGATTCAGGAATTGGAAGCTGTTTGCCTGGGTCAGGTCTTCGGGCAGGATGTCCGGCAGGGTCAGCTTGCGGCTGGACTTCACTTTGTTTTTTCCTTTGGCATCCAGCAGGGTGGTGATCAGATGGGCGCGCAATTTCTTGAATTTTGGGTCGTGATTGATGGCCTTGCGGTCGCGTGGCCGCTCGATGTCCACGGTGATGGATTCACCCAGCGTGGCAGGGGAGGTAGGCAGGAGGGGGATGACGCGGTCGGCCACCAGGATGGCTTCATCGGGGTCATTGGTGATCCAGATGACGGTGGTCTTGTTGTTCAGCCAGATCTCAGCGATCTCGTCCTGAAGCTGGGCGCGGGTAAGTGCATCCAGGGCGCTCAGGGGTTCGTCCATGAGCAGCACTTTGGGGTTCATGGCCAGGGTGCGGGCGACGGAAACGCGCTGCCTCATGCCACCGGAGAGCTCCTTGGGCAGCTTGTGGGCTGCAGGGGTGAGCTTCACCATGCCGATGTATTTGGCGACGTGGGCAGCACGCTGTTCTTTGCTCCAGTCCTTGAAGACTTCATCCACGGCGAGGGAGATGTTTTCCGCCACGGTCAGCCAGGGAAGAAGGGAGTAGTTTTGGAACACCAGACCACGGTCGGGTCCGGGCTCGGTGATGGGCTTGCCTTCAATCATGGCCACGCCGGTGTCCGGTTTGACCAGGCCTGAGATGAGGTTGATCAAGGTGCTTTTTCCTGACCCGGAATAACCAACAATGACGACAAACTCGCCTTCCTCGACGGACAGGTTGATGTCCTTGAGGACCTCGCTGCGGTCCCCTGGGGAACCGAAGCCTTTGGAAGCGTTTTTAATTTCGATGAGCGGCATATCGAATGAAGTTCCTCCGGTTAAGCGGTTTTGAAGCGGCCCTCGATCATGCTCATGAGGCGGTCCAGCACGTAGCCGATGACGCCGATGGTGAGGATGCAGAGGATGATGTGGGCGAAGCTGTTGGCATTGTATTGCTGCCAAAGGAAGCCGCCGATGCCGGGGCGCCCGGTGAGCATTTCCACAGCAACGATGACCAGCCAGGCGATGCCGAGGCTGAGCCGGAAGCCGGTAAACATGTAGGGCAGGGTGGATGGCACGAGGACCTTCCAGAGTGTCTTGTTTTTGGAGAGCTTCAGCACCTTGGCCACATTCAGATAATCCTGCGGCACAGCACGCACGCCAACGGCGGTGTTCATGACCGTGGGCCACATGGCGCAGATGGCGATGGTGAAGAGCGCGGCGGCATCCGAGGCTCCGAACGTGGTGCGGCCACCTGCGTCCACGATCTGTACCCCGCTGAAGAGGATCATTCCCAATGGCAGCCAGGCCAGCGGCGAGACGGGTCGCAAGACCTGAATGATCGGGTCAAACGCGATGGTGAACTTCTTGGACAGACCCAGGAAGAACCCAATGGGCGTGCCAATGATGAGCGCCAGGAAGTAACCCTGGGCGACCAGTTTGAGCGACAGCCAGGTGAACCTCAAGATGCCCTGATCCAGCTCGCCACGCTTGGCGAAGGGCTCCACGACATAAAGCTTGCTGGCGGTCCAGGTCTCCGCCGGAGTGGGCAGATCTTTGGAGACGCCGAAGCGTTTGGTTTCTTTGACCATGTCACCCCAGTCATCTTTCTTGACGGTGGTGACCGATTTGCCTGCAATGCTGTACCAAAGGAGGCAGCAGACCAGGATGGCTGCCAGAGGCAGGAGCACGGTGTCGAGTTTGTAGCGAGTTATAAAGTGCATGAATTTATGATTTACGATTTATGACTTATGATTTGAAATCAGTGTCCTATGACGAACCAAGAGATGAAGGATCGGACGATGGAATTTGCGGTGCGAATTTTGAAACTGGTGGACTCGTTACCGCAGACCACGGCGGGCAAGACGGTGGGAGGCCAGATCGCCAGAAGCGGAACTTCAGTGGCTGCGAACTACAGATCGGCTCTTCGAGCAAAGTCCGATGCGGACTTCATCAACAAGATCACGATCGTTCTTGAAGAGGCTGACGAAAGCGGGTTCTGGATAGAACTGGCTGAGCGGGCTAAACTGCTTCCTGGCAAGCGTTTGAAAGCTTTGCAGCAAGAAGCGGAAGAACTCACGAAGATCTTCAATGCCACCCGCAGCACGACCAAGCGCCGTGCACGGCCAAATCATAAATCGTAAATCATCAATCATAAATGACTCAGGCTTTGAGGCTTTTGATGGCGAAGCTGGCGGCGTAGGCTTCCATGTCGCCTTTGGGGTCGAAGACGCTGCCGTCGAAGAGGGATTCGGGCTTGTCATCAGCACCGCCGTGGGCGTAGCCGATCTCCTTCATGGCCTCTTCGTAGATGTCAGCACGCATGACTTTTTTGGTCACTGCTTCGTAGTCAGGTGCGCCTTCGGTAAAGCCCCAGCGACGGAGCTGCGTGAGCCACCACTGGCAGTATTTGGCCTGCGGGTAGTTGCAGTTGCGATCACTGAAGATCATGTAATCCGGGTCGCGGAAGCGGCGTCCGTCGCCCATGTCATACTTGCCCTGCAGACGGCCGAGGATGGTCTCGGGGGGGCAGTTGATGTAAGTTGGTGCGCTGACGATGTTGGCCTGCTCTTCGCGGTTTTCCATTTTGTCCAGCCAGATGCTGGACTCATGCAGGGCCTTGAGCACGGCCTTGACGGTCTTCGGGTTTTTATCGGCAAACTCCTCGGTAAAGGCGCAGACTTTTTCAGGGTGATCCTTCCACATGGCCTGGGTGGTGATGGAGGTGAAACCGATGTCGTCTGTGATGGAGCGGGCGTTCCAGGGCTCGCCCACGCAGAAGCCGTCCATCTGGCCCACCTT
The DNA here is from genome assembly GCF_039655865.1 of Prosthecobacter sp. SYSU 5D2. Classification (NCBI taxonomy): domain Bacteria; kingdom Pseudomonadati; phylum Verrucomicrobiota; class Verrucomicrobiia; order Verrucomicrobiales; family Verrucomicrobiaceae; genus Prosthecobacter; species Prosthecobacter sp. SYSU 5D2. The sequence goes on along the minus strand of NZ_JBBYXL010000006.1, from coordinate 225,991 downwards.
CATGTTGGCCACCATCTGTGGAGGCGGGATGGTGATGAGGGAGATATCGGCATCGGCTCCATTGGCATCTCCTGGATGGATGCCGCCAGCGGCCAGGTAATAACGCATCCACATGGCATGCGTGCCGGGCGGGAAGGTCATGGCGAAGGTCATCGGTCTGCCGGCAGCTTTGGCTTCGTCCACAAAGGGCTTCAGCGCTTTAGGATCATCGGCTACTTTGCCTTTGAGTTCCTTTTTCAGTGTAATGGCCTGACCATTGCGGTTGATCAGCCAAGGGATGACCATCGGTTTTTTCGGAGCGCCTCCCAGGCCCATGGTGCTGGCGATGGGCATGCCGATGAGCATGTGCGTGGCCTGGAGGTCGTTGTTGCTCAGGGAGTCGCGAATGGCAGCCCAGCTGGCACCTTTGGTGACGGTGGACTTGATGCCATACTTGTTAAATAGACCCTTCTCATGAGCGATTACGATGCTGGAACAATCGGTCAGGGCGATCATGCCAAAGTTGAGGTCGGACCGTTCCGGAGAATCATCGGCGTAGGCACTGCCGACCCAGCCCTGGGGCAGGCCGGAGAGAAGTGTGCCGAGACCGGCAGCGGTGGAACGTTGAAGAAGGCTGCGGCGTGAGATGGTGGAGGTGTGGGATTTCATGCTTGGACGGGGGTGGCGCGTTTGCTGGATTTGCGTGGTTTTGGGGAGATGGTTTGAGGGGCGGTAAAAAGGAGGGAATCGGAGGTCCAGCAGGCACGCATGGCCTCCGAGGCTTCGGCGCGCTGGGATGGCAGGAGGAGGCCGTGGGTGATGAACTCCTCCAGCAGCCAGCGGCCACGTTCGCTGGTGGGAATGTTGGCTTCGCGGCGGTGAAAAATGTGGAAGCTGGCGGCATCCGCCGACTTGCCGGTGCCCAGGTCAAAGGGGCCGACGAGGGATTTGCGCATGATTGCTTCGCCATTGCTGAAGAAGCCGCTGTCGGCCAGGATGCGGGCCACCTCCGGACGGTTGTCCATTTCGTCGCAGAACTTGCAGGCTTCCTGTAGGGCGGCGGTGATGGCCTGCGCCTGGTCCAGGTGCTGCTCAATGAAGGTCTCGTTCATCAGCAGTACTTTCTCTGGATGATTGGGAGCGAGGTCTTCGCTGGTGGCTGCGACCCAGCCGATGCCTTTTTCAACGGCGACGGAGTTCCATGGTTCGCCGACGCAATAGCCGTCAATGAGCCCGGCGGCCATGTTGGCGGCCATCTGGGTGGGAGGCAGGGCCACGATGCGGACGTCCTGGTCAGGATTGATGCCGCCTGTTGCCAGCCAGCGACGGAGCAGGAAGTGATGAGAGGCATAGCGAGAGACCATGCCAAAGGTGAGGCGGCGAGAGGTGGTGCTGCGGATCAGCTTCTTCAAGGTGAATGCATCACGCACACCACGGTTCCAAAGATCGCGGCTGAGGGTGATGGCATCGCCGTGCAGATTGAAGACGAATGGGGCCACCATCCTTGACGGGGGAGTGCTCAGTCCCAGACGCATCGCAAGCGCCAGCCCGGCGATGGCGTGTGCGGCGTCCACCTGGCCATAGAGCAGCTTTTCCCGGATGGTGGCCCACCCGACCTCACAACTGAGTTCGACCCTGACTCCTTGTTTGCGAAACAGCTCCTTCTCCCGTGCCACCAGCAGCGGGGCGCAGTCCGCCAGCGGAATAAATCCGATGCGGACCGGCTGGATAACACCGGTGAGGGTGGGGGTGGAGATGAGTGCTGACTTCGGCATGGCAGCCATTCACATCAGCAGCCGTGGTGCCAGCGTGCCAGGTTCATGCAGAAACCACGCGCAATCCTTTTCACATGTTGTATGAATGGAATTCATGGACCAACCGCTCGATACCCGGCAGCTTCGCGCCTTCCTTTCACTTGCCCGCAGCGGCAGCTTTACCCAGGCAGGGCGGGAGCTGCATCTCACGCAGTCTGCGATCAGCCACGGCATCAAGGCCCTGGAGACGGATCTCGCCTGCCAGCTTTTCCATCGCCAGGGAAAGAGCGTACACCTCACGCACCATGGCCGTGAGCTGCTGCCTCATGCGGAAACGATCATGCAGGCGATGAACCAGGCGCGTGCGTCATTAGGTGCCCTGGACAAGACGCCACGGGGGCGCCTAACCATAGGTTGTACACCGGCTGCCTCGCAGTTTATCCTGCCGACCGTGTTCCGCGAGTTTAAGGAAAGCTTTCCGCAATATGAAATCCGTGTGCTGCCGGGGGAGACGCCGCAGACCATCGAGCGGCTGCTGAACAATGAAGTGGATCTGGCGGTGACGCTGCGCCCACCGGATGTGACACGGCTGGAGTGTCACGGCATCTTTGAAGATGAGCTGGAGTTTCTCGTATCGCCCCTGCACGCCTGGGCCACCAAGGCACCGAAGGTCAAAGATGCCACGGCGGAGACGTTCATTGTCTCCAGCCGCAGCAGCCTTAACTTTTCCATGATCCAGGAGTTCTTCTTGAAGCAGGGCGTGCGGCTCAATCACTTCATCGAACTGGGCAGCAGCGAGGCGATCAAGGAGCTGGCCAAGCTGGGACTGGGCATTGCCATTGCGGCACGCTGGATCGCCCGTGCGGAGATTGAGGCCGGCCAGCTTGTGCCGGTCCCCCTGCCCAAGGCGAAACTGAAGAGGCGATGGGTAACATCATCTTTAAAAGGGCGTCCCTTAAATCTGGCAGAAAGAACCTTTGTGGGCTTATGTGAGGAAGTGGGACGGCGGATGAACTGAACTCAATCCCTGTCCTGTTCAATTCATGATCACCGGTTCCCCTTATCAATACTGTTCCCGTTGCGGCAGCGAATCCATGGTGCCTGCCAGCGGGCGGGAGTTTGTTTGCGATGAGTGCGGCTACCGTCATTTTGTGACCCCCTTTCCCGCAGCCTGTGCCTTGATCATGGATTCGCAAAAGCGTCTCCTGGTGACACGGCGCGCGCATGAGCCAGGGCTGGGCAAGCTGGGATTGCCGGGCGGTGTGATTGAGCCGGGTGAGACTGGTGAAGAGGCTGCTGCCCGTGAAACACATGAGGAGGTGGGGCTGAGCATCCCGGTGGCCGATTTCAAATATTTCGCCTCTTTGCCTAACCTGTACCTGTTTCAGGATTATCTGTGGCCGACGATTGACCTTTTTTATATCGTCAAGGTTCCCGACTTTTCAGCGGTTGAGGTCAGCCTTGATGAGGTGTCAGAGACCTTCACGCTATCCCTGAACGACATCAATTTGGATGAATTTGCCTTCGAATCGAATGTGGAAGCTGTGCGGAGGTTGCAAGAAGTGCAGGCCCGGCTTGGTTGAGGTCTCATGATGCATCCACTTTTTGATCTCACCGGCAAATCAGCACTCGTCACAGGCGGCAGCAAAGGATTGGGCAAGGCAATGGCGCGCGGCTTTGCTGAAGCCGGAGCCAATGTCATGATTTCCAGCCGGAGCGAAGCTGAACTCAAAGCCGCCGCTGCTGAAATCGGCGAAGGTTTAAATGTCAAAGTGGAGTGGATGGTGGCGGACATGATTGACCGTGCGCAGGTGAAGACACTGGCGGATGAAGCGGTGAAACGCCTGGGAAAGGTGGACATCCTCATTAACAATGCCGGGTCCAACCAGCCGCAGGCCATTGACGAGATCACGGATGAAGCCTGGGACCGCATCGTGGAGCTGGACCTGACCTCCTGCATGGCGATGACGCGCTATCTGGTGCCAGGGATGAAGGAGCGGCAATGGGGTCGGGTGATCCACATTTCCTCCGTGCTGGGTGTGGGTTCGAAGGAAAAGCGCAATGTTTATTCCGCCTGCAAAGCGGGCCTGATCGGCATGGCCAAGGCCAGCGCCATTGACCTGGGCACTTACAACATCACCGTCAATTGCCTGTGCCCGGGACCTTTCCTGACGGACCTGCCAATGAGCCTGCTGAGTGATCCTGAAAAGGAAGCCTTTGCCAACCGCACCGCCTTGAAGCGCTGGGGGCTGCCGCGTGAGCTGGTGGGCCCGGCCCTCATGCTTGCGAGCGAAGCCGGCAGCTACATCACCGGCGAGGCTCTGCTGGTGGATGGCGGCGCGTATGCACGGGCGCTGTGATACGATCAGTCGTTAGGCCTGGCAGTTCACCCGCACCCATTCCAGGGCTTCTTCGCGGGTGCTGACCAGGCCTTCGAGCTGCGCGTTCTGCACTGCTGTCAGCGCTGCGCCCATCTGTTTGCCAGGCTCCCAGCCCAGCTCCATCAAGTCCCGGCCATTGATCAGCGGCTGGGGGATCAGCGGAGTGTGGGAAAACTCCTCCGCCTTTTCCTTCATAAATTCATAGTTGTCCAGCAGCCCGTTGGAGCCCAGGCAGTCCACGCGATGAAGTGCCAGTTCATCGTCCCAGGTGGGGCGTGCCATCATGCGCTTCAGCGTGCTGTTGCGCATTTTTTTCACATCCTTAAAAACCATGTGATGCTCCACGGCCACCTGGGTCGGCTCAATGACATCGTTGGGGAATTTCAACCTGCGCAAAATGTCGCCGGTCATCTCCGCGCCGAGCTTGTCGTGGCCGTTGAAACGGATGCGGCCCGTGTCCTCATCCACGGTGAATGTGGCCGGTTTGGCGATGTCATGCAGCAGCACACTCAGCACCAGGGGCAGGGAAACCTGCTCCGGCAGCAGACTAAGCATGAGGCGTGTGTGAACGAATACATCACCCTCCGGGTGCCACTGTGGCGGTTGCTCCACACCTTTTAGCACGAGGATTTCCGGCAGCACCTGGGCCATGAGGCCGCTGTCCACCAGCAGGTCAAATCCGCGCAGGCGGTTGGGATGCAGAAAGATTTTGATCAGTTCATCACGGATGCGCTCCGCACTCACCGTGCTGATGGCATCTGCATGCTCGCACAGGGCGGCCCAGGTCCCGATTTCGATCTCAAAGTCCAGCACGGTGGCAAAGCGCACCGCACGCAGCATGCGCAGGCGGTCCTCGGCAAACCTTTGAGAGGCATCGCCAATGGCCCGCAGAATTTTGGCTTCCAGGTCCTGCTGGCCGTTCACATAGTCAATGATGCGATCTTCCACCGGATCGCGAAACAGACCGTTCACGGTGAAATCACGACGTTGGGCATCTTCCTCAGCGGTGGCAAAAGTCACGCTTTCAGGCCGTCGGCCATCCTTGTAACTGCCGTCAGTGCGGAAGGTGGCCACTTCAATGTGATGGCCGTTCAGTCTGACGATCACCACGCCGAAATGCGCACCCACGGTTTGTGCGCCGGGGAACAGGGCCACGACCTGGGCCGGGGTGGCATTGGTGGCCACATCATAGTCCTTTGGCTCCTTGCCCAGCACATAGTCACGCACACAGCCGCCGGCCAGCAGCGCCTGATGACCCTGCTCACGCAGCGTCAGGATGACCTGGGTGGCGGCATGGAGCATCCGTTCAGTGCTTGGCGGCCACACCTGCCGGCTTGGCCGCAGGCCGGTTGGTCGGGGCAAACTTGGCCACCATGAAGGCCCCGCAGGCGGCCAGCACAATGCCGACGACAAACTGCCACGGCAGCGACTTCACCCCGCCCGCTGGCGGATGCAGCAGCATGGCCACCACGGTATTTACCACCGGAGCACCGGCGAAAACGATGGGCATCACAGCCGCCGGTGCCGCCCCTTTATAAATGGCCGCCGCAGCGCCGAGCGCCAGTACCAGGGTGAAGGCACCCAGGGCACCCGCCACGCCAGCGATGAAGCTCCAGGTCATGCCGCTGCCGGTGAAGCTCCAGTTCGTGCCCCGCTGCCAGAGCACCAGAACCGGACCCAGCACGGCCACGACAAAGTAGGCGATGCCGACAAACAGGAAGGCTTTCAGACTGGCATTGGCCGTCTCAGGTCCCGGCAGGGTGCCGTCCGGCATCAGCCCGCGGCCCTTGTGAAGAATGATGCCATAAACGCCCCAGGAGAGCACGGTGAGCAGGGCAAAGGTGAGCCAGGTCATGTTGGATTTTTGGGTTGGAGGATTCACGCCGTAGAAAAACGTTGGAAACCCCTTATGTGGATCAAAAACCTGCCAGGACAAAGCTTTTGTTCGTTTTCGCTGCCTGGATCATTTGGCCGCCACCAGAGTGACACCGATGGCGAATACCATCAGCAGGAGCAGAAGCCCAAAGATCCAGGCGATGATTTTCCCCGCAGTGTCCAGCCGTCCGATATTCGCATATCCCTCCTGGCAGGCCAGGCAGCGGAATCCGATAAAAAGGTTGGCGATGGGTATAAACATCAGCAGACACCACCAGGGATTCATGCCTATGTTTTTGAGGCGTTGAAAAACGGTCACCACTGAGGCTACAACGACTAAAATGAGAATCACAAATCCCGCCATGGCATCTTGATTCTGAGTCATGGTGGCCAGAAATGCATTCGCAATGCCGAGCACGAAACTGATGCCAAAATAGGCCAGCCTGCCGATGCCTCCATAATAATTACGCACTCCACGCGAAGCCGCCGTCTCCCAGGGGCTCGTTGGCGGTGCATAGGGATTGAGGGGATCGGAATTGGCAGTGACCAGCAAAGAGGGAATGGCTGTGGAAATGCTCTGCCAGTCTCTCATGCCTTCACGCCAGCACAGGTCAGAATCTTTGATGTGGCCGGACCGCATCATGTCCTCGAGCTGCTTCAAACTGTAAGGCCCTTGCTGCTGGCCATTGGGAGCGACGAAGTATGGATTCATGAGACAGATTCAGGAGACGGAAAAGACAGCGGTTAAAAAGAACGCGCCCATCCAAATGAACAAGGTACGATGCTTGTCAATGCCTAGTCGAAAATCCAAGGAAGTTCGCTGCTTCGATTGCCCCCTGCTATCCAATCTGTGGCAGTGCCAGCAGCTCCGCAGGAGCCACCGTGATGCGGTCGCGGATTCTCTCCGGGATGTTGACCGCCTTCATTTTTCCAGTCACGGGATCTCTCCGCACACTCGCGGCCACTAGTTTTCCTTCGGCACAAAGCTCCCCATTGTTTTTCCAAAAGCGGATCACATAACGGATGGTTTTGGCGCGGATCTCCTCCACCAGCAGTTCCATGGTGAATTCCTCCTCAAACACCAGCGGTGCCTTGAAATCGCAGGAAATGTGGACCCGTGGCCAGCCCACCCGTTCCTCAACCGGAATCTCATTCGACTTGTCCCAAATGGACATACCCAGTGCCCGGAAGAAATCATGCTCCACCCGTTCCATATAGCGGAAAAAATTGGAGAAGTGGACGATGCCCGCCATGTCCGTATCGGCAAACTGGACGCGGTCGGAGAGGGTGTGGCGGTACATGGCGGGGAAAGGGAAGGAGTGCTCAGTTCGCAGTGCTCAGTTTTTGACCAGTTCGACGAGCACGGCTTTTTGGGCGTGGAGGCGGTTTTCTGCCTGGTCAAAGATGACGTCAGCCTGGGCTTCGAGAACTTCTTCGGTGATTTCCTTGCCACGATAGGCGGGCAGGCAGTGCATGATAATGGCCTCGGGCTTGGCGTGCTTGAGGAGGGCGGCATTGATCTGCCAGGGGCGCAGGGTTTCGATGCGACCGGTAGCCTCTTCTTCCTTGCCCATGCTCACCCAGACATCCGTGTAAATGGCATCAATGCCTTCGACGGCGGACTTGGGGTCATCGGTGACGGTGACGGTTTTGCCGGGAATCTGCGCCATGAAGTCCGCTGCGGGCTGAAATTCCTTCGGTGCACCGATGACCAGTTCAAAACCGAGCCGCGCACTCGCCCAGATCCAGGAGCGGGCAACGTTGCAATCGCCATCGCCGAGGAAGGCGACGCGGCGGCCTTTCCAGCTGCCGAAGCGCTCATTGATGGTTTGCAGGTCCGCCAGGATCTGGCAGGGATGCTCGTCATCGGTGAGGGCATTGATGGTGGGGATGCCGCTGTATTCGGCAAAGTCCACCACATCCTGCTGGGCAAAGGTGCGGATGATGGCACCGTCAATCATGCGGCCCATGACGCGGGCGGTGTCCTTGATGGGTTCGCCCCGGCCTAACTGGATGTCTGCTGAGGAAAGGAACATCACCTGGCCGCCGAGTTCGCGCACGCCCACCTCAAAACTGACTCGTGTGCGGGTGGAAGACTTGCTGAAAATGAGCGCCCAGTTCTGGCCCGCCAGCACCTGGGGGCAGCTCTTGCGGTTCTTTTTCAGCACAGCCGCCTGCTCAATCAGGTTTTCGATTTCGGCGGCGCTGAGCTGCTTGATGGAAAGGAGATGTTTCATGGGAGAAAATTATTCAAGATTCGCCATCGCGGCGAGGGTAGTTTTAAAGATGTCCAGCGCCTCCGCAGCCTGGGTCTCGGTGAGATTCATCGGCGGCAGCCAGCGTACCACTTTTGGCCCGGCAGGGACGACGAGCAGACCCGCGTCGAGCATGGCTTTGGCCACATAAATGGAGGCAATTTTGCCTGAAGCCTTCACAGCTTCTTTGGAGGCCAGAGTGGCCTCATCAAGTTCAAATCCGATCATCATGCCAAAGGCGCGGATATCCGTGATCAACGGCTGTTTCCATGAGGCTACTTCTCCGGCGATCTTGCGGCCCAGGCTGGCGGAGTGCGCGGGCAGGTTGTCACGCAGGATGACGTTCAGTGTGGAAAGCCCGGCGGCGCAGGCCAGGGGGCTGCCGCCATAGGTGGTGCCGTGGGTGCCGGGGCCGAGGAGATCGCAAAGCTTCGTTTCGTTGGCATCGCTAAGCGGCCGTTCCTTGATCCAGAAGGAGCCCAGGGGAAAGCCGCTGCCGATGGACTTGGCCCAGCTGATGGCATCGGGCTGGATTTCATCGCCCGGCAGGATGGAGCGCCAGCCACAGGTTTCGCCGGTCCGGCCCAGGCCGCATTGTACTTCATCCAGCAGCATGAGCAGGTCGTGCTGCTGGCACAGGGACTGCACGGTGCGCAGGAAATCCGGTGTAGCGGGGTTGACGCCACTTTCCCCCTGCATGGGTTCAAAAAGAATGGCCACGGTCTTTTCCGTGATGGCGTTTTTCAGTGCCGCCGGGTCATTGAAAGGAACATAAACAAAACCGGGCACGATGGGACCAAAACCGCCATGGATCTTCTCCTGCGCGGTTGCGCTCATGGCTCCAAAGGTCCGGCCATGGAAGCTGCCGGCAAAGGTGATGATCTCATAACGGGGACTGCCGTCCGGCAGGGGCTTGGTCACGCCGTATTTGCGGGCCAGTTTGATCATGCCTTCATTGGCCTCCGCACCGCTGTTGCAAAAGAAGCATTTGCCGGGAATTTTGACAATCTCCTCCACCAGGATGCGGGCGAGCTGTGCCTGACCCTGGATGCAGTACCAGTTGGACACATGCATCAGTTTGTGCGCCTGCGCTGCGATGGCATCTGCCACCTCCGGGTGGGCATGGCCCAGCGGGCACACGGCGACGCCACCGGCAAAGTCGAGATATTTTTTCCCCTCGTTGTCCCATAGGTAGGGACCTTCGCCGCGTTGCGGCCAGATCTGAAAACGCCCGTAATTGGGCATCACATACTGGTCCATCCACGCCGGGTCGAAGTCGTTCATTCTGTCCATTTTGTTAAATCCTGAAATCTGTTGGTCTTTAAAATCCGCTTTCCGTTTTCATCCATACTCCGCTCGCGCTCGGAGGGTCACAGATGAATCTCCGTGCCGATCCCCACATCGGTGAAAATCTCCAAAATCAGTGCGTGGGGGATGCGCCCGTCAATGAGGTGCACCTTGCCCACGCCTCCTCGCAGCGATTCCAGGCTGGAGTCCACCTTGGGGATCATGCCGCCGCTGATGATGCCTTCCTTTTTCAGCTCTTCGATGGCCGCCGGATTCAGGCTGGGAATTAGCGTGCTTTCGTCTTTGAAGTCACGCATGACGCCGCGCACATCGCTCAGGAAAATGAGCTTCGTCGCCTTCAGCCGCGTGGCCAATGCACAGGCGGCCAGGTCGGCATTCACATTCAGGGTCTTGCCGCTTTCGTTCTCGCGCGCGACAGGGGAGACGACTGGTACAAATTCCCCCGCCACTGCCGCCTGGATGAGCCCCAGCTTGCAGTCATTCACCTCGCCCACCCAGCCGAGGTCGCCCTTCATCTTTTCTCCGGTGAAGACTTCCGTGCCGGGCACGCCAACAGCCTTGCCTCCAAAGGCATTGATTTTGTTGACGATGTCCGGATTGATCACGCGGGCCAGGGTTTGCTCCACGATTTTGATGGTCTCCTCATCGGTCACGCGCATGCCGTTGATGAACTTAGCCTCCAGGCCGCTGTCTTTCATCGCCTTGGATATGGCCTTGCCGCCGCCATGGACGATGACGGGATTGATGCCCACGGCTTCCAGAAAGACCACGTCTTTAAGAAAGGTGTCCACCACCGCCGGGTCTTCCATGGCACTGCCGCCCACCTTGATCAGAAAGGTGCAGCCTCGGAATCCTTGCATGTAGGGCAGGGCTTCCAAAAGGACATCGGCTTTCTTGATCTGGTTTTCGTTCATTGGCAAAGGGGGAAAGGTGGGAAGGATAGGCACCCACACGCAGCGTCAAGCAATTCGACGGAAATTTTCTGAAAAAAATGAGCCATGTCTTTCCAATCAGGTCTCACAAAATTGCCTCCTGCGCAATGTTACTGTAACAGTCATCAAATGATTGTAATAGATCATTACCGGCGTTTATGAGAGGCTCGAAAGAACCAACCCTGTCTAAATGAAGTTACCTCGTACATTGCTTGCCGCGCTTGCGGCCACCGCACTCTCCAGTCACGCCCAGCAGGTCTGGGTGGAGGCCGAATCCTTTGCCAACCATGGAGGCTGGATGCTGGACACCCAGTTTATTGACATCATGGGCTCGCCCTACCTCCTGGCCCATGGCATGGGCTCGCCAGTGAAGGATGCGGAGACCGAAATCACCATTGCCGAACCTGGGAACTACAAGGTCTGGGTGCGCACGAAAAACTGGGTCGGACCTTGGGATGCCCCGGGGGCTCCTGGTAAATTCCAGGTCAGTGTCAATGGCAAGGTTCTGGACAAAGTGCTCGGCACTGAAGGCAAAGACTGGCTTTGGGAAGAAGCCGGCACGGTGGAGCTTTCCGGCAAGGCCACTCTGGGCCTGGTGGACAAAACCGGCTTCGACGGCCGGGTGGACGCCATCGTCCTCAGCAAAGACGCTTCCTTTACCCCTCCCGCAGATTTGGCAGCCACGAATATGCTGCGCAAAAAACTCCTGGGCCTGCCTGAAGTGGCTCCTGAAACGGAAGAATATGATCTGGTCGTCGTCGGTGGCGGTTATGCCGGTATGGGCTCCGCCATCTCTGGCGCACGTCAGGGCCTGAAAGTGGCCTTCATCCAGAACCGTCCGGTCCTGGGTGGCAACGGCTCCAGCGAAGTGCAGGTCTGGGCCATGGGCGGCACCCGTCGCGGCCTGTATCCGCATCTTGGTGAAATCGTCGAGGAATTCGCCGACCGCGCCAGCAACAGCCCGGCACCTTCCCCAGAGGAATACAACGACAAGCTGAAGGAGGAAGTCGTGAAGGCCGAAGTGAACATTGACCTCTTCCTCAACACCCACGTGTATGCCGTGGAAATGGAAAAGGCGGATGACAAGAAGATCCGCAGCGTGACCGGCTTGGACACCCGCACGGGCAAAGAGACCCGCTTTCGTGGCAAATTCTTCAGTGACTGCACAGGGCACGGCAGTGTCGGTTATCTGGCCGGAGCCACCATCCTGCAGGAAGAAAAAGGCCGCATGGGCATGAGCAACATGTGGGTGCTGAAAAAGACCGCCCATCCCAAACCATGGCCGCCAACCCCTTGGGCGCTGGACCTCACCCTTGAAGACTTCCCTCTGCCCCGTCCGATGGATCCAGTGGGTGTGAAGAACAAACCCAACATGATTGGTTATGACCTGGGTTATACCCCGGCTGAAAATTATGAAGACTACCTCCACGGCCCTTGGTTTTGGGAGAGCGGCTTCGACCAGGACCCCATCAATGGCCTGGAGCGCATCCGTGACTGGAACTTCCGCGCCGTCTATGGTGCCGTCAGCGCCATGAAAAAGTACGCGCCTGATGAATACGGCAACTACGACATGACCTGGCTGGCTTTTGTCGGCGGCACCCGTGAGTCCCGCCGCATCGTCGGTGACCTCATCCTCCCTGGTGAAGATATGGTCAATGGCGTCATCCATCCTGATGCCTGCGTGCCAACCACCTGGGACCAGGACCTGCATTACCCGAAAGAGCAGTATGCGGTGAAGTTCCCTGAAAACCCGTTCATCTCTCGCGCCCAGTTTGGTAAGCATACGGACCGTAAAAACGGCTATCCCGTGCCTTACCGCTGCCTGTATTCCAAGGACATCAGCAACCTGTTCATGGCCGGCCGCAACATCAGCGTGGACCGTTACGCCCTGGGCAGCACCCGTGTGATGCGCACCTGCGGCATGTTTGGCGAAGTGGTTGGCAAGGCCGCCTGGATCAGCGTCCGTCACCACACCACTCCGCGCGGTGTTTATGAGCAGTATCTGGACATCCTGAAGGACCTCATGAGCCAGCCCGGTGCCATGCGCCGCGACAGCCTGGAAGGCCCTCTTTACATGCCTGCCAATGCCAAGAAACTGCCTGAGGTGGTCAGTGATTCGCTTGATCCCAAGAAGCTCGAAGGCATCGTCATTGATGATACGGATGCCGAACTCGTCGGTAACTGGACCACCGGCGAAGGCCTCAAACCTTTCGTGGGCGAGCATTACAGCTACGGCCGGGGTGAGGGTGCCAGTGCCCGCTTCTCCTTTGCTGTCAAAGAGAGCGGCGAATACGATGTGCGCGTCTATTGGCAGCCACATGAAAACCGTGCCAAAAAAGCCCCGGTGACCGTGCTCAGCGCCGATGGCGAAAAGACTGTCCGGGTGGACCAGACCAAACCTGCGGCAGAGGCCAACGGTGCTCACAGCATCGGCACTTATAAATTCAATGCAGGCGAGGAAGCTGCCGTCATCTTCCGCACCGATGGTTCCGAGGGCAACGTGCACCTGGATGCCGTGCAGGTGATCAAAAAGTAAGTCTCAAGGCGATCTAAATGAGTGGCCGGTTCCTTCGCGGGAACCGGCCCTTTTCATAGGGTGCCTGGACCCGCCGGTTTGGCTAGGTGCAGATCTTCCTCACGAATGGCCATGGGCACACTGGGCAGGTGATAAATGTCGGTCACCCCGGTGCTGCGCAGCACGGTCCAGACGGGGTCCTGCTCAGAGATGACCGTCTTCAGGCTGAAGATATGCGGCCCCAGCACCATGAAACCAAAACCCAGCGAGCCGAGTTGCATTCGGTTGCGAATGTCCATGCCGATGGGCCGCGCCATGCTGATGCCCATCTCCTTGGAGCTTGCTTGCAGCGTCCGGATGAAGGTGGTCATCATCGTGGTAAATCCATGGCCAAACTTACCATCAAAAGCGGGCTCATACGGATACTCCTGAGACTCATGACCGCGCGTGGAAGGATATCCAAAATAAGCGATGCCGGATTCATGGCGGCCGCCTTCCTTGGCCCGCATGTAAGGGCAGGGGATAAACAGCCCTGCAAAGCCGCATTGCCGGTAGCTGCCCAGACTGTGGGCGATGAGCATCGAATGCGCCTGGTAGGAAACGCGGCTTTGGGCTTCATCACAGTCCACCGGCTGTTGTTTCACCCCACGAAGTTCCGCCTCACCGCACTGCATCACCAGTCCATAGTCCGCCCCCTTTTGCGTGCTGGCATAGCGCACCGCTCCAAACGGCAGGAATTCCCGAACCGCCCGCAGCAGTTCCAAAGTCGGCTCGTGTAGGTAAACGTCGCCCTGGGGTGTTTGCACAGTCTTCATGGGATAAAGAATAGGAGCAGCGGTCAGTGTGTATAAAATCGGCGATCCGGGGCTATACGCCACCGCTTTGTCGTAGCAGATCCCCTCACCAGGCATAAAAAAACGGGCTGCCCTCGCGGACAGCCCGTTTTGAATTTCTAAACGCAGGCTTACTTGAAGAACAGCGGGATCACCAGGATCGCCAGCACGTTCACCACCTTTATCATCGGGTTCACCGCAGGACCGGAGGTGTCTTTATAGGGGTCGCCTACGGTATCACCCGTGACCGCTGCGGCGTGTGCGAAGCTGCCCTTGCCGCCATGGTGGCCTTCTTCGACATACTTCTTGGCATTGTCCCAGGCACCGCCGGAGCTTGTCATGGCAATGCCGACAAACAGGCCTGTCACGATCGTTCCGATCAGCAAGCCGCCGAGGGCTTCTTTACCCAGGAAGGCGACGCCGACCACAAAAACGATGGGCAGCAGCGCCGGGACGATCATCTGGCGCAGGGCGGCTTTCGTCACGATGTCCACGCACTGGCCGTACTCGGGCACGTCCTGGCCGGTCAGAATTCCCGGCTTAAGCTGAATCTGACGGCGGACTTCGCGAACAACAGCGCCGGCCGCATTGCCCACGGCATCCATGCCAAAGGCGGTGAACAAGTAAGGCAGCAGTCCGCCGATGAACATGCCGATGATGACCTGCGGGTTCATGAGGTCAAAGGCGATGGTGTCCAGCTTCAAGAAGGCTTTGAGTTCCTCCACATAAGAGCCAAACAGCACCATGGCGGCCAGACCGGCGGAGGCGATGGCGTAACCTTTGGTCACGGCCTTCATCGTGTTGCCTACTGCGTCCAGATCGTCCGTGATCTTGCGCACTTCATCCGGCAGGCCGGACATCACCGCGATGCCACCGGCATTGTCGGTGATGGGTCCGAAAGCGTCCAGGGAGATGATGATGCCGCTCAGGCTGAGCATGGAGACCACGGCGATGGCGATGCCATACAGCCCGCCCAGTTCCCAGCAACCCCAGATGGATGCGGCGATGGCCAGCACCGGCAGGAGCGTGGCGTGATGGCCGACGCTGATGCCGGCGATGATGTTAGTGGCGTGACCTGTTTCAGATGCCTTGGCAATCCGGCGCACAGGCGCATGGGCGGTGCTGGTGAAGTAGTTGGTGATCCAGACGACGACAAATGTCAGCACGATGCCGATCAGAGCGCAGTAAAACAACTCGTTGGAAGAGACTGTCTTGCCTGCCATGACAATGGCCTCGGGGAACATGGCATCCGTGGCCCATTTAAAGAGGCCTGCGGAAACGATACCTGCGACGGCCACACCGCTCACCAGGGAGGCGGTGGCCTTCTGCTTCACAAAGTTCACCCAGCCAATGCCGAGCAGGGAGGAAAGGATGGAAAGACCGCATAGAACGAAAGGATAGGTCAGCACGGCATGATTCCCTTCGGGACCAGTGAGGTGGCCCACCAAAATGCCGCCAATTAGGCTCACGGCGTAGGTTTCAAACACGTCCGCCGCCATGCCGGCGCAGTCGCCCACATTGTCACCCACGTTGTCGGCAATGGTGGCCGGATTGCGGGGATCATCTTCGTTCAAGTTCTGCTCGATCTTGCCCACCAGATCCGCGCCGACATCGGCCGCCTTGGTGTAGATACCGCCACCCAGACGGGCGAACACAGAGATGAGGGAACTGCCGAGAGCCAGGCCGATGAGGGCATCGATGGCGGCTTTGGCACCGGCCATTTTTTCCACCGCGATGTAGAAAACGCCGACGGAAAGCAGTCCCAGGGCCACCACCAGCAGGCCTGTCACCGCCCCGCCGTTAAAGGCCACCTTCAACGCCGGGTGGGAACCAATGCTGGCCGCCCAGGCGGTGCGAACGTTAGCCCGCACGGCGATCATCATGCCGATATATCCGGCCACCATGGAGCAGACAGCACCGACGACAAAACCTGCGCTGGCCAGGCTACCCCGGGTGAACCAGACGACGACGAGGACCACGATGGCGATGAGACTGACGGCGCGGATCTGCCGATTTAGGTAGGCTTTTGCTCCCTGCTGGATGGCATCGCCAATCACGGCCATCCTGTCGTTGCCCGGAGAACAGGCCAGGATTTGACGGATGAGCAGGACGGCAAATGCCAGTCCTAGCACGGCGAGCGCGATGGACAACAGGATGCCTTGGTCGAGAAGGAACGAGTTCATGGGAGTATGTCTAAAAAACCGGTGGTTGGGCCGGGGGATAAAGCGCGCGAGTCTAGCGGTTGCCTTTTGTATGGCAACAGCCTTTTCACGCAACTGTTGTTGATCCATGCTGAAGCACCCAATCCTCCAGGCAAGTTCCTGGTTGACTCCGCACTCCCGCCTGACCACTGAGCACGTTCCTTTTCCATGCCCCGCGAATACACCCTGCACACTGCCGCCCCCCATGCTGCTTCCCGCATTGATTATCAGGCGGAGCTGAATGAGCAGCAGTATGCCGCCGTCACCGCCCCTCCGGGACAGACACTGGTCATCGCCGGAGCTGGTTCTGGAAAAACCCGCACGCTGACCTATCGCGTAGCCTGGCTGCTGGACAATGGCGTCCTGCCGGAGCAGATCCTCCTGCTGACCTTCACCAACAAAGCCGCGCGGGAGATGCTGGAGCGCGTCACCTCCCTGGTTCCGCTGGACACGCAACGGCTCTGGAGCGGCACCTTCCACAGCATCGGCAACAAACTGCTGCGCTGGAATGCTGAGCGCCTGGGCTATCGCAAAGGCTTCTCCATCATGGATCGTGAGGACCAGAAGGACCTCATGGAGACCGTGATCGGCAGCAGCGGCATTGACACTACCGGTTTCCGTTTCCCCAAAGCGGAGGTCGTGGGAGACATCTTTTCCATGGCTGACAATACCAGCACCCGGCTGGAGGAAATCATCCTGACCCGTTATCCATACTTCGAAAAAATCACCGAGCAGCTCCTCCTCATCCGCAAGCTCTACCAGCAAAAGAAGGTCGAAACCAACTGCATGGATTTCGACGACCTGCTCACCCAGTCCGTCCGGCTCTTGCAGGAAAACGAGGATCTTCAAGAACGCTACCGTAGCCAGTTTGAATTCGTCCTGGTGGATGAATACCAGGACACCAACAGCCTCCAATGCAATTTCATTGAGCTGCTCACCGGCCGTGATGGCAACCTGATGGTCGTAGGGGATGATGCGCAGTCCATTTACTCCTGGCGCGGGGCGGATGTGAAAAATATCCTGGAATTCCACGAATACTGGCCCCGGGCCACGGTGCATAAAGTGGAGGTCAACTATCGCAGCGTGCCAGAGGTCTTGGAGCTGGCCAATGCCTCCATCGCCAATAACCACACCCAGATCCGCAAAAACCTCCAGCCCGCCCGCCCGCTCAAGAACCAGCTTCCGGCACTCGTGCCTCTGGACAATGGCAGCGCCCAGGCCTCCTTCATCGCCCAGCGCATCCTTGAGCTTCAGGACGAGGGCGTTGAGCTCAATGAGGTCGCCGTCATCTATCGCGCCCATTTCCACAGCATGGAAATCCAGATGGAGCTGACCAACCGAGGTATCCCGTTCCAGATCACCAGCGGCCTGCGCTTCTTTGAGCAGGCCCATGTCAAAGACGTGGCTGCGTTCATGAAATTCGCCGTCAACCGCCGGGATGAGGTAAGCTTCATGCGCATGGTGAAGCTCATCCCCGGCATCGGCGGAGCCAGCGCCACCAAGGTCTGGAACGAATGGCTGAAAAGCGATGCCGCCCAGGCCGAGGTGATGACCGGCAAGTTCTCCGATCTGCTGATACCCATGTCCGTCCCGAAGAAGTCCCGCGAGACCTGGGACCAGTTCGCCTATACCCTGGATGAGCTCATCGTGGACGGCAAGGTCGCCACTCCGCCGGAGATGATCCGCAGCATCTATGACGGCGTGTATGAGGAATACATGAAGTCCAAATTTAAAAATGCCGAGCAGCGCCAGCAGGACCTGGAGCAGCTCAGCAACTACAGCGTGCGGTTTACGGATCCGCTGGAATTCCTCAGCCAGCTCTCCCTGCTCAGCGGCGTGGATACGGACAACAAGCCGGACCAGCAGACCCAGGACCGTGATGCCGTCACCCTCACCACCGCCCACCAGGCCAAAGGGCTGGAGTGGCACACGGTCTTCGCCGTCTGGATGGCCGACGGCATGTTCCCCCATGCCCGCGCCGTTGAGGAAAGCGACGCCGGCCTGGAGGAAGAACGCCGCCTGTTTTATGTCACCGTCACCCGCGCCAAGGATGAGCTCTACCTCACCTATCCGCTCATCAACCACCAAGCCCGCGATGGCGACATCCTCATGAAACCCAGCCGCTTCATCACCGAGCTGCCCATGGAGCTGATGGAAAAATGGAACGTGCGCAGCGGCTGGTAAAAGCGCACGCTGAGCCGGCGCTGACATCCCCTGGGCCCCATCGGACCTCAGCCAGCAGCCCTCACCGCTTGCATCTCCGCTCTCGCCTCTTCCTGCACGCTCCGCCATAGTGGAGGTGGCCACTGGCAAAGTCATCGGCCAATGTCACAGGCAGCACCGTCATCAGGAGTTTTTGCACTTCCTCAAAAAGATAGACGCCTCCGTTCCCGCCGGCATGGAGATCCATCTGGTGATGGACAACTACGCGAAGCACAAATCCCCAAAGTGGAAAAGTGGTTCAAATCGCGCCCGCGCTATCTTCTGCACTTACGTCAATGAATGGGGGACGTATCGTACACGATGACACGCTCGAAGAAGGGTTTGCAGATGTCCACGAAGCGTTTGTGCTTGGGGCATTCGGCCTGGTAGAAGTTGTGGTCTTCGAGGTTCTTGAAGTGGAGGGTCAGGGAGTAGCTGAAGGTGTGATCGGTGACAGGGCGCTCGTCGGTGGGGGCGGGCTTGCCGACAAAGCCATGCTCGAGGTAATCAATGGTTTTGAGGGCGATGAGCTCGTTCTCAAAGGTTTCGACCTGTCCGGCGCTGAGGTCCTGTTTCAGCCAGAAATAAACGTTGTGAATCATGGTGGCGGCATGATGGCACGGAGTGGATGGGGGCGTCAATCAGCAAGGGACTTTATCCACCGGTGAGGAGACGCGGGAAAGGATTATTTGGGGGCGGTTTTGGGAGCGGGCTCCAGGGGTCTTTTTTCAAAGGTGGTGAACCGGGCCAGGCCGTAAAAATAACCGGCGACGCTGCCTAGGAGGAGCAGGAAGGCCACCATGGGCCAGAAGCCTGGAAGCCAGGGCGGGGAAAGGCGGCGGCGGCGGGACATGGTGGGTATGATGGCGAGGATGCGAAAAGGGAAAGTGAAAAGGTGGAGGGAGGATGGCGGGTGGGTGAGGGGTGAGGTCGGGGAGGAGGATGGCGGCTGCGCCGCGAGGAGGAGGGCAGCGCGGGCAGGTGCGAAGCCGCGAAGCGAATGCCCGTGGTACTTTTTTTAGCGGAAGAGGGTGCCGAGTTTTTTGCCGAGGAGGAGGGCGGCGCCGGTGAGGGTGATGGTGAGGAAGAGCATGGCCCAGACGCCGAGGGCGGAGGCGAGGCTGGGGCCGTTCCCGAGGGCCATGACGAGGAAGTAGATGGCTTTTGTGATGGGGAAGTGGGCGGACTGCTGGGCGAGGATCATGGAATCGCTGACCTCCAGCATGGCGAAGGCGAAGGCGAGGAGGCTGCCGGCGAGGAGATGCGGGGTGATGAGCGGGAGGGTGATGCGCCAGAGGGCGCGCTCAGGAGTGGCACCGAGGTTGCGGGCGGCTTCTTCCAGGGCGGGATTCACCTGCTGGAAGCCGGCGGTGGCGGAGCGGACGATGAAGGGGAGGCGGCGGACGGCGTAGGCGATGACGAGGATGAGGAAGGGATTTTCACCGAGGATGAGCCAGTCGAACGGCTGGCCGGGGCGGGTCATGGCCAGGTAGCCGAAGGCGAGGACGACGCCGGGGACGGCGAGCGGCAGCATGGCCATAGCATCCAAAATCTGGCGGCCGAAGAGGCGGGTGCGGACATTGACGTAGGCGACGCCGACGCCCAGGACGAGGGCGAAGGCGATGGCGAGGACGGAGTATTTGAGGCTGTTGGCGATGGAGCTGAGGGTGAGCTCGTGGCCGAGCGCCTCGCTGTAATGGTCCAGGGTGTAGGCCTGGGGGAGGACGGTGGCGTACCAGTCGTCCGCGAAGCTGAGGAGGACGACGCCGAGGTGGGGGATGATGGCGAGGAAGGTGACGGCGAGGAAGGCGAGGGAGCAGAGCAGGCCGAGGCCGTAAGGGAGGCGGGTGGTGGTGCGGGCGGTGGTGGCGCGGCCGCCGCCGGTGGCATCGGCCCGGCCGAAGAGGAGCTTGCCAAAGGTGTAAAAAAGGGTGCTGAAAAAGAGCAGGACGACCACGAGGGCATAGGGGAAGGGATTGTCACTGAGGTCATTCAGGGAGCGGAAGATCTGCACGGAGGTGACGCGGTCGAAGTCAAAGACGAGGGGGACGCCCAGCTCGGTGAAGGCCCAGACGAAAACGAGGGTGCCGCCGGCAAAGATGCCGGGCATGATGAGGGGCAGGGTGATGCGCCAGAAACGCTGGAAGGGCGGGCAGCCGAGGCTGGCGGCGGCCTCCTCCATGGCGGGGTCCAGATTGGCCAGGGCGGCGGCGACGTTCAGATACAGGATGGGATAAAGATGCAGCACCTGAATGATGATGATGCCGGACATCTGCCCCTGGCCGAGCCAGTCGGTGGGGTGCAGGGGGTCCATGAAATCGAGGTCTATGAGCAGGGCATTCAGGGCGCCGGACTGGCCGAGGATGGCCTTGATGCCGATGGCGCCGACGAAGGGCGGCAGGACGAGGGGGGTGAGGGCGAGGCTGTTGAGCAGCGTTTTCCCAGGAAAGGCATACCTAACAAAAAAGATGGCAAGCGGCAGGGAGATGAGCAGGCAGCCGAGGGTGGTCCAGAGGGCGATGAGGAAGGAATTGAAAAGGCCCTCGCGATACAAAGGATTCATGAAGACCTCGAAGACGAACTCCATCGTGAAATGGTGGTCGGGCGTCATGAAGGCCAGCTCCACGGTGGTCCAGATGGGCCAGGCGAAGAAGCAGCCGAAGAAGACGGCCATGATGCCGAACATGAAGATGGCGACGGTGCGTGACATGGCGTGGGAGGGAGCGCGGGCGGAAGCGGATGCGGGTGCGGGAAACTGAAAGTGAAGCTGAAGCTGGGGTGTGCGTTTTATTCGCCTTTTTTGGCCAGGTGGAGGGAGAGCTCGTAATTGTGGCGGAAGTCTTCGCCCAGGGTGCGGGCCAGGCGGGTCTCGGCCACTTTGTCACGGGCGCGGACGGTTTTGGTGATGCTGCCGAGGGCGGTCTCGTAACGGACGCTGTTGAGCTCATCAAAGGCCTCGGTGGCGCGGGGCGGCTGGCCGGTCTGGATGAGGGTTTTCCAGGCGGTTTTCTGCTCGCTGTGGGTATCCACACACATGACGCGGATGAGGAAACGCAGGGTGCTGAAGGCGGCGGCGGTCCACTCCGGATGATAGGTGAAGGCTTTGGCCTTTTCATACGGCAGCTCATCGGGGTCGCTCATGTGGGCGAGGTGCTCCGGGGTGTAAAAATCCTGGCGCGCGGCGAGGCGGCGCAGGGCGCTGCGGGCGGGTCCGCCGGGTGTGCCGGTGCGGTAGGACCAGATCTTCTGCCCGGCATCGCTGAGCACAAACTCGATGAAGGCGGTGGCCAGCTCGGAATCCGGTGCGCCACGGAACAGGCCGATGGGATCCACGCTGACGGAACTGCCACCGACGGGCATGATGAAACGGACACGGGAGCTGCCATCGGCGCGGCGGGTTTCCTCCTCAGTGGAGCGGCCGTAGTAGTCTATGCACATGCCGGCGGCGGCATCGCCACGGGCGACGTCCAGGGGGATCTTGCTGGAGCTGTCGCTGAAGTAGCGGGCATTGGCGCTGATGCGCTGGATGAGATTGAGCCCGCTGCGCCAGCCGGTGCGGATGGCGGCGGCTTCGATCTCAGCGGGTGTTTTGAGCTGGCCGGGATTTGCGGTGAGGCGCTGGAGGGCCTCCTGCATCTCCTGCTGGATGAGCATTTCAAAGGCCTTGGTGGCGGTGGCGCTGCGGCCGGGATCAGCGAGGGCGAGCTGGCCGAAGAGGCGCGGATCGGCCAGGTCGCGCCATTGGGTGGGCTCTTTTTCAATGCCGAGACGCTTCAGGACATCGCGGTTGTACACGATGCCGAAGCTGGACAGGCAGCAGGCCACCCAGCGGTCCTTGGAGTCGCGAAAGGGCTCGCCGCTGACCATTTCGGGAATGCCTTTATCGCTGAACCAGGACGGGTGTTTTTGCCTGAGCGCGGCGATGCCGGTGCCAGACTGGTTTTGAGCCACGAGGGTGCCGGCCTCGGCCTGCATCTGGAGGTCATAGGCCCCGCCTCCAAAGAAGATGTCCACGCCGATGCCGACGCTGGAATCGAGGAAGGCTTTCCGGGCGGGATCGGCTGCCGGTGTCTTGGGGCTCATGAAATTCTGCGCGATGGCCGAGGTCCATGGCTGACCGGTCTGACGGGTCCAATGCTGCTGAAAGGCGGCACTGTATTCGGACTTCAGCATGACGGCGATTTCGGAGGTGCCGCCGGGCACGCGCCAGTCCATGGCGACGGTCTGGCCGGTTTTTTCCTTCCAGTGGCGGACGAAGGCCTGGCCGAATTCGGAACGCAGGCGCTCCGGGTGCGGGGTGAGGATGACGAGGCGGCGGTCGGCCCCGGAGGAAGAGGTGGACTGGGCGGGCTTCAGCAGGAAGGGCGTGAGCAGAGTGATGAGCAGCGCCCCGACGATGACGAGCTCCTTGCGCCAGCGTTTGTGAAAGTGAGGAGCGGCGTCTTTTGACATCTGGCTATCCAAGCGGATGGCGGGGCAGAGGGCAATCTGGCTTTTGGCACGACGGGCATATTTTTTGCTGGGCAGGATTCTAAAATAGACTTTTTTTCGTCATCGCCAGCGATGCACTTTTGACCCATTTTACCATCATGCCAACGCCAGACAATCAGCATGACATTGACATCGCCAAGGTGAGCCAACGGTCCCGTGACATTGAGGACAAGCTGCCGAAGCTGCGTCACTGGGCCGAGCAGGGGAAGCTGATCCTGGAACTGGTGAAGGATTACTGGGCCGGGCGGTACCGGGAGGTACCATACTGGGTCATCAGCACGGCGGCGCTGGCGCTGCTATATGTGCTGAATCCGGCGGATATCATTCCGGATGTGCTGCTGGGCGTGGGCTATCTGGATGATGCGGCGATCCTGGCTTTTTGTCTGAAGCTGATCGAGCGGGAACTGCAGAAGTACAAGGACTGGAAGGCGGCGAATTCTGGCGGCAAGGGCAACGGGGTGATCATTGATGTGCCTTGAGCTGGAGGGGGAGGGGTGCGAACAAAAGCACGCGACGGAATCCTCCATGGCTGAAAGCTGGCCATACGGGGCAAGTCTGTGGTATTTCAGCCGTATTGTTTATTGTTATCTGACCCATGAAACCGATGGACCCCACTGCCCATGCCCTGAGTGTGAACCGGCGCGCGTTTTTGACGCAGTCGGCCTATGGTCTGGGGGGCATGGCGCTGGCCGGGCTGGCTCAGCAGGCGCAAGGCGACGTGGCGGGAGCGATGTTGCGACCGCATCTGCCGGTGAAGGCGAAGCGGGTGATCTTTCTCTGCATGGCTGGCGGGCCGTCGCATCTGGAGACCTTTGACTGGAAGCCGAAGCTGAAGGAGTTGGATGGCAAGCCCTTCCCGGCCTCCTTTACCCAGGGGCAGCAACTGGCGCAGCTGCAGGGGGCGGAGCTGACGGCGCGGGGGGCGTTTTGCGGCTTCAAGAAATGGGGGCAGAGCGGGCAGGAGATTTCGGAGTTGTTCCCGCACATCGGCAGCGTGGCGGATGATCTGTGCATCGTCCGCTCCATGCAGACGGAGCAGATCAATCATGACACGGCGCATGCCTTTATGAACACGGGCAGCATCATCAAGGGGCGACCCAGCATGGGCTCATGGCTGCTGTATGGGCTGGGCTGTGAGACGAGTGATCTGCCGGGATTTGTGGTGCTGACCTCGGCGGGGAAAACCGGGCAGCAGCCGGTGTCGGCGCGGCAGTGGTCGGCGGGCATCCTGCCCAGCAAGTACCAGGGCATCCAGTTTCAGGCCAAGGGCCAGCCGGTGCATTACCTGGGCAGCCCGGAGGGCGTTTGCCAGAGCACGCAGCGGCAGGTGGTCGAGGAGGTGAAACGGCTGAACGGGATGCTGGCAGAGGAGAAGCTGGACCCGGAGATCCAGACGCGCATCGCCCAGTATGAGATGGCTTTTAAGATGCAGGCCAGCGTACCTGAGCTGACGGATCTGAAGAGCGAGCCGCAACATATCCTGGACCTCTATGGGGTCAAGGAGCCGGGGGACGGGAGCTTCGCCTCCAACTGCCTGCTGGCCCGCCGCATGGCGGAGCGCGGGGTGCGGATGATCCAGCTCTACCACCGCGCCTGGGACCACCATGGCGGCATTGAGGCGGGCATGACGACTTCCGCTTTGGATGTGGACCGGGCGACGGCGGGGCTGATCAAGGACCTGAAACAACGCGGCATGCTGGAGGACACGCTGATCCTGTGGGGCGGTGAATTTGGCCGTACGCCGATGGGCCAGGGCACGGGGCGGGACCATCACATCCTGGCCTTCAATGTCTTCATGGCCGGTGGCGGGGTGAAGCCGGGCTTCAGCTACGGGGCCACGGATGAGCTTGGCTACCGGGCGGTGGAGGATGTGGTGCATGTGCATGACCTGCACACGACGATGCTGCACCTGCTGGGCATTGATCACAAACGGCTGACGGTGAAATTCCAGGGCCTGGATGTGCGGCTGACGGGAGTGGCGGGAAATTTAGTGAAGAAGCTGATCGCCTGATCTTTACATCCGTAGCGGTTCGGCGTCAGTATCCTGTTCATGCTGTGGCGCATTCTATCGGCGGTCATTGTGCTCTTTTGGGCGGTGATGACCGGGCTCATTATCCGGGACACGTATTTCCCGGACCATTCGCGCTTTGCGGTGGTGCCGCCGAGGTTTGTGTTTGACCTCTTTTTGACGGAGGCGGCGGCGTTTAACAACACGCTGCACCTTTACCGGGAGAAGGAGAAGATCGGCCACACGACTTTTACGATCCGGCGGGACGGGGACGAGGCCGCGCCGCCGGTGTATGCGGTCCTGGCCTCCGGCGTGGTGGATCTGCAGGCGGGAAAAAAGGCGGGTCATGACCTCAGCTTCCGCTTGAACGGAGAACTGGCGGACGCGGAGCGCTGGACCAGCCTCGACCTGGAGGTGAAATCCATCTCTGCCGACACGCTGGCCACGATCAGTTGGAAAGAGGGGAACAAATTACCGGCCATTGAGGTTAAGAAGGGCGGGCAACTGGTGATGAACACACAGTTTATCCAGACGATGATGGCCATGAAAGGGGCCTTTGACGGCGGGGAGACGGACTGGCTGGCCCAGCTATCCCAAGTGCAGCAGCAGGCCAAAAGTGTGCCGCTCACCGCGCGGGAAGGTCTGATGGATCTGGCTGGCAAGCAGCGTCGTTGTTATATTGTCACCCTGGAGATCATGCAGATGGAGGAAATCCGGCTGTATTTTACGGAGGCGGGGGAGCTGGCACGCATCGAGCTGCCCCAGGGATACCGGTTCATCGAACCAATGATGCACGGACTGGAACGGGGGATGAATACCCTGGAGTGAACTGCCGCAGACTTGCGCGGGAGGGAAGAATGCGGCTTAACTTGGGTCCATGCCCGCCCTGCCGTTCATCAATGAACCTCATCCTCTGCTGCCGCCAATTGACCGCCTGTATCGGGCGGAGGAGATCAATGCGTTTGGCAAGGACCGGGGAGCGGCATTTTATGAAACCTGCCACCTGTATGCGCAGAGCTTGTGGAGGATCGGTTTTCCGGCCAAGTGCATCCTGCTGCTGAACCGGGCGCTGTCTTCCCCCATGCCGGGCACGGAACCGGTTTTTCAAAAGCTGCCGTTGCCTTATCAGGCAATGGCCTGGCTGCTGATTCACCGGCCGGAGGGGCAGTTCATCGGCAATCCGCGCCGCCACTGGCAGCACCTGGCCACGCGCATGGTGGAGCCGCATAAGGAGCTGCGAACCTGGCGAGCCTGGGCCTGCTGGTATCTGGCCAAGGAGATCCTGCCGGAGGCGGAGTATCCGGCGGACCTTGAGCAGATCCGTGAGGAGGGTGTGGTGGAGCCGATGCATGCGGACATTGTGGCCAATCTGACCCGCCTGTCCCCGGCAGATGACCTGGCGCGGTGGCAGGCGGCGCTGGCGTGGACACATCATCAGTTAGGCCATGCTGCACGGCAGACGTTGCCGGTGCGGGTGCGCCGCATTGGCGAGGATGAACTGCCGGTGGTGCAGAAGCTGGGGCATCAAATTTGGAGGAAGTATTACCCGGCCATCATCTCTGAGGCTCAGATCGAGTACATGCTGAGCGTGTGGTATCAGCCGGCTGCGATGGCCCGGGAGATGCAGTCGCGCGACACCTGGTTTGCCTTGATCGAGGTGGAATCTCACGGGCCGGTTGGCTACCTTTCCTTTGAGAAGTATCCGGGGGAGGTGCTGTTCATCAACAAGCTGTATGTGCAGCCGGACATGCATGGTCATGGCGTGGGCGCGGCGGCTTTGAAATGGACGTATGATCGGGCTGCGGAGCTGGGCTGCCGCAGTGTGCAACTGCGCGTGAACAAGCGCAATGCGACGGCCATCCGTGCCTATCAGCGGGCGGGATTCCGTTTTGTGGAGGACGTATGCTCAGACATCGGGAACGGTTTTGTGATGGATGATTTCCGGATGGAGAAGATGCTGTGAAGCCAGATTCCGCGATTGATCACGGCATCGGCTGTAAATCCCGCCCGCATGCGGATCGGCATCTCCGAGGCTGAGGGCACCTACCCAGACCGCATGAATGCGGTCCTCTGAAGGCAGCGTTCCGGCGTTCGGAGGTCATTTTCTCAATCTCTACTTCAAACTCTTGATGTACAGCACCAGGCTCTCGATCTGGGATTCATTGAGGATGCCGGCGTAGATGGGCATGCCGGTGTCGAATTTTTCAAAGCCCTTCACCACCTTGGCATTCGGGTCCGTGATGGATTCGCGGAGGTAGGCTTCATCGGCGAGGGCGGACTTGCCGCCTTTGCCGAGAATGCGCTCAGTGCCGCAGATGCCTTTCCAACTGGGGCCGACTTTGCCGACGGTGCTGCCGTCAATGCTGTGGCAGGCCATGCAGCCGATCATCTGGTAGAGCTTGGCCCCTTCTTCGATGGTGGGCTTGACCGTCGTGACCATCTCGGCCTGGCGCGGGGTGAGGTCCACGGTGATATCGCCGAAGCCTTCTTTGGCCGGATCGAATTTGAGAAGCTCCCACGGGCTGAAGTAGGCGGTGTTGGCGGCCTCCAGGCCATCGGCACTTTCAAGGCCCCAGCCGATGCGCATCTGGTGCACGCCAGCCTGCATATCGGGAATCCCGACGAAGACGCTCATGCCGTCCTTGCTAAGATAAGCGCTGCTGGCGGTCATCCACTCCTGGCCGGTGGCACCGTCCAGCTTCAGGTGCGGCGAGCCGTATTTGGCGGTGCGCTGGTAGTTCCACCGCTCGGCGCTGTAGCTGGCAGGGTCGGTGGCCAGCTTCTCATTAAGCTTGGCGTTAAAGCGCAGCAGCAGGCCCTTGTCCATCGGCGTCATCTCCTTCAGTAGAACGCGCGGCTGGTCGGTGTAGCGCAGGCGGATGAGGCCGCTAAGCTTCTTCGCCGTCGTGCCCCAGACCTGGAAACCGACGACGTAAAGCTGGCCGTCCGCCGGGTTCACCTGGGCATTGAGCGGACCGAAATCGAAGTCGCGTTCAAAGCTCATGACGGTGGCTTGGGGGCGCTGAAAGCGGTCGTTCATCAGCACGCGGAAAAGCTCAGGCCGGTTGTAGCCCACGTGGATGAGTTCGTCATTGAGCGGGCCCATTTTGGCCCCGATGAGCCAGGTCTGCGTGGCCCCGCTGGGGTTCACCGGATGCGGCAGCCATACCATCGGCTCCGCAATCGTGGCAGGATAAACCTCTTCCGGTGCGATGGTGGGCAGGTGACCGTAAAATTGATTATCCCGGATGATCTGGATGGGCGTGGAGGGGACGTAATTGCCCTGCTGGTCGCTGGCCGTGACGAGGCCGGTTTTGGGGTTCACGCCGATGAAGGGCTGGCGTAGGCCGTAGCCGATGACCGCGAAGGATTTGCCATCGGGGGCTACCTTGATGACGGTGCCGTTGTGCTTGCCACGGGTGGTGCCTTCCTGGCCGCCTTTGGAGATATACAGGGAGCCGTCGGGGCCGAGTTTCATGGAGTTGGGGAACTCGCGGGTCTCGGCTGTCTGGGCGAAGAGGTTGCAGAACATTTCATAACGGTCGGCCTCCTGGTCGCCATTGGTATCCACCAGTTTCCAGATGCCGCTGCGGTCATAGACAAACAGTTCGTCCTTTCGGGACACGATGCTCATCGGCTCATGCAGGCCGGAAGCGAAGCGCTTCCAGGTAACTTTTTCCAGGTCGCCCTTGAGGCCGGAGATGAGCCAAACGTCGCCGTCAAAGGTCACGCCGGCGGCATCGCCCTGGTCATTGAGAAAGGCGATGTCGGCGAGGCGGACATTGCGCTTCCAGGGATTCGGTACGGGCAGGGGAATTTCATCCAGGACATAGGCGTCAGGGGACTTGGAGAGGACGGCTTGGGTGGAGACGGTTTTAGGCCAGTGATCTGCCAAACCCTCTTTTCGGGCAATGATCGTTTCACCTTCATTATTTACCGGAAGAGGAAAAAAGCTGACTCCAAAACTATATGGAGTGGAAGCTGGTTTGAGCGAAATAGTGCGGTCATCCTTGTCGCCAGTTTTAACATTTAAATCGGCTTGGGTGTCGAAAGTGATGTTTTTAAGTGCAATTTTACCGAGAACTAGAGTCAATGTTTCGGTGTGTGCGGGCATCTCAAACCAACGGGTCATGCCGCTACCGTCGTAGCCGCCACGACCGCACCATTCGGTGATCTCAATGGTACTAATGCGATATTTCAATGAGACCCCTTCTTCGTGAGGTTCAACGCTGATCAGTTGTGCATTTGGCAAAGCCCCACGGCCCACCTCCTCCGGGCTCATCCCAGGCTCCCGTGGATCGGTGAAAATCGGTTTGTCACCCACCTGCCAGCCAGGGTAGATGCCGTTGGTCAGCCAGACCTTGCCCACTGGTTTCGGCAGGTATTCCTGGCCGTCTTTGGTCTTCTGACCGGCCACATGATAGGAGCCGGGGGCGAGGGCATCGGGGGTGAGGGGGGGCTTGCCCTTTTCGCCTTCCCAGATGGCGGAGATGCGGAGGAGGTCGGTATCGAAGCAGGCCCAGAGATTATGGCCAAGATTGAGAATCAGACCGCGGGGGGTGAGGTTGTCTTTGGGGAAAACTTCGCCTAGATGGCGGCAGTCGAGGACGCTGCTAAAAAAAGGGAAATCTTTTTCCACAAAATCGCCCCAGGGGGTATCGGCGGGGATCTCCGGCGGCTTGGGCGGAGAGGAGGGCTTTTTGGCCTTCTGCTGGGGGAATGCAGAGGTGGTGAAGCAGAATAATAGGCACGCGAGAGTGGAAAAACGCATCGTCAAAGAACACACTGAAG
This sequence comes from Prosthecobacter sp. SYSU 5D2, assembly GCF_039655865.1. Taxonomy (NCBI): domain Bacteria; kingdom Pseudomonadati; phylum Verrucomicrobiota; class Verrucomicrobiia; order Verrucomicrobiales; family Verrucomicrobiaceae; genus Prosthecobacter; species Prosthecobacter sp. SYSU 5D2. The sequence continues at coordinate 196,466 of NZ_JBBYXL010000006.1, read as the reverse complement.
GAGACGAGTCTGTCAATTCTCATGAATCAAGATCCCATACTCCGATGACATCCGTGACATCGGGATTGCCAATTCGCAAAATATGCCTAATCTGAATGATCGTTTGGCGGCCCAGCCGCGTTTATTTCACGCTGTTTTGCTACCCATGAGTTTTGTCTTGCCCGCTCCACACCGAACTGTCCGGCCCCTGATTTTGGCCCTGACGGCCTTCGCTTTTGCCGCAGCCCACGCGGATGTCGCACAGCCTGAGGAAGACAAACCGGGGTTCATCGGGCGGGTATTCAGTTTTGGCAAAAAGAAGGAGGCCCCGCCCCCGCCGCCCGCGCCTGTGGTGGAGGAAAAACCGAAACCCGCCACCCCCGGTCCGAAACCCAAGGTGACGACCACCAAGCCGAAGACTTCAAGCTCCACCCCGGCGAAAAAGCCTGCTACCTCCACCAGCAGCACCGCCAAAAAGACAGAACCCGCCAAGCCTGCTGCCACCCCCACCGCCCCTAAGTCTGGAGATGGCGAGTTCGGACATTCCAAGGATGATGACAAGCCTGCAAAGACGGCCACGGTTTCTGCTCCTTCATTATCCGAAGCCTCCGCCAGACTGCCCGCCAATGCAGGCTGGAAAATCGTCAAGATCAACGGGCGCGACTACATCACCGGGGAGAGCATGCATCAGTTTTACCGTTTCAGCTCTTACAAGGTGGAGGGCAAGCATGTGTGGTTCCGCTCCAACAACCTGATTTTGAAGGGCACCATCGGCAGCCAGGAACTGCTGATCAACAACATCAAATTCATCCTCAGTTATCCCGTTCAGGAATCAGGCGGCGGGGCGGTTTTTTCCCGCATTGACCTATGCAAGCTCATTGATCCAGTGCTGCGCCCCACCTACATCACTGATGCCGTGCCTTTTGACACAGTTGTCATTGATGCCGGTCACGGCGGACATGATGCGGGCGCACGCGGCGTTTACGGTTATGAAAAGGACTTCGCGCTGAAGATGGCGCACGTCATGAAGGCCGAGCTCACCAAACGCGGGTTTAAGGTCATCATGACGCGTACCACGGACACCTTCATCTCCCTGAGCGGGCGTGTGGCTATCGCCAATAACACGCCGAACTGCATCTTCCTCAGCCTGCATTTTAACTCCGGCTCCAGCAGTGCGGCCAGCGGCATTGAAACCTTCGCCCTCACACCCCAGGGCAGTTCCGCCAGCCTGGAGCGTGGCGGAGGTTACAACGCCACTGGTGTGACGGGCAATTCCCATGACTCCGCCAACATTGCCCTGGCCACCGCAGTGCACGCGATGGTCATCAGCAAATTCAAGTTTGTGGATCGCGGCATCAAGCGCGCCCAGTGGAGTGTGCTTACAGGCTGCAAGCGCCCCGGCATTCTTTTTGAAGGCGGCTTCGTCACCAACGGCAACGAGTGCCGCCTGATCGCTTCTGATACCTACCGCCAGTCCGTCTCCAGTGCCATCGCTGACGCCGTTGTGAACTATCGCACCGCCCTGCGCGGAGCGATGACGCGGACGCGGTAAGAGGGGAAGGCAAGGGAAGTTTCGCGGCGGTCACTCCCCAATCCGCGCTTTCCATTCGGCGGAGTTGCCTTTGAGTTCCGGCGCATACATGGCCTCTACTTTGGTGGGCAGGGCGCTGAAGCGGCCGGGGATTTCGGCTTTCACGCGGTAGCTCAGGTTGTGGGTGCCACGGGGGAGGCGCTCGGCAAAGAAGGCCACCTTTTCATCTCGGAATTCCTGGTAGGCGGGCAGGCCTTCATAGACCCAGCCGCTCTGCACTTTCACCGGCTCGAATCCGGCGGGTTTCATGTCCTCAATGAGCACGTATTCATAGTCGTTTTTGCTGTCAATGGAGAGCTCGATTTCGATGAGGTCGCCACTCTTGATTGGCGCATCGCTGGCAATCTCCTCGCGGCGGTATTTCAGGCCGCGCTGGGTGACCACCTGGCCGCGTGATCCGGCGACCTGCTGCTCGGGTTTCTCCTCAATGAGTTTGTAAAACTTGCGTCGGGCTTTCACTTCCAGACCGGCGGCGGGGATCATGTCTTCCTGGGAAAAGACGGTCAGGTAGGCATTCGCATACAGCGGGGAGGCACCCAGCTTGCGCAGCTCCACGGTGTGCTCGCCGGTGGTGAGATTGGCACCTTCGATGACCAGGCTGCCGTCAAAGGTGAAGAGGTTCTCTTTGGTGATCTCCACCTTCTTCACCGACTTGCCATCCACCAGGACTTCCACGGTCTGGTTAGGATTCGATTCGCCGCTGGCTTTGGCAAAAACGGCCAGAGCCTCAATGACGGCGGCGGTGTCCTTGGTGCTGTTCCAGTAGGTGCCGTTGCGTCGGTTGTTGAGCAGGTATTTGGCGATGCGGGCGGCCGTTTCGCCCTTGGGTTCTGCAGCGACGAGCAGGCGCAGGAAGGCGGCCTGGGTTTCGATCTGGTCTTCATACCAGTACCACCACCAACCGCCCTGAGGCAGTTCCAGGTAGGCAGTCTGGTTTTCGTCGTCCTGCTTGAGGAACTGTTTCAAATTCCGCAGGCACATGTCGCGCCGGTCTTTCTCTTCGACCGCATGACAGGTTAGGCCAAGCAGGGCCAGGTTGTAGCGGGAGAGGCGGTCGCGTTTTTCATAAAGCTGGTCGCGCATGGACTTGTTACCCGCCTGGTATTCCACGAGCACGCTGTGGATCAGCGCATCCAGGTTGTCCGGGGCGGATTTGTGCTGCTTGTCCTTTTCCGGCAGGGCCAGGCGGCGGAGTTGCTCCGTCTCATGCTGGGCGAGCCAGTTGGCACCATTGCGGAGGAGGCCGTCATTGATATCAAAGCCGGTGCGCTCCGCTGCTTTCAGACCATGCATGACAATGGCCGTGATGTGCGGTGAGGACTGGCGACCACCAGGGAACCAGCCCCAGCCATCATCGCTGCCACGCATGGCCTCCAGCCGGGCCATGCCAGTCTTGGCCATCTTTTTGACTTCGTCTTCATCAAAGACGGGCACCTTTTTCTGATTCCTGTTTTGCCAGCGTTTGGCGCGGTCTTCAGGTTTGCCGATCTCCTGGGCATTCAGATTGGTCAGCTTGTCGCGCACGTCCTTCAAATCGACGCCAAGGTCCTTGATGACGCCCAGGGTGATGATGGTAGGGACAAAGCGATTTAGCGTCTGCTCCGTGCAGCCATAGGGGTAGTCCACCAGATAGGGCAGCGCATCCACCAGGGCCATGGCCAGGGTGGGGGAGTAGCGCACTTCCAGGCGGGATTGCTCCGGCTTGCGCTCGGCTGGCACTTTGAAGGTGATCTTGCCGCTGGCCTGATCCGGCCGCAGGGCCAGGCTCCAGGCATCGGTTTTCAACATGCCGTGGATGTAGGCCGGAAAGGTCATCTCCATGGCGTCGCTGTCCTTTTGTGCCAGAGCTTTGACGCGGATCTTTGCCTCGCCTTCGCCCGTCACCTTGACCCGCCAGTCGAAACTTTTTTCGCCATGCGCAGCGATGGTCACCGAAGTGCGGACGCCCTCGTCCGCGTTCACAAACTCCAGCACCCCGCCTTCGAATTCCAGCACCGCTTTCACGCTCTGCTTCACATCCATTTCGTTATGCACATTGGCGGAGATGACCACCTCATCCTTCTCCACAAAGAAACGCGGGGCCTGAAGCCTAACCATCAAGTTCTTCCGCGTGATGACTTCCACACCTGCCTCGCCGACCTGAGTAGATGGCCCCATGACCCAGGCGCGCAGCTTCCAGGTGGTGAGGTTATCCGGCAGGTTAAAGCTGAACTCGCCTTCGCCTTTCTCATCCGTGGTGAAGTCCGCGATCCACACCGCACTGTCCGCGAGGTTGCTGCGGATCATTGGTTGGGGGCCATCGGTTTCACCTCCAGCGGCATTGTCCTTTGAAAACATATCGGCAGGGGGCATTGCCGAGTCCGGTGCAGGCGCGGCTGAGGCCATCGGGGCTGATAATTCTTCATGCAAACCACCTTCTAATAACTTCATTCCACCGCGCCGCATGCTGCTCTGGGAGCGACCATTATAAACATTGCCCACTCCGCCCAATAAAATCCCATCATCCGCGACACTGCCGCCAAACACCCCCAGCGGTGCCATCCAAGGCTCATCGCCTTTGCGCAGTCCATTCTGCAAGGCATGCAGCGAATCGCTGACCTGCGGATAGTGGCTGCGCTTCCAGCCCCAGAAGAAGGGGCGGATGTCTTCCTGATTGCTGCCGCCGGAGATGTATTCCAGGGCCTTATCATAGGCGGTCAGGACGACCTTTCCCACAAAGGGTTTTCCGTCCTGGTCTTTGACCAGAACCTTCACTTTGGAGCCCTGGCCGGGCAGGTAAGTTTCACTGTCCGGCGTTAGCTCCACCGTGGCGATGCGTTTCTTCGGCGGGATGATGATCTGGCGGGTGACCTGATGCACACGGGCTTGGCTGACGGTGTAGGCATCCAGGAAAATATTGGGCTGGTCGGCCTCGCTTAACTTGAAACGGTGGGTGGTGCTTTTGCCCTCGAGCTTGATCCACACGGGATCAGGATAGACGCCGTTTTGCGTGCGCAAAAACAAGGCCACAGTACTGCCGGGCTGGTCCGTGTTTAGCGTGATCTCCACCTCTTCACCTGGCTCGTATTCGTCCTTTTGAGTGATGAGTTCCAGGTCATCAAAACGGAAGTCTTTGCCCTCATCGAATCCTTCGCCCCGGACGGTGATAAAGCTGATGCCTTCGATCTCATGACCTGCTTCGTCTTTAAGTTTCGCAGAGACGCGATACTGGCCGCTGCGGGCGAAGGTGATAGTAGTCCAGTTGGGCCCCAACTGGGGTTTGGCCTCCTCGCCCCCAAGCTTCAATTCCGCCGTATGAACCGCCTCCTCACTCGGCTTGCCATCCTTGTCATAAGTGATGCGGAAGAGCGTCAATTCACCGCTGGCCTTGACCTCACGCCCATCCAGGGTGCGGGCATGGACAGTGACTTTTCCTTCTTCCCCAGCCTGATAATAACCCCGGTCCAGGGAGACATAAACTTCAAACGGACGCCGGGCGGCGAGCACGCTGCCGCTGCCAAAAATGGTGCGGCGGCTTTCATCCGTGACTTCGGCCTCGATGGCATAACGGTGGTCTTCATTGCCATGGAGCTCCTTGGCCAGCGCGGTGTCAACCTTCACCGTGAAAATACCGTCCGCATTCAGCGGCGATTCCCCTTCAGCCACGAGTTCCGGCGGCTCGGACTGCCACTGGACCCACGGATAACGCGGAATGCAGAAGCACCACTTTTCCGATCCCGGATACCAAGAGTAATAATTGGCCCGCCAGCCGTATCCGGCCCCGAAAAGCCAGTCCCAGCGGCCCATGGGAAACCAGCGGTCCGTGTGCGGGCTGCGCTGCACTTTGTACTTCACCTTCCCCTGTTTCACCGGACCGCCGAAGTAGTAGTCCGCCTTGATCTTCATCTCGAAGCTGTCGCCCAGCGCCACGGGGGTGGTGGGAGCATCCACCTTCACCTCAAACTCCGGTTTTTTATACTCTTCGACGCGGAAGGAATGGCTGCCCAGATACTCGCTGCCGCGCAGCATGCGCTTCGCTTCCATCCGCACCTGATACTGGCCCAGCGTGGCTTCATCTCCCAGCGTCAGTACATCGTCAATGGCCCCGGAGTCATCGGACCTGTAGATTTTTTTTAAAAGCTCTTCACCACGCGGATCGGTGATGACGACCTCAATGCTGGCACCTGCATACTTGTTGGTATCCACCTTCGGATCATAGCCCACACGGCGTGCCCAGGCCTTCCACTTCACCTCCTGGCCGGGCCGGTAAACGGGCCTGTCCGTGATGGTGTAGAGCCGCGTTTGTTCATCGAACCGGTCACGCCCGCCGCCAAAGTAAAGATGCTCAAAACCCAGGTAGGCCAGCCGGCCCTCAGCACTCTTCGCCTGGATAAGCCACTGGTATTCATTCACCTGGCTGTCCTTCGCCTTGACTTGCCCGTTATCATCGGACGTCACTTGGAAGTCTTTGAAGCTGTATTTTAATATTGGCCTATTATCGCGGCGGCGGTCCGTCCATTCCCGTTTATAGCCAAAAAACCGCACCGTTGCTCCGGCCACGGGTGCTCCGGTGACGGCATCGGCGATGTAATAATGACCCGCACCTTCCTGTTTCGTGTGTGCGATGACCAGGCTCTCCAGCCACAGCAGCGCGCGCGTTTTGTGCCCGCCTTCAAAGCTGCCCTCCACCAGCCAAGCGCCAGTTTCTTTCAGTGGTGTGGGCACGCTCACCCGGCGGTCCCAGTGATTCTCACGTGGTTCCAGCTTATGCTTCCAGGTTACTGCTTCACCGATGAGATACTTGTCTCCACCTTCTTGTAAAAGACGCTGGCCAATATTGGCTACGTTGGCTTTCTGCCAGTCCTGCTGCTGCGGAGAGGAGCGCAGGTAAGCTTCCGTATCTGCCAACAGCTTGACGACATCCACTCTCCTTGCGATCATTTGAATCTGCGTGGCATTACGAAAGGTGAGGGTCAACTTCGCTTCGCTTCCAGCGGCCTGGGGAGGGAGAGGATCGAAGTCGCCTTGCGGAGCGGTGATTTGATGAATAGCCTCAGACAGGGTTGCTACCAGGGAGGACTCTAATGAGTTGAATGAGTCCGGGTCCACCAAAGGCGGAAGTAGGCTTGGCTGAGCCCCCTTGAGCCGCGCATCCAGCAGCTTTTGGTCTTTTTCATTTAGTCTTGGAAGAACTGAGATGCCGTTCTTCAGGGCCTCCACTGCCTTGGGGTATTGACGGCGGTCGGTCCACTCGTCCGCCAATGTCTGCCAGGCCTCTGCTCTTTTAATTTGCTTTTCATTTGGATCACTCGCCAGGCCTTTGAAAAGCTTCATAAAATTCCACTCCGGCGGCAGCGTCAGCCGCTTCGGTCCGGTTGCTAACTTCACTACCGTTTCATCATCATTCAAAGTCTGCAGCGCCGCGATGCCATCGCGCCGGGAAGGTTCTTCCTCATCGTTGCTGAACCGGAAGCCCATTTCGGCAATGCTGCGTACGGAAAACCAGCTCTTGGCCAGGGCGGCGCGTTCAGCGATCCCGGCATGGGGATCGCCTGAAATCCGTGCCTGCTCTTCCATGACCCAAAACAGGCGCTCACCATCACTCTGCGCGGTGGCCCAGGATTCAGCCGCTTTGAAGTAAACGGGATTCCCTTCGGCATCCACCGGGTAACCGCTGGCTGGACTGTCCAGGCCGCTTTGGTCATCATAATCCGGCAGGGTGGTCAAGTCAGTCAGATGTTGCAGCGTCCACGCCTGGGGAGTGCCATATTGATTCTGGCTTAGGGCCGAAGAAAGGTCCATCAGCACGGTGGTTTTGGCTGAAGAATCCGCATCCGCAGGCAGTGCCTTCCACGCTGCTTCAAAGAGCTGCAGGGTCCGCACCCGGTCGCGTAGCTGCGTCTGCACAAAGCTGCCGCCGCCCCGGACCCACCGATGATGTCCGCGCTCAAATTTGCCATCCACCAGCATCCCTCCATGCGGCAGACCCCTGTAACTTTGGCCTGCTGCAAGTAGCATCTGCCAGCTTTGAGAATGCGTTTTGACGGCACCTTCAATCACTTCCTCTTGCTCTGGGAATGCCTGCAAATCCCGCAGGGCTTGGGTGGTAAGCTCAAGTAGGCGAGGAGTCCCTGCTGGTGAAAGCAGCGTCTTTTTCCCCAGGTCCGCTGCTTCGCGATGATTGCCCTCTTGGATGAGCGCCTCCATCCGCTTTTCAGTCTCTTGGACCGTCTGGGCTTGGCTGAGGGTGGGCATGAGAAGGACGACGAGGGGGAGCCAGAGAAAATGTTTCATACCGCAGGGTGGGTTCTACCAAAGCGCATGACGGGAGACAAGCCGATCTCTTGGGGTGTTCAGTGATCTTTTATTCACGGAGAAGCTGTGGCCTGGGCGTCAGCCAAAGATTGGAGCAGATCCCCTTGGCCGTCATGGCCGTCTTCTATGCTGGCTGTAACTACCAGGCCTGTGTCAGGCGAGCAAAGGCGGATGCATGTCAAACCCGGGGATACGGGCGCAGACCGGGCGGCCCTGTGTGGTGGTACCAAAGAAGGAGCCGGAGGCGGTGCTTTCCGCCTTGATCACATGGTAGGAATTGTAGCTGAAAGTCTGGCCGGGCTCCAGCTTGGGGAACTGACCGACAACGCCGTCGCCTTCGACAACGAGGGTATCACCATCCGTGTCGCGGACGATCCATTTGCGGCCAAAGATGTTCACGGTCTCCTGGGAGGCGTTGTGGATGGAGACGTGATAGACGAAGGGATGGGGCCGGTCCGGCGGGGCGGGCCGCGTCGGGTCATACTGCACCTCATCCACAGTCACGGAGAGGCCGGTCAGATGCTCGAAGCGGACATTCATAGTGAATACAGAGTAAGGGTAGGCGGGAAAAGGTCAAGAGGGGGTCTGGGGGCCGTGTGAGCGGATGAAAGGCTGGGACGCTGGATCAAGGTGGGCTTGACGTGGAGAGGTGCCCATCGTTGACTGCTCCCCATGTCTCCCCCTCCTATCCTGACCATTGCCGGTTCCGACTCTTGTTGCGGGGCCGGTGTACAAGCGGATTTGAAGGCAATTTCTGCCCTTGGGGGCTACGCGCTGAATGCCCTGACGAGCGTGGTTTCAGAGACGCCTGGCAGAGTTTCCCTGGTGAGGCTGCTGGAAGCGGAACTGGTGTCGGACCAGATCCGCGTGCTTTTTGAGGGCTATCCCATCGCGGCGGCGAAAACCGGCATGCTGGGCGGGCGGGCGCAGGTGGAGGCGGTGGTGGAAAGCTGGTCCGCCCTGGCCGCTGCGGGGTTGCCTTTGGTCGTGGATCCGGTCATGGTGGCCACGGGCGGGGGCAAGCTGCTGCAGGATGATGCCATTGAGGCCGTGCGGCTAAGGCTGCTGCCGCTGGCCACGGTCATCACGCCCAACATGGATGAGGCAGGAGTGCTTTGGGGGCGGGCGGTGCGCACGCTGGAGGACATGCTGGTGTGTGTGAAGGAGCTGGCGGCAGAGTATGGCACGGCGGTGCTGCTGAAAGGCGGGCACCTGGAGGGGGAAGCGGCGGATGTCCTCTGTACAAAGGGGGAGCTAAACTGGTTCACCTCACCACGCATCACCGGGGTGCAGACGCACGGCACGGGTTGCACGTATTCGGCTGCCATCGCCACCGGGCTGGGCAGGGGACTGCCGCTGGAGGAAGCCGTGGCCTCGGCGAAAAAGTATGTCAGCGCGGCAATCGCAGATTATTATGTGTGGGATGGCGGCCATGGCAGCGTACATGCTTTGAACCATCTGAAGAATTCCAGCCTATGAAACTGATGCTCACATGGCCCTTCCTGGCCAGCTTTGCCCTGGCGAGTGAGGCCGTGCCAACGGCAGAAGTGGCCCTGCCGGAAAAGGTGGAAGCGGTGTCGCAAACCGCTGTGCAGACCGCCTTTCAGATCTTGCGGAGCGAATACATCCGGGGCAGCGAACTGACCTTTGATGAACTTAACCGGGCCGCTTTTCAGGGTCTGCTCGAGCGGCTGGACCTGGGGGCGGAGCTCGTCAGCAAAGTGGAGTCGGAACGTCCGCTGATGAAACGCACCCTGCTGGCGGAGATGCTGACGCCGCAGATCGCCTATCTGCGACCTTTGAACTTTGTGGAGGGCGAGGTGGCGCAGATGGAGACGCATTTGAAGAAGTTCCAAGCCGAGAAAGTGCCCTATCTGATCCTGGACCTTCGCAGCGCCGCACCGGCAGGGAATTTCGCCACCGCATCGGCCATGCTAGACCTTTTCATTCCGCGTGGCGAACTGCTGTTCAAGCTGAAGCAGGTGGGCAGGGAGGACGCTCAGCTTTTCATCGCCAGCCGTGAGCCGGTCTGGACGCAGCCGTTGGTTTTGCTGGTGGATGAGGAAACCTGCAATCTGGGAGAAACCATAGCTGCGGTGCTTCAGGATCGGAAGCAGGCGCTGCTGGTGGGCAGCAAGACCAAGGGCGGCACTGTCAGCTATGAGACCCTGCCTTTGGACAGCCAGTGGCTGCTGAGATTTGCCCGTGCGGAGATGCTGCTGGGAGATGATCGGTCGCTATTCCGGGTGGGGGTGACTCCGGACTTTCCCCTGCAACTGCCTGCGGGCGTCAAGAGGCAGATTTTCGATGCCGCCGGTCCGGTCAAAGACAGCCTGTTTGACCACAGCCGCCTGCGCTACAACGAAGCGGCCCTCATCGCCCGGAAAAATCCCGAGCTCGATTCCTACATCCGTCGCAGTGCCGGAGAGGTGCTTGAAGATGACCGCCCGGCCCTGCGGGACACCGTCCTGCAACGCGCGGTGGACATGCTCGGCGCACGGACGCACCTGGAGAGCAGCGCCTTGAAATGGCCTGCCAAGAAGAAACGTCCGTCCGGTGGTACCCAGCCCTCCGTGAAAAAAGCCGAACCCATAACGCCTCCATGATCCCTGAAACTGTCGAGACGACCGTGACCATCCAGAGCCAGCACTGCCCGCGCACTTGGCACGCCGCCCTGCCCAATGGCTGTGTGGTCATGGCCTTCCGCTCCGAGGATGTTCCTGAAATCCAGTTGGAACCCGGAAGCAAGGTGCCCGTGCGCCTGACGGTGGCAGATTTCTCCCGCGCCGAGCTGCTGGTTTAAAAAGCGGAGGAGAGGGAGCAGAAAGCCCCTTGCCGAAGTGTGCAATCCGCCCATGCTGAGGCTCTTATCATGCGCGTTCTGCTCACCACCACCAGCTACCAAGACACCCCCGGGGACCACCACGCTCTGCTCGAATCGCAGGGTTATGAGATTCATCGTGAACGCGGCCCCCTGCCGGAGAGCAAGATGCTGGAACTGGCCGGAGATTTTGATGCCTTTCTGTGCGGCGATGACGAGATCACCACCGCCGTTCTGGACAAGTCGGCCCCTCGCCTGAAAGTCATCAGCAAATACGGCATCGGCCTGGACAAAATCAATGTGGAAGAATGCACCGCCCGCAAGCTGCCGGTCCTCTTCACTCCCGGGGTCAATCACACCACCGTGGCCGAGCACACCTTCTGCCTGCTGCTGGCCCTCGTCCGCAACCTGGTGGACAGCGCCAATTCCGTCCGCGCCGGCCAGTGGAAGCGCGTCACGGGCAATGAGATCTGGAACAAAAAAATCGGCATCGTCGGCCTGGGCCGCATCGGTCAGGAAGTGGCCAAACGCGCCATCGCCTTCGGCATGGAGGTCCACGGCATGGACATCTACTGGCCGGAAGCCTTTGCCACGGAAAACAATGTCTCCCGGCATGAGACCATCGAAAGCCTGATTGCCCAGGTGGACGTCCTGAGCCTGCACGCCAACCTCAGCGAGAGCACCCGCCATTTGGTGCGGGCAGACCGCATCGCCCTGGCCAAACCCGGCCTCCTGGTCGTCAACACCTCCCGTGCCGAACTGGTGCACATGCCCGACATGATCGCCGCGCTGGATGCCGGTTCAGTCGGCGGATATGGAACGGACGTACTGGATGAGGAGCCACCACCGGCGGACCACCCCCTGCTGAAGCACCCCAAAGCCCTCATCACCCCGCACATCGGCTCCCGCACCTATGAAAGCGTGCCCCGCCAGGCCATGCGGTCCACGCTGAACCTGGTGAACTTCCTCAAGGGTGAAAAAGACGTCATCCAGGCGAACAAGTTCTAAGCCGTGCCACCCCTGTGCTTGGCCGGGTGATAAACTCGGCTTCATTGCGGATCCATTTTGACCCGGCCAACAAAAGGGCTGCGTCCGAATGGTACTGCAATGAAAACCCCCCTTCACAGCAAACATGTCGCGATTCTGGCCACGGATGGCTTTGAGCAGTCAGAATTGGAAAAACCCATGCGCGCCCTTGAGCTGGCCGGCGCCAAGGTCAGCATCGTCTCGCCTGAAGCCGGTGAAATCCAGGGCATGCATCACGATGAAAAGGGCGACCTTTTTGACTCCGACATCCGCCTGGATCTCGCGGACCCGGAAGATTTTGACGCCCTGCTGCTCCCCGGCGGCCTGGCCAATCCGGACACTCTCCGCTCTCTCCCGGCGGCGGTGGAGTTTGTGCGTGATTTCGGTCTCCAAGGAAAACCCATCGCCGCCATCTGCCACGGACCCTGGCTGCTCATCGAAGCCGGCCTGGTGACCGGCCGGCGGCTCACCTCCTGGCCCGCCATCCAGACAGATGTTCGCAATGCAGGTGGAGAGTGGGTGGATGAAGAAGTCGTGGAAGACAACGGTCTGGTGACCAGCCGCAACCCCGATGACATCCCCGCCTTCAATGCCAAAATGATTGAAGTCTTTGCCGCAGGCTCACTCACGCCAAAGGGCATCGCAGCGGTCCCCCCCTCGGAGAGTTAAGCGGTTCCTGGCTGGATAAAGACGCCACCTATTCTGAGTTCGGCCCGTTTTTTCGCTTCAATCATAAACGCGCTTCCATAAGATTTACCGAATCCATCCGATGTCCCTTTTCAATTCCAACCTCACTGATTCCACCCCCAAAACGATCCGCATTGCCGTCGTGGATGACCACTCCATCATGCGGGCTGTTTACCGCAGCCTGGTGGATGATTCACCTGAACTTGAGATGGCCTGGAGTGCGGCCTCCATCAAGGAAGCCCGCCTCCACATTGAGCGCGATGACGAGCCCGATGTCATGATCATGGACGTCACATTGCCGGATGGAACAGGCTATGAAATGGTGAAAGAGGTGCTGCAAAAATATCCCAAAGTGCCCATCCTCATGGTTTCTGCCCACGAAGAGAGGTCCTTTGTGGAGCAGGCGGTGGAGTGTGGAGCCCGGGGTTATCTGGTGAAGGATTCATCCCCGGCCGAGCTCATGGACGCCCTGGAAACCGTGCTCAGCGGGGAAAGGTACTTCAAGCCCGGCCTGGAGCTGAGCTAACATTGACCCACGCAGAGAATGGGTTTGCTCCGTTGATAAAGAGCGTCCTATGCCACTCATCACGACCATTAAATCCTTCTGGAATGAATTCAAAGACAGTGAGCCTGGCCGCCGCTTTGAAGAGTTTTATGAAAAGCGGCAGGAGGAGCGGAAAGGCAGCGGGATCTGGCAGAGAATTCTATATCTGGGCATCGGCCTTGCGTTGGTGGCTGCCGGAGTGGCTTTTCTTGCTTTGCCCGGGCCGGGCCTTTTGGTGATGGCTCTTGGACTGGCGCTCATGGCAGGTGAATTTCGCACAATGGCTCGGGGGCTGGACCAGGTTGAAGTTGGCCTGCGGGCTGCCGGGCAAAAGTTACGTGAATGGTGGCAGCGGCTGAAGCCATATCAGAGGGTTTTGTCCATGGCTGCCGGAGCCGTCATGGTAATGGCAGCAGCGGACTTGTTGTATCAATGGGTCATGTGAGCCGCCTGTGAACGCTTCCATCCGGCCATCAAGGCGAGACGGCGCGATGTGAAGGAGTAACAACCTCCTCATCATCATGGCCCAATTACAGCAAAAGAAAAAACCCCTGCGTCCCCGTCAAAAACAGGCCCGGCAACCCGGCCTGGAATATCTGATGGACCCCCAGCCAGAATCTGGCGTGATCCACACCGTTCACCAGCCCCGGCTGGCTGGCAGGGTGGCCATGATCTCCGGTGGCGACAGCGGCATCGGGCGTGCCGTGGCCTTGGCCTTTGCCGCTCAGGGGGCACAGGTGGCCGTCCTGCACCTGAATGAAAAACGCGACGCTGATGAAACCGTGCGCTTGGTGAAGGAAGCTGGTGCCGATGCCCTGGCCATCGCTGGAGACATCGGCAGCGAGGCTTTTTGCAAACGCGCCATCGCCAAAGTCATCCAGCAATGGGGGCGGCTCGACATCGTGGTGAACAATGCGGCCGCGCAACATCCACAAGAGAGCCTGGAAGACATCACGGAAAAGCAGCTTGAGCGCACCTTCAGGACCAATGTTTACGGCTGCTTTTTTCTGACCAAGGCGGCGCTGCCGCATCTCAAGCAGGGCAGCTCTGTCATCAACACCACTTCAGTCACCGCCTATCGCGGCAGTGCCTCGCTGATTGATTATTCAGCCACCAAGGGGGCCATTGTGTCATTCACCCGCGCGCTGGCCCATTCGGTGGTGAAAAAGGGCATTCGTGTCAATGCAGTGGCTCCCGGCCCTATCTGGACACCTTTGATCCCTGCCACCTTTCCTGAGGAAAAGGTGGAGACCTTTGGCTCCGACGTTCCCATGGGCCGTGCTGGCCAGCCAAACGAGGTAGCATCTTGCTTTGTTTTCCTGGCCTCAGCCGAAGCCTCTTACATGACCGGACAGGTGCTGCATCCCAATGGAGGCGAAATCATCAACGGCTGATCAAAAGGCGCTGTCCGCAGAAAAGGCAGATGCCAGGGAGGCGGGCCTCAGCTACACCACCGACCGTCGGCCGGGGCTGACCCGCCGCAAATTGGGCGACTCGTTTGTATATCTGGATGCCGGTGGCAAACGCATTACCGACGAGGGGGTGCTGAGCCGCATCAGGGCCCTGGTTCTCCCCCCAGCGTGGACGGACGTGTGGATATGCCCCTCAGAAAAAGGCCACTTGCAGGCCACAGGCCGGGACGCGCGCGGAAGGAAGCAGTATCACTATCATCCCAAGTGGCGTGAGCACCGGGATGGAAACAAGTTTCAGCACATGGTGGATTTTGCCCGAGCATTGCCAAAGATCCGCCGCCAGATAAAAAAAGATCTGGAAAAGCCCGGCCTCCCACGGGTAAAGGTGCTGGCCACGGTGCTGAAACTGCTGGAGACGACACTGATCCGTGTCGGCAATGATGAGTATGCCCGCACCAACAAGTCCTACGGCCTGACCACGATGCACAACAAGCATGTGAAAATTTCGCGGGAGGGAATCAGGTTTCAGTTCCGTGGCAAAAGCGGCAAGGAGCATGAGATCAGCCTGCGTGACCGCCAGCTTGCCCGCATTGTGAAACACTGCCAGGACCTGCCTGGACAGGAACTGTTTGGCTATCAGGATGAGGACGGCCAGACCCGGGATGTGGGATCTGAGGATGTGAACCGCTATCTGCGGGAGATCACCGGTCAGGACTTCACGGCAAAGGATTATCGCACCTGGGCCGGCACGGTGCTGGCCGCTATCGCCCTGCGCGAGTTTGAGGAAGTGACCTCAGAAAAAGAGGCCAAAAAGAACGTGGTCATAGCCGTGGAAGCCGTATCCAGAATGCTGGGCAACACACCCGCGGTGTGCCGCAAGTGCTATGTCCATCCCGCCATTTTGGATTCCTATTTCGAAGGCCAGACCATCGCCACGCTAACCAAAAGCATTGCGGTGAAGATTGACCGCTCCCTTTCACGGCTGAAACCGGAGGAGGCATCAGTCCTCGTACTTCTGCAACGAAGGTTGAAAGGCAGCCGGCGGAAACTTTCCGCCAGCGGCCGGACAGGCAGATGAGCAAAAGAAAAGGCCCCTACTTCGTTCTGAAATCGCTGCGCATGATCTGCCAGGCCAGGGCCAGGCCACCCCCGCATGCCAGGGAGAAAAGCACCATCGCAAAGCCTGGATAACCCAAGATGCGGAAACTGGTCTCAATCCGCATGAGCAGGGAGGCTCCCATGATCATGGAGGCGAGAATCAGGCCAAGCGTGATGCGGTTGGCCACCTTTTGCAGACCGGTCATGACGACCTTTTCATCAATGGTATCCAGGTGGATTTTGAGCTTGTTGGAGGCCACCACTTCCAGGAACTGGTT
Organism: Prosthecobacter sp. SYSU 5D2; assembly: GCF_039655865.1. Taxonomy (NCBI): domain Bacteria; kingdom Pseudomonadati; phylum Verrucomicrobiota; class Verrucomicrobiia; order Verrucomicrobiales; family Verrucomicrobiaceae; genus Prosthecobacter; species Prosthecobacter sp. SYSU 5D2. The sequence continues at coordinate 180,736 of NZ_JBBYXL010000006.1, read as the reverse complement.
GAGCCGGCCCGGCAGCTTCTCAATGAGCTCTTTCGCATCCAGCAGCGAGTTGATCAGATTGCCAGGGGAAAGGCTCTTGAAGGTCTTTTCCTGCATGAGCTTGGCCGCATTCCGGCGGATGGATTCATTCGGGTCAAATTCAGGATCTAGGGTGCGGCCCACAAGGTCCAGATTCAGCAGCGTCTTGCCCAGCATGGTCAGTTCCTCTGGCATGCTCAGGCCTGTGTCCGCTGCGACCTGGGTGACGCGCATGACGATCTTGCCCACCTGCATCTCCTGCACCGTGGCCCCCTGCTGCTGACTGATGATCTCTGCGATGTCGCGGCGAAATTTCACCTCGTCAAAACCGTCTCTTTCTGTTCCCATGCTCTGGGCCACGGCCGCGGCGCGGTCGCTCTGCCCATCGCTGATGGCAATGAGCAGCTTCAGCAGGCTGTCCTGCATGTCCGGTCCGATGCGGGCGACCATGCCAAAATCCAGCAGCGCCACACGGTTGTCCACCGTCAGGAAGACATTGCCTGGATGCGGATCAGCATGGAAAACGCCCATGACCAGGATTTGATGGAGGTAGGATTTGAAGACTTCCTCCGCCAGGCCCGCACCGTCAATTTCCATCCGGCCCAGAGGATGGAGTTTGGTCACCTTGGACCCGTCCACATACTCCATGGTCAGCACCCGGCCGCTGGAGTAATCATCAATCGGCGCGGGGATGACCAGACGGGTAAATTCAGAGAGCTTTTCCCGCATCATCCGCATGGTCTGCGCTTCGAGGCGGTAATCCAGCTCGCGCAGGAGGGCTTTGCGCAGTTCGTTGACGATTTTGGTAAATTCAAACCGGCGTCCGGCATCTGTATGCTTGTCTAAAAACTCGGCGATCTCGGCCAGCGCGGCCAAGTCCGTGGCCACATGCTCACGGACGTCCGGACGTTGCACCTTCACGGCCACTTCCTGCCCGCTCCGCAAGACCGCGTAGTGCACCTGGCCCAGGGAGGCTGCCGCCATGGGCGTTTCATCAAAAGATTTGAACGCCTTGGAAATACGGGCACCGATTTCAACCGCAACGATCGCCTCCACCTTTTCATAAGGAAACGGTTTGATATGGTCCTGAAGCATGCTCAGACCCTCCATGTAAGCAGGCGGAATGAAGTCTGAGCGGGTGGAAAGAAGCTGGCCGAGTTTGATGAACGTGGGGCCCAGGGCTTCAAGGTCCTTGGCCAGTTCCTTAGCCCCTGGCGGCACGGGAGGCGGCGGAGCAAACTCCAGCGGATCATCCACAATGGGGGCATTCTTGACCAGATCCCCATGCCCATACTTGATGAGCAAAGCGACCACCTGCTTGTATCGTTTCAAATGTTCGGGATTCAGGGAGAGTGTCATACATGATTGAAATCGGCGGTGAATTGTCCGGCGCGTGCATTCTGCAATCGGGAAACCTCAATTATTTTTACGCGCACTTCCCGGGTTCAACGCGAATCAGGAAATATGAAGCCGCAGAGCGTCACCAACTTCCAGCAGTGGTTTGAAGCCCTCCATACCACGGACCAGACCCAGGTGGCCATGATGCGTCTGGAACCGGGGCGGGATACTGGTGTCGAGGCTGAGGACCACCCTGAAAGCGACCAGGTGCTGCTCGTTATCGAGGGCCGGGTGAGCGGGGAGATAGGTGACGAAAAAATAACTCTGCAGAAAGGCGAGTTTGTCGTCATTCCTGCACGTACACCGCACCGCTTTTATAACAACTTTGACGAATCTGTACTGACCTTCAATGTCTATGCGCCTCCCGCCTACCCTGCAAACTCTAAAGGATGAAGCCGTGGCCGCATGGCCGTTTTCGCAGTCCGGGAATGAGGCCGAATCCGCCCACGGATGGATGCGGTTTGCCGCCACGGCAATCCTCAGCGGAGGCGCGGCGGTCATCTTCAGCAAGAATTTTTTAGAGACGGAGAAGAGAATTACCCATGACATTGACACGGATTACGCGGTGGCCGATCCGGCGTTCGAACGGGTGATGAGCCAGCTCATGGGGCCGCCGCTCGTGGACGGAAACAAAATCACCGTGCTGGAAAATGGGGCGGAATTCTTCCCTTGCATGCTCGATTCCATCCGCAGTGCTCAGCACAGCATTACCTTTGAGAGTTTTGTCTTCACCAAAGGGGAGGTTTCCAAGGCTTTTGCCGATGCCCTTTGCGAACGTGCCGGTGCCGGAGTGAAGGTGCATTTCCTTCAGGATGCGATGGGCTGCAACTGCATAGACAGCGCCTTTGTGAAACGCATGGCCAAGTGCGGTGTGGAACTGGAGATTTTTCGCCGGTTTAATCTGGCCCACTTTAATCATCGCACGCACCGCAAGCTTCTGATCATTGACGGACGCATTGGTTATACAGGAGGAGCCGGCATCTCTGACCTTTGGGACGGAAATGCAGACCGGCCTGACCACTGGCGGGACACCCAGTACGAGATCCAGGGGCCGGTCGTGGCGCAGATGCAGCAGGCCTTTCTGGACAACTGGATGCAAACACGCTCGCAGGTGCTCCACGGGGATCTTTACTTTCCTGAGCTGAAAGCCTGTGGTGACAAGAAGTGCCAGATGTTGAAAAGCTCGGTCAGCGAAGGTGCGGACAGCGCCCGGCTGATGTTCCTGCTTTCCATTGCCGCCGCGCGGCATTCCATCCGGATTGTAAATCCGTATTTTGTGCCTGACATGCTGGTCATCAACCTGCTGAAAAAGGCTCTCGCACGCGGCGTGAGTGTGGAAATCATAGCTCCGAGCGAGCGCATTGACCAGCGGGTGGTCAGGTATGTGGGCCGCGCACGTTGGGGCGGGCTCATGAAGTCTGGAGCAAAGTTTTATGAATATCAGCCCGCGTTGCTGCACAGCAAGTATTTCATTGTGGATGAGCAATGGGTTTCCGTTGGCTCCTGCAATCTTGATGACCGTTCCCTGTGCCTCAACGAGGAGGCAAATCTGAACGTTCTGGATCATGGCTTTGCCTGGCAGCACCTGGACATCTTTGAGCGGGACAAAGCGGAATCCAGGGAGATTACCTGGGCTGCATGGCGCAAGCGGCCTCTCAGTGAAAAAATCATCGGCCATGCGGCCGGCGTGCTGCGCTCCCAGATGTGAAATCAGGCCAGCACAAGGTCCGCAATCAGCGGGAGGTGGTCAGAGGCGTTGCGGGTCAGCATGTTGTTCGGCACCTGCACATCTTGCACAGCCAGCCCTTCATTGATAAAAATATAGTCCAGCCTGACCAGGGGCATGCGGGAGGGAAAGGTGGCACGGGGTCGCGTCAGGAATGTCCAGGACTGCACATCCTGGAGACGGCTCTTGAAAGTGCGATGAACGAGAGAACCGGGGATGGCATTGAGGTCGCCGCAAAGGATGAAGCGGGCCTGGCCGCCAGGTCTGCCCATCCATTCAGGACCCAGCAGCGCTTCTGTCTGGGCCAGCCTTTCATCCCAGCTAAGGCCAAGATGGGTGTTCAGCAGGAAGACCGGCTGCCCGTCCACTTCCAGCCTGACCAGCAGTGCGCCCCGCGGTTCAAAGGCAAGCCGCGATGTGGTGGTCGGCAGAATGCCTTTTTTAACCAGCGTCATCGGCAGCCGGCTCAGAATGGCATCTCCATAATGCTCAGACAGGTGGCTCAGCGCCGGGTGGAAGTAGAAATTCATTTTCAGCCGGTCCGCCAGGATGCGCGCCTGGTCCACCCCGCGGCTCCGCGAACGCGCTACATCCAGTTCCTGCAGCGCCACAACATCCGGCTGGAAGGTGGCGATAACGTCCGCGATACGCTTTTCATCCTGCTGGGCATCCATGCCCACGCAGCCATGAACATTGTAAGTCATGACTCGCAGGTGGGGGGGGGAAGTCAGCATGGGAAGGCTGGGGGCTGACTGGCCGGGACTCAGTCTTGATTGATCTTCGGTGGCGGGGCAGGGGACCTTTCGACCATCTGCTCCACCGCCTTCTTGCGGTCCTCGTCAGTCACTTGGGTGTGGTCTTCTTCATGGGCAATGTCGGCAGCAAGCTGCTCGATCTGGTCGGTGCCCCCAAGCTGGGAGTCCTGGTCTTCATCGTTGGATTGGGTTGGCTTTTTCATAGATGCGTCCATGGATTCGCAAGGCGGCGGGCATTTGGCTTTGCCTCATTTCCGTGCACGCGAATGTCAGCAATCCCATACGTCCATTGAATCAGAGCGTGGCGAATTAGGGGTGTCTGCCTGACTCGCTGAGGGCAGGCTAAACAACCTTGTAACAATCAAATAATTATGAAAAACTATTCCGTTCCTGCTCTGGCCGCAGCCTTGCTCTGCGCCTTTGCCAGCCTCACCATCATGGCCACCCCCGGCCATTCCGCAGATCCCAAAAGCATCCTCAATGCCTCTGATGAAAAGTTTGTGAAGGCAGCCTCACAAATGGGGCTGGGAGAGGCTCAAATCGCCGCTTTGGGTGTGAAGAAATCGGCACGTGAAGACGTCAGGGCCATCGCTGAAAAAATGGTGGCTGACCATGGCGCTGCCAACACCGAGCTTGCTGCTCTGGCCAAGTCCAAAGGCGTCATGATTTCGGTCGTGACGGATCCTCAGGACACTGAAGAAATGAAGGACCTGGAAAATGAGCCAACAGGTGACGGCTTTGACAAAGCCTTCCTGGCCCAGCTTGAAGATGATCATAAGGAGTCCATTGCTCTGTTTGAAGACGCAGCCGAGGACTCCGAGGACGCGGAAGTCAAAGCCTGGGCCGCCAAGATGCTGCCCACCTTGCGTGCCCACCTGAACCAGGTTCAGGAAGCCCAGAAGAAGTAAACCTCCTTTTGAGCCGGCCTGTTCTGCTCAATACCAGCCTGGCGGTAACGGAGGACATTCAAAATGTCCGCTGTTTACCGCCAGCGCCGTTTTTGGAACTCCGTTTAACCGCATTGTTTTACAATATGCCACCTCCCCCTCCACTTCCCAAAAGACTTGCCGGCCTGCTTGTGCCTGTGTTTGCCATGCGCCGTACGGGTGACATGGGCATCGGCGATACGCGTGCTGTGATGGAAACCCTGGACTTCTGTGCAGACCACCATTTTGCAGTGCTGCAAATCCTGCCCATCCATGAAACGATCGGGGATCACAGCCCCTACAATCCCATCAGTTCTCGGGCGCTTTCCCCCGCCTTGCTGACGCTTGAACCGGACCGCGTGCCCGGCCTGAAGCAAGAGACTCTGCAACGCCTGGCCTCAGATGCCTGGCTCATCCAGCTGCGTGAAGGGGCCGTAAAACACCTGTCCGTGCATGCCCTGAAACTGCAGGTCCTGATGGAGGCGGCCGTTGATTTTGATGCCGCAGAAGACATGCCGGCAGAGCTGGCCGGGGAGTTTCAGCAGTTCCAACAAAAAGAGTCAGACTGGCTGCCGGGATTCACCCTGTTTCGCACCTTGGTGCATGAATATGAAAACAATGCCCACTGGGAGCAATGGCGGCCGGAGCATCATAAGGTCGCGAGCGCGGAGTCCTGGATTGCAGCGCATCCGGAGAGAGCGCGGCTGGAGCGGCTGAGACGTTCGTTCGCCTACATCCAGTGGGTGGCCCAGCGGCAATGGAGCGAGGTGCGCGCCTATGCGGATGCCAAGGGTGTGCGACTCATGGGGGAGATGTCCTTTGGGGTCTCTCGCAGCAGCGCGGACGTGTGGTGCCATCCCGACCTATTCGATACCGAGTGGAGCATGGGCACACGGCCCGTTTCGTATTTTGATACCAACAAGGATTCTGAGCGCTGGGGCCAGAACTGGGGGCTGCCACCCTACCGGTGGGAGAATCACCGGTCCGAGAATTTTGCCTGGCTGCGCGGCCGGCTACGTTCCGAGTCCAGATTTTTTCACATCTGCCGGCTGGATCATCTGCGGGGCTACTTCCGCGCCTACATGTTCCCATGGCAGGGCGGCTCGCAACACGCGGAGTTTGCCACCCTCAGTGAGGAGGAGGCGTTGCTGAAAACAAACGGGCGGCTCCCTCGCTTTGTCCCCGGACCGGATGAGGAGGAGACAACGGCAGCCATGAACGAACTCCAGGGGCGTGAGCTGATCACCGTCATGCAGGAGGCTGCGGGGGAAATGGGGCTGATGGCGGAGCTGATGGGAATGATGCCTGACTACATGCGACGAACCCTGGATGACCTGCAAATGCCGAACCTGACCTTCCCTCTGCTGGAAAAAGATGACGAAGGCCGCCTGCTTAACGAATCGTCATTCCGGGAACTGAGTCTGGTATCCTATGGAAACCATGATCACGCGCCCGTCGCAGCCGTCTATGCGCGTCTGAGAGAGGGACTGGAGACTGCCGGGGCAGAAATGCCGGGGGATCTGCGAAACCTGCTGGCTTTTGCCGGATGGAATGAGGAGCCGCCCGAAACGCTGTCCAGTGACCTGCTGGTGAAGCTGCAAAGAGCCCTTTTCGACACCCCCTGCCTGCTGGCAGTGCTGATGTGCACGGACCTCATCGGAACCGACCAGCGCTTTAACCTGCCAGGCAGCTATGGCAGCCTGACATGGTGTGAGCGTTTGGAGCTGACCTGGGAAGAATTTGTCCGCCATCCGGTGTATGGGGCCCGCATCCAAAATGCGGTGAACCAGATTCTGGAGTCCGGGCGGGCGTGAAGCCAGGCAGGGACAAATTTGCTCCCCAGCACGGGGTGTAAATCGCTCTTTCAAACTCTTATACATCCATGACCGGCCAAATGCACGATAACCCATAAGCCGGGGTGTTTGTCGCCTTGGATCAGATGCCCGGAACTTCTCACTTCCACTCGCTTGAAAAAGCCGCATGCCATGTTAAAAAGCAGACAGCCTCCTGATTTAACCGCTTCTAAAACCCTGGAGAACAAGATCGTGAGCACTCCCCAGACAGCGACCCGCAGCAAAAATGCAACATCCGAAGCGCCCTCCTCCAAAACCGCGACGGAACCGGCTCTGATCCTGGTAGTGGATGATCAGGTGCGAAATCTGCAAATCGTCAAAAAGGTGCTCACCTTTGACGGTTTCCAAGTGTCAACAGCGGAGAGTGGCCGGGAGGCATTAAAATCACTGAAAGCCAGGCGTCCGGATCTGATCTTGCTTGATGTAGTGATGCCTGAAATGGACGGTTTCCAGGTGTGTGAGCAGATCAAGGAAAATCCGGAGACCCAAAACATCCCTATCGTTTTCCTGTCAGCAGACACAGAGCACCAGTCCATCATGAAGGCCTTTGCCAAAGGCGGCATTGACTATGTACCGAAACCTTTTAACAAGGCGGAACTCCTGGCCCGGGTTCGTACCCATGTGGACCTGCACCGCAGCCAGCTCCGCCATCTCCGGCAGGTGGAGGAGCGCCAGCGGACACTTCATATCATCGCCAATGAGTGGCACAAGCCGTTGCAGCGCATTTACCTGTTTCTCTCCAAAATTCAGGATCTCTCGGATGCCAAAGCGCCGGAAACCCGGATCGCCCTGAGCAAGGAGGCCTCCAAGGATACGGAGCGCATGCTGGCCTCCATCGAAGACTTTTTGCACCAGCAGACTGGAGATTATGAAAGCGGCTCAGAAGTCACCTCGGGACTGACGACAGATGATCTGAAGTCTATGGCCGGGAAGTGGTATGTCACGGCCAAGCGCAAGCTGGTGGAGTTGGTGCTGTCCGCGCCCGCCCTGCCGCTCGCCGTGCCTGTGGCACTGCCTTTTGCCATCCACCAGATCGTGGATGCCGTCCTCTCCAATGCGGTCTGCTTCACCCCTCAGACGGGCCGTATCGAGGTGAAAATTTATGAGGAGATGCAGCGGATTGTCATGCGGGTGGAAGATGACGGCCCCGGTTTTTCAGAAGACTATCTGCGGCGTAAATTCCAGCCATACATGAGACCTGGAAATGAGCCGCCTTCCGCAGCCCTTGGAGTGGGTCTGGCAGCGGCAAAACGCATTGCCGACCGCATCCATGCCACCCTGACCATCGGCAACCGTTCCCGTCCAAGCGGCGGCGGCTGTGTAATGGTCCAATTTCCCTTGATGGAGGAACTGGCAGAACTCAAAGTGAAAAGCAAGGACACATCGGCTGCAAACTCCGGCAAGCCCACTCCCAAATCTGCCTCCAGGGGTTCTGCAAAGGAACCTTAAAGCACCGGTTTTTCCAACCAGGAAAGGTCAGGCCCCACCGGCACAATCCGGGTGGGATTGATGTCTTCATGGGTCATGTAATAATGCCGCTTGATGTGGTCAAAGCTGACGGTCTCAGCAATGCCTGGCTGATGGTACAGACGGCGGAGATAAGTGGACAGGTGCCCGTAGTCACGAATCTGCCGGAGGTTGCATTTGAAATGGCCATGATAAACGGCATCAAAGCGGATGAGGGTGCAAAACAGCCGCCAGTCTGTTTCGACAAAGGTATCGCCTAACAAAAAGCGTCGATTGGATAGCCGGTTCTCCAGTTCATCCAGGGCGTTGAAAACCTCACCGGCGGCTTTGGCATAACCGATCTGCGTGGTTGCAAAGCCGGCCTTGTAAACACCGTTGTTAACCTTCTCATAAATGAAGGTGCTGAGAGCAGTTTGGCGGTCCTGCAAGGCAGCAGGAAACAGATCGCATTCACGGGTGTGGAATTGCCGGAAGGCCTGGGCGAACATCTGGCAGATATCGTCCTCCGAATTGTTGACGATGGTCTTCTTGTGACGGTCCCAAAGAACCGGAACAGTGACGCGCCCTGAAAAGTCCCGGTCGCTGGCTTGATAAGCCTGGGCAAGGAACTGAAAGCCGTTGACCTCATCCCCGGAGTGCCCTTCTCCTTCACGAAAGGCCCAGCCACGTTCATCACGAACAGGATCAGCAACGGTGACCGTGATCACATCCTCCAGCCCAAGCAGATGACGGACGATCAGCGTCCGGTGAGCCCAAGGGCAGGCCAGAGAGATGTAGAGATGATAGCGTCCGGCTTCCGCAGGAAACTCACCGCCTTCTCCGGAGGTGACAAAATGCCGGAACGCGTCCTCCTGCCGTTGAAAGCCGCCTTCTTCATCTTGTTCTTTGGGAAACTGGGCCATGTGAAGAATTAATGGATGATTCAGTCTGGTGGAGACACCAGGATTTCTGGCGAAGGCCTGATTTTAGGCGATGCAGAGGCGGGTGCCGGCAGCCACATGGCATGGCACTTGCGGCAATAGAATTTCTTCTGGTAAAGTCCCAGGCTGGCCGCCCACTCAATCAGCAGCGGGGTGATCAGAAATTTGCGGGTAAATTGCGGGTATTCCACCGCCAGCGAGCCGCATTCCGGACAGGAAAAAATGTGGTCGCAGATGGGGTCATTGGCCTCCTGCAGTTCCTGGATCAAAGAGACGGCCTCCGGATAAGCGCTCTCATTGACCTGCACGATGTAATGGCCTTTGGGTTTGGTGAGAAACAGAAACCTCTGCATGTCTGCTTCATCATGTACCCGGGTGGTGATAGCCCGGTCGGCGAGTTTGTCCGAGAGCTGGTCAGCCTCCCGAAGACGGTCCATGGTTGCAAGATTGATCATGTTCATATGAATGGGATTTATATGAATTCGTCTCCCGGAAGGCCGGTGCGCTTGTTGAAAATATAGACAGCCATCAACAGGCAAAGAAACGATAGGATTTTCGCAAGCTGCAAGGTGCCGGTCTTGCATTTCGTCAATCTGTGCAAATTTGCATGCCGCCACGTTTTAATTAATTCGTTGATAATCAACGAAAAGAGTCGCCGGAAGGAGCGGGGCATGGGGTGTGCACTGGTAGGAGGGGAACCTGCTCATTGAGCGGCACACAAACTTCATTGCGACTTCCCCATGAACATTGCCCCAACATCCTCCTTTGCCGAAAAAGATGACGAAGCCCTGATGGCCTGCCTGGCAGCCAAAGAACCTAACGCTTTGTGGATTCTTCACCAGCGTTATCACTCCATCCTGAAGTCCATCATCATCTCTGTGATTCATGATGAAACGGAAGCTGATGATGTGCTGCAGGAAGTTTTCATCCAGATCTGGACGCATGCGTCCAACTACTCGGCCGCCAAAGGCAAAGCAGCTGGCTGGCTAATCACTTTGGCCCGCCGCCGTGCGATTGACCGTCTGCGTCAGCGCCACGCCTACCAGCTTGCGACTGACCGGCTGGAGAAGGCTTCCAAGCCTTCCAATGCCTATGAGATCGAAAGCGCTGAGCATGACATTGAGCGCCAGGACATCAGCAACTATCTGAACCAGCTTCTTCAGCAGCTTCCTGTGCCGCAGAAGGAAGTGGTCATCCTGGCCCACCTGCATGGCATGAGCCAGCGCCAGATTGCCGTTCACATGAGCCTGCCCCTGGGCACTGTCAAAACCCGCCTGGAACTTGGCATGCGCAAGCTTTGCCACGCGGCCTGCGCCGTTCATCACAAGGTTATGTAAGCCTAACAAATCATTGAACAAGGGCCGGATCCTGCAAGGGGTCCGGCCCTCTTTTTGACAATCAGCCATTTTGATTGACGGCCACCAGATAATCAAAAGCACGGCGTGCGCGATGTAACGTATCGTGGGTGGTCTCACCGGGGTAGCCTGCAAGCTCCAGAATGAGTGAGCCTTTGAAATGGTGGTGCTTTAATTCAGAAAGCAGCCAGCCCCAGTCTATGCGGCCATCACCGGGATTCAGGTGGGCATCGGAATTACCGTGGTTGTCGTTTGCATGGAGCATTTTCAGGTGGCCGGAAAGCTTGTGGATCACGGTTCCGATTTCCCCGGCCAGGCTGGCATGGCCGGTATCCAGGCAGGTGCCGACATTGCATTCGCGGATCTGTCCCAAGAGGTAAAGCATGTCACTGGTGTGGCCGAACAAAAGGTGTGGAAGCATGTTCTCCAGCAGCAGGTGCACATCCAGCTCACAGCAGCGGCGGGCGACGATGTTGAGTGACTCGGCCGCATAGTTCATGTGCCGCAGGAATTCCTCCTCAGGCGGCCGGCCTTCCCGCTCAGGACCCGGATGCAGGACAATGTGACGTGCTCCCATGGCGGCGGCGGCTTCACAGGCGACAATCAGTTCCTGCACGGCACCCCGACGGGTGGATTCATCGAGGGAGGTGATGTCTATATGATCAGCAAAGGGAGCATGAAAGGAAAAGGGGTGGAGTCCCAGGTTCCGCATCATTTCGCCAGCCTCGCGCACCTGGTCTTTTTGGTGATAGTCCAGGTGTTTGGGGTAGGAGCAGATTTCAATCTGCCGGAAGCCGCTGGCGTGGATGTCACCCAGCACGTCAAAGATGCTGCGATGATAAAAGCAGCCGGTGGAAAGTCCGATGGGCCATTGGTTCATAACATGGGGTGGGTGAGGAGGGTTTGACGTAACGGGGCCAGGCAGTTCCCGGCATCGCAGGGATAGTGGCAGAAACCTTTTTCCTGGGTGGAGACACAGTTGAAATCCACCAGTTCATCCAGGCCGGTGGCACGCAGTCCGGCAAAGATGCGGGTGTAAAAATCAGCCCTCACGGCAGCATTGTAATCGCCCCAGTCCAGTCCCCAGCCGTAGTCCGGGTTCTCGAATTTGGAGCGTATCAGGCCGGCGATGTGGCGCGGATGCCAGCCTTTGGCCAGCAGGCTGCGAGTGACAAGCTGCATGCCCGCCGGTTTCAACAGCCGGTCATTGGGGTCATCCAGCAGCACCCGGATGCATGGGGGCAGGAGATGCGAGGGCGTCTGATGATAAGTTTGTGGCCAGCGTTCGACGGGGTCGTGATGGTCTGAATAGAAGAACTGGTGAAAACGCCGCAGCGGAGAAGTGAGGTATTCTTCCACCAGCTTGGCGGTGCCGTGGGTCTGTTCCGGGATGCGCACGCAGGCACGGCGGGCCAGGTCGCGCACCTCCGCCTCCTCCTGACGAACCTTCAGGGCAAGACGGACATCCATTTCATGCAGGGGGACGACACGGATGAGCGGGATTTGGCCTCTCACCGCTGGGTCGTCCGCCAGTCCCTGCATCCAGGGTTTCAGGTAATAAGTGAAGGGCTGGCGGACCATCCGCGAATACAGTGGATCCCCATACTCAGAGATATCCACAGAGACGATTTCACGGCGGCCAGACCGGCTGGGGCCGACATGGACGGCCGTAATTTCCACCGGGATTTCCATGAGTGGTGCGGCGTCCTCCTTGATGCGGTGTGCGACGTATTCCATGATCAGCGATTGCGCGGAGAAGGAGCTCTGGGCCGTCGCGTCAATGAGATGGGAGAACTCGGGCGGCACCTTCTCCATGCATTCCTGGCGCAGCTCCGGGGCGGGCTCCAGCAGGACAAGACGTTTGGCCAGGGCCGTATGCCTGCCCACGCGCCAGACAAAATGATGCCCCTGGCCGGTCAGGATGTGCAGCGGGCGGATGCCCCAGTGCAATAGCAGGCATTCGATTACACGCACCACAGGTTCCTGAATTTCAAAAGTGCGCTCGGGGTCCAGGTGCGCTTCTGCCGGAGAGTCAAAATTCACATACTCAATGTCGAGATGGAAAATGAGGGATTCTGAATCCGCCAGCGAGCGGGCAATGTCCAGATCCCTCTCCAAAAACCAGTCCAGCTCCTTTGGCGGCATGAGCTGGTCACGGCGAAACTGGCTGCGGTCCGAGTGGGTGACGTAAGCAGCCGTCACCTGGTCCAGCGTTTCACCACCCAGAAATTCGATCAGACGCTGCCGGATGGCATCGTCCCTGTAAAAAGGAGTCATCCAGGGTATTCGTTTCACACGGAATCCCTGCGTGCTCATGGCGTGGCATAATCGCAGCTGATTTTGTGCCTTGGGCAGGTGCTTCAGGATTCCATGTGCAGGCCCTTGAAAAGTGAATAAAGTCACCGGTTCACTGCCTTGCCTGAAAGACCATGCCCCAGACCGCTCCAGCCCCAGCCGCCATTACCAACATTGCCGCCTATCAATTTGCTTCTCTCAGCGACCTGAAGGATCTGCGCGAGCGGCTGGTGAGCCAGTGCAAGGACTGGGGCCTGAAAGGGACCATTTTGCTAAGCACGGAAGGCATCAATCTGTTCATCGCCGGGGTGAAGGAGAATGTGGACCTGCTGGTGGCCGAGCTGCGCAACGTCCCTGGTCTGGAAGGCCTGACGCCCAAGGTCAGCGAGAGTGCGGAGCAGCCTTTCCGGCGCATGCTGGTGCGGATTAAAAAAGAGATCATCGCCTTTGGCGTGGAGGGGATCGAGCCGGCGAAATACACCTCGCCCCGGATGGAAGCACGGACTTTGAAACAGTGGCTGGATGAAGGCCGCCCGGTGACGCTGCTGGACACGCGTAATGATTATGAGGTGAAGCTGGGAACCTTCAAAGGGGCTCATGTCATCGGTGTAAACAACTTTCGGGATTTCCCGGAGGCCGTGCGCCGCCTGCCGGAGGCCATGAAGCAGCAGCCTATCGTTACCTTTTGCACTGGCGGCATCCGCTGTGAAAAGGCGGCTCCATTCATGGAGCGGGAAGGTTTTGAAAAGGTGTGGCAGCTTGAGGGCGGTATTCTGAAGTACTTCGAGGAAGTGGGCGGTGCCCACTACGACGGCGAGTGTTTTGTCTTTGACCAGCGGGTGGGCGTGGACCCGGCGCTGAGCGAGACGGAATCCACCCAGTGCTATGTCTGCCAGTCGCCCCTGACGGAGGAAGATCAAAAAGACGAGCGTTTTGTGGAGCATGTATCCTGCGTCTATTGCTACAAGACCACGGAGCAGAAGATGGCGGAAAACATCGCCGCCCGGCATGAGGCCATCCGCGCGGTGTGCACGCCGCTGCCTGGCAGCGCGCCGTATGACCATCAGCAGCCGCTGAATGTGCCTAGAGCTTGCGATGGCATGACCCTTCTGGACACGTTGACCAGCATCCTGCCGCATGTGCCGCAGGAAGAACTGCTCTCGCGGTTCGCAGACCAGCGCATTTTGAACCAGGACGAGAAGCCTGTGGCCCCAGATCTGATCGTCAGGGCAGGGGAGCGCTACCTGCGGCTGCTGCCGGGAAATGTTGAGCCGGATGTGAATGCGGACATCCGTCTTCTGCATGAGGATGAAGCTGTGGTCGTTCTCGTCAAACCCGCCCCGCTGCCCATGCATGCGGGCGGGAGATTTAACCGGAACACCCTGCAATACATCCTGCAGGAGGTCTATCTGCCGCAGAAGCCCCGGGCCTGCCATCGTCTGGATGCGAATACCACCGGGCTTTTGGTGGTGGCACGGACGCGGCACTTTGCCGGGCTGGTGCAGGGCCAGTTTGCCCGTGGCGAGGTGGAAAAGGTGTATCTGGCCAAGGTGCAGGGCCATCCTCCTGAAGACTCTTTTTTCTCAGATGCACCGATCAGTGATGTGCCAGGTGCCATGGGCAGCCGGGAGGTGGACGAGGAGAACGGGCGCGAGGCCCGCACGGAGTTTAAAGTCATCCTCCGAAATGAAGACGGCACTGCCCTGGTGGAGGCCCGGCCCATCACCGGCCGCACCAACCAGATCCGCATCCATCTCTGGCAGCTCGGTTTCCCGATTGTGGGAGATCCGGTGTATCTCCCCGGCCAGACCGTGGGCGATACGCAGACCCTGGATACTGCAGCCGCCCCGCTCTGCCTGCATGCCTGGCAGGTCGCCTTCACGCATCCCATGACCCAGGAAAGGGTGCGTTTTGAGGCTGAAAAGCCAGCCTGGAGCTAAAAAACTGCCAGGGCTGCCCTTCATTCACCATTTGCCAACTGCCCGATCCGGGGCATTCGTATGTCCTCGACATGGCCTGCAAAATTGACCCCGCTCTGCACACGGAAAAGAAGCCCGACTGGATCCGTGTGAAGCTGCCCCGCGACCCCGTTTTCTGGAGTACGAAGTCCCTTATTTCGGACCTGAAACTGCACACCGTCTGCGAAGAGGCCCAGTGCCCGAACCGCTGGGAATGCTGGAGCCAGGGCACGGCCACCTTCATGATTGCCGGGGACCGCTGCACCCGTGCCTGCGGCTTTTGCGCCGTCAAAACCGCCAAACCCTTTGCCCTGGAGGCCGATGAACCTCAGCGTGTGGCCGCTGCCACGAAGCGCCTCGGTTTGAACCATGTCGTCATCACCGCCGTGGCGCGCGATGACGTCAAAGACGGTGGTGCCGAGCACTTCGCCCGCACCATTGAGGCCGTCCGCGAGGCTGTTCCCCACATCACCATCGAGATTCTGGTGCCCGATTTCAATGAGAAGGAAGACTCCCTGGACGTGGTCATGAGAGCCCGGCCGCACATCTTCAATCACAACCTGGAAACCGTCGAGCGCCTCACCCCCCTCGTCCGCAGCCGCGCCCAGTATCATCGCAGCCTGAAGGTGCTGAAACGCGCCAAGCAGATCTCCCTGGAGCTGGGCACCAAGTGCGCCACCAAAAGCGGCCTCATGCTCGGCCTCGGTGAAACGGAAGTGGAGCTCTTCCAGGCCATGGACGACCTCCTGGAGCACGACGTCACCGTCCTCACCCTCGGCCAATACCTGCGCCCCTCCGCCCAGCATCTCCCCGTCATCGAATACGTCCACCCGGACACCTTCGAAAATTACAAGGAGATCGCCCGCAAAAAAGGCTTCCGCCACGTCGCCAGCGCGCCTTTGGTCCGCAGCTCGTATCACGCGGCTGATTTCAAGCCGGAGCTGGATGTGGAGTGAGTTGTTAACTCGCCAACTCGCCTGTTAAGCTATCGTCACAAAGTGTCGTCTGACGGTTTGCTGCGGGGTTATTCCAGTCCAGGTTTACAGTCGACGTCGCGGCGCGCAGAAACGCTTGAACGTCCCCATGGTTTGGCTTGCTGACAAACCAACACCTGATACGTGTTGAAAAAGCATGCCATTGTTTACCGAAGAAGAACTCAAACAACTTCCAGAGTTCGATGACCTCAACCTCGCACTCCGCGATCCGGAAGAGGTGTTTCGTTTTAGGGCTTATCGGCTTGAGAATGCTGCCGACGTGGCGCGGATCGCTGAATTGGAAAATCTTCAATCAATTTCTATTTCGTTTTCAGATGTCAGTCAGCTCCTGCCAAGATTAGGCAGCTTAAAAAACCTTCAAGCAGTCTATCTTCAGGCCTGCAATATTTCAGATTTCCCTCAAAGTCTTTTCAAGCTCCGCTATTTGCGCTCTCTGTTTATGGGAAATAATTCCCTCACCCATGTGGCGGAGGAGATAGGCGATTTGGTTGAGCTTCAGTGTCTCGGACTGTCTCAAAACAAGCTGCGGCAAATGCCAGAATCAATTGGCCGATTGAGCCAGCTTAAGACACTTGTTCTTTCCTACAACGAACTTGAGATGCTGCCTGAAGCGATTACAAAGTTAGAAAAACTGGATTTTTTGTCTATAGACGTCAACCATCTGAAAAGTCTCCCGAATGACATTGGGAATCTGTCAAATCTCGAATGCCTATCTTTGGATTTCAACAAGCTGACCACCCTGCCAGATTGCATCTGTAGGATGCCTAACCTTCGTTCGCTGTCTTTGGAGAACAATCCGTTTGTTACCCTCCCTGAAGATCTGTCCAAGGTGGAAAATCTCAGCATCTCCATCGAAGCCTCAAAACGTGCGATGTACATGGACTGGTCTTATACACACAGTGTAAAGCCTCCACAGGTTGAGCTGAAGGACATGAGACTTTTGGTGGCTCCTGGCAGCCAGATGTACCAGCCATTCCTGGCGGCTATTCAGGAAGCGCAACTTGCGGATATGAGTGAGGCCATCGTGAAATGCAGCCGGGAAGCTATAGCCCTTGAATCCTCTTCGCCAGATGATTATTCGCAAAAGGCTAGTTCGCGTTTGGGAGGCTTTCCTGATCTGCCGGATCCTTCATACTTTCCGAAAACGGATGGATTTTATTGGATTTTCTTGGCTCAGCTTAATCTAGAGGAAATTGCTCCTTTAAACAGCTTTTTACCACGGTCCGGTTTGCTCTCGTTTTTCCTGGATGATACTGAAGCACTAAACGGCAAGGTTCTTTACAACAGAGGTGATTTTCAGGAGTTAACCACCGTCCGTCACGCAGGTGCCGACGAAATGTTAAGTCCTGAAGATGACTACACGGAAAAGGCTCATCGAATAAAGTTTGGGCGTTTCATCTCATGTCCGCACTCTCCGTCCGAGGAAATCGCAGACGATCTCACTTACGAGAAATGGGAGGCTTTCATTGTGCGTGCCGAGCATCACATCAACGGATACACATTCACCCAACATGAATCGCCGCAAGAACTGGCCGCCAAGGATATGCGGGGCCAGGCGAAAGAGTGGGTGCCATTGCTGAAATTGGGCTGGGATGCCAACGTCGGTTTCTGTTTTTGGGATGCTGGCACCGTGACTTTCAGCATCCATCAGGAAGACCTCCGACGAGAGGATTTTTCCAATGTGCATGTCAGTCTGGAATCATCGTAGAGCGGAATGAAACAGGAAACCTAGTGTTGGCATGGAGCCAATTTTGTATTGAACCCCAGCTCTCTGTACCGCCCCAATACATAACATGATGCCGACCACCCCATGAACCCAACCCTCACCAAAGCCCAGAAGACGGAGATCATCGGTTCCCTCCAGCGTTATGCCTCCAAAGAGCTGGACTGCGAACTGGGAGACATCCAGGCCGGGCACCTGCTGGAGTATATTCTCAAAGAGATCAGCCCCTTTGCTTATAACCAGGGCGTGGAAGATGCGAAGGGATATGTGGCAGCAAAGGTGGAGGAGCTGACCGGAACCTGTTTTGAAGAGGGACTGACTTATTGGAAGTCCGCTTCAGGGGCCCGGCAGGTCAGACGTAAGCCCTGAGCGGGTCTGTCGAGGCCGCGACATGATGGGGCAACCCTGGCGGGTTGATCTTCAGCGAGAGTCCTTCGTTTTCCCTACCGGAGGTCTGGCTCGCCAAGGCTCGCCTGACACTCCGGCTACCATGGGGCAGCCCTGCGGGCTGATGGAGCCAAAACCCTGCCCTTTGCTCATGGCCGCATTTGCCGGAAAGGCCCGAGTTTCGGACATCTTTTTTTGAAAACGGTATAGACTTGGTTTCCAAAAAGAGTGTCCGAAATGCCGCTGAGCTTGCCAGGTTCCCTCAGCCCGTAGGGCTATCCATCAATAGCCCAAGCGTCGGCGAGTCTGGACGAGCCAGACCTCCGGTCAAAGATCACGATGTTTCCAATCTGCCGCCTACTCCGAAGGAGTAGCCGCACCGGCCACGCCACGCCAAACCCCATCCATGCGGCAGACCGATGGGGCAACCCTGCGGGCTGATGGAGCCAAAACCCTGTCCCTGGGTCATGGCGACATCGCCAAAAGTCCCTGGTTTCAGACAACCTTTTTGGAACTTGGTATATGCAGTTAGAAAGGGCAGCATATTAAATAACCTTGTTTATTTCATCGGCCGGATGACCACGATGTCACCCAGCATCTGCTCCTGCTCCACCATCAGGTGGTTCAGCTTCATCAGCTCCAGCATGGCGAGGAAGGTGACGATAACCTCCACCCGGCTGGCGGCGGTGCTGAAAAGGGAGTCAAAGCGCACCCGGCCGCCCATCGGGATGGCCTCAAGCAGGTGCTCGATTTTGTCCGCCACGCTGTACCGGTCACTGACGATCTCGCGGATGTCCGTGGTGTTCTCGAAGCGCTTCAGCACTTTTTGAAAAGCGCGGATGAGGTCAAAGATGCCCACCTGACCGACCACATCCGGGGCAGGGGCGCTCAGGTCCGGCAGCTCTGGGGTGGTGGCAAAAAACTCGTCCGCTTTCACCTCCTGTGTGCCCAGGAAGCTGGCCACATCCTTGAACTTTTTGTATTCCACAAGCTGACGGATGAGTTCCCAACGCGGATCTTCTTCATCCGCATCCTCCTCCGGCGGCTGCTGTATCTGGGGCAGGAGTTCGCGGCTCTTGATGTACATCAGGTTGGCCGCCATGACGATGAACTCGCTGGCCACCTCGATGTTCAGCATCTTGAAGGTGTTGATGTAATCCAGATATTGTTTTGTGATGCGTCCGATGGAGACATCGTAAATATCAATCTCATCCTTTTTGATGAGGTACAGCAGCAGGTCGAGGGGACCCTCGAAAATTTCCAGTTTGACCTTGTAATCCTTGTCTTCCACGCGCGGAGCTTATGGCCGGGATGAGGAGAGATGCGAGGAGAAAAACACCATCCTACGGTGGGATTATGGCGGGCCCGTCATTCGCTCATTGTTTCATCCGGGACTTTTCCGCGAACTCAAACTTGGTGATGTCATCCTTGGGGTAAACCCTCGCCGCAACCTTCGATTTGTCACCAAAGACCACTACTGCGCGCTTCCACTTGCTGCTGCCTTTGGAATACCGTTCTGGAATGGCGAAGAAAAACTCATGCTTTTTACCCTTCTCCAATACATCCGGGACCGTCTCCATCGTGTATTTGGTGAAGGAGGCAGATGGTTTTTCAGCGACATACTGCACCTTCCCTTCGGCTGAATAGAAGTAGGCCTTGATCACGATGTCCGACTTCTTCAAAGGCACTTCACTGGTCACTTTGACGTTGACGCAATCGGTGCCCTCTTTCCAGACGTTGTTATGGTGCAAATATTGTTTGCTCGTCCCCATCAAATCAATGGAGTAGGGGCTTTGAGCCCAAGATGTCAAAGCCGTGAAAAAGATCAATCCGTTCAGCACAAAGGTTTTCATCATAATCAGTGCGGTTAAGTCCTGAGGTTAATACAGGGTCTTAACTCTTCATTTTGCATAAAAACAACAAGTACGTCAATCTTTAGAAAGTAAAGCGACAGCCTTAATGGCATTTACATCCGGCCGTGTGAGATCCTCCAACAGGGCAGGCAATTCCTCCCAGGGGCGAGCATGGCTGATCCAAGGGAGGGTATCAATCCTCCCGCTGTGCATCAGATCAAGGATTCGGGGAAAATCTGAACTGACGGCATTGCGGCTGGCCAGCAGGGTGAGCTCCCGGCGATGCAGCAGGGGATCATCCAGGAGGACGGGTTCCTTGGTAATGCCCACATAAACAATGCGACCGGTGAACCGGGCCAGACGCAAAGCCTGGGCCATGGAGTGAGCGTTGCCAGTGGCATCAAAGACGACCTGGGCCATCGGTTCATCCGGCAAGGATGCCACCACTGAAATGCCAGGGTAATACTGCTGCACAAAGGCGCGACGGTTGGCGCTCAGTTCCAGCACGGTGATGCGGCGAGTGGCGAGCCGGGCAAACTCCAGCACGGTCAGTCCGATGGGACCTGCACCGATGATCAGCACATCATCCTCTTCGGAAAGGGCTGCACGGTTCACCGCATGGCAGCCGATGGCGAGCGTCTCGACCAAAGCAAGCTGCCCGAATTCCAGCGCATTGCAGGGATGCAGTTTGTGGGCAGGCAGAACCATGCGCTCCCGCATGCCGCCGTCGCAATGCACGCCCAGCACGCTGAGCGATTCGCAACAGTTGGTTAGCCCTTTTTTGCAGGCATGGCAATGGCCGCAGTTCAAATAAGGCTCCACCGAGCAGCGGTCGCCCGGTTTCAAATGCGTGACCTGCTCCCCTACGGCCAGGACCTCCACCCCCAGCTCATGGCCCAGGATGCGTGGAAACTCGATGAACGGCATCTTGCCCAGATAACCACTGATGTCTGTGCCGCAGATGCCGATGGCACGGATGGCCACCAGGGCTTCACCCGGCTTGGGGGCAACCGCTTCGGATAAAGGGATCCATTCAAAATGCCGGGGACGGGTGAGCTGAAGAGCGCGCATAGCTGTTGTTGTGCTAGCAGGTCCATCCCGCCAAGGGAAGTGCAATGCGACCGCTGCAGTTATTAATAACTTTCAGGCAGGCCATTCCAAGCCCCGCCCAAATGATCCACCACGTCCCCGGGCAGATTGCTTTCAGGAGCGTTTGACACGGCATGCAGTTCCGCAGCACGTCCGCACAGCCAGGCTCCAAATGCGGCAGCACGATGAAGCGGAATTCCTTGGCCAATGAGCGCGGAACAGACACCCGTGAGAACATCTCCCATGCCGCCCGTGGCCATGCCAGGATGTCCGGTGGTATTGAAAAGTGTATCCTGACCATGCGTGGCGATGACCGTCCGGGAACCTTTTAGCAACAGCGTGTGACGTGGATGGCTGGCCGCCCAAGTTTCCGCCTGATCGCAGCGGCACAGGATGCCCCCGTCCGGCATGAGCCGGGACATTTCCCCTGGATGCGGGGTTAGCAGACGTTGTGAGGAGGCGGTCTGCAGCAGGTCGGGCCTCCTGGCCAGCATAGTAATGGCATCCGCGTCCACGACAGTGGGTGCTGATGCCTTTTGCAGTACTGCCTGGCATTCTTCTTCATGGTCAAAACCCAGGCCGGGGCCGATTCCCAGGGCATCAAAACGCATTTCCAGAGTCTCGCGATAATCCTTCACCATCTTGACCATGACTTCAGCCGGCACCCGGCGCACCAGGATGTCATAAGCCTCCGCTTTGACCAGCAGGGTGACCAGTCCTGCCCCGGCACGCAGGGCACCCCGGCAGGCCAGTTCAGCGGCACCATAAAAGCCCCGTGACCCGGCAAGGATGCCGATGCGTCCGGCCTGGCCTTTGTGAAAATCAAAATTACGCCGTGGCACAAAGCTGCGTAAGAGGGAAGGCGTGACCAAGTCGGACCGGTCCGCATTCTCCGGGCTGAAACTCTCCAAGCCAGGCAATGGTACCAGCGCCAGCCTGCCCACATGGTTGACGGCCAGATCGGCCAAAAGCCCCTGTTTGGCCACGGCCACAGTCGCGGTGACATCGGCAATGACGCAGTCCTTCTCCGGCACCCCGGCATCCCCGTCCAGACCTGAGGGGATATCCATGGCAAAAGTGAAAGCACCATGGCTGCGCCGCAGGGAATTCATCTCAGCGGCCAGAGCCTGAACCGGCGGGCGCAATGGCCCCTGGCTGCCGATACCAAGCAGCCCGTCCAGCAGGACCCGTGGTCCTTTGCGGAACGAAGCCGGGGCGTAATTGAGTTTCCTGACTCCCTTGAGCGACTTCCAGTGTTTAAGCGGCAAGGGTTTAAATTTGGCCACCTCAGCTGCCAGCCGGGCCTGGACGTGCCAGCCGGCTTTTTCCATCTCCCGCGCTGCCACCAGTGCATCTCCTGCATTGTTGCCAGTACCAAGGTAGAGGACCAGCGTGCCTGGTGTTGGGAAAAACTGCCGCACCACCTCGGCGATGCCCATGCCTGCAGCGTCCATCAGAGCTTCTGCGCGCACTCCATTGGCGAAGGCGCGCTCCTCCATCTCCTGCATCTGGCGGCATGTCACCAGCATGGCATTGGATCATTTAGCGCGTTTGTAGGCCACGATGCCCTGGGCGATTCCCTCGGCAATTTTAGCCCGAAACTCTCCGGTCATCATGCGGGCGCGTTCGGTCGGGTTGCTGACAAATCCGCACTCCACCAGGACGGCCGGATTGCGTTCCGTTTTGCGGATGACATGGAAACTGGCATGTTTGACCCCCCGGTTGGTCATGCTGGTCCGCTGCACCAGATAGGCCTGAATGTAGGCCGCCAGGGTGTAGCCTTTGGAGAAATGATAAAAGGTCTCCACACCGGCTCCGCTGCCGCCACGGCTGTAATTATAATGCACGCTGACAAAGATGGCGTTGCCGTAGCGGTTCCCTGCGGCAGACCGGTCCTGCAGCGGGATGAAAACATCCCGGCTGCGGGTCATGATGACTTTGATGCCTTCTTTCCTGAGCAGTTGCTCCACGCGCCGGGCGGTATCCAGCGCCAGGTGCTTTTCATAAACATAACCGATGGAGGCACCGCGGTCATGGTCGCCATGGCCGGCATCCAACACCACGGTATCAAAAGCCTGGGCCAGGGGTGCAAGGCAAAAGCCGATGGCCAGCATAAGCCAGAGAGCCTGAGACCGGAGAGAGGTGACATTCATGCAGAAAAACGGGGGGAACTTTTGGCGGGCCGTCAAGGAACGGACAGGTGGAGAGAAAAGAAGTTGGACAGCCGTCTTCAATACTTCCAGTAAGCCCGGTTCACGAGGGACGGTCAAGCAGTTTGGCTCATCCGGAGGCAGGCATTTTCAGCGCCACCTTCCGGTTTTTGTGCCTTTCCCCCACAAATTCCCTGGATGACAGAGCAGGCTGCTACCTCTCAGTCTTCCAGGACCCGCTTCCGCAGTTCTTCGGTGGGCTGGCCGGCCAGATTGCGCTTCAAATTGAAGGCCAGCTTTTCACGCGTGGCCGGGGCCACCTGGTCCAATATAGCGTTATTAATCTCCGCTGCCGCAATGAGACCCCAGTTTTTAAATTCGTTTTCGACCATCAGTTCCTCAATCCTCTGACCGATCTGGCGGATGGAGCGCTGCTCCAGTTCCTCCAGCAGGGGGAGGCGTTCGCCGGTGGAATTGCCTTCACCATGAGATTCGCGAGATGGGAAGGCACCTGCCTGGTCAGTAACCTGCTCGCTCAATTTGTCCAGGGCTTCGGAAATCTGCATGTTATCCAAGGCGACCAGAGAAGCGCCATTATCAGACTGGTAGGCGTGAAAATGGCCGCGATCTGTGACAACAAGAAGGGAGGGAAGTTTTTTCATGGGTGAGTTTCCAAAAATTTGAAGATGAGGATAGCGGTCGCCACCGGATCAAAGAGATGGCGATGCTGTGCAAAAGTATCGGTAGAGCCAGCCCATCTGGACCTTCCAAGAGATGGAATGCATTTATGATCCAGTAAACAGACAGGTCTGTCTTTGTGGAGAGTGGCTAAGTAATTTGGTTGCGGGAATGTCCCCCGTTTGATCTATATCAGCGATGAGCCTTAAATATTTCGTTCTCAGCTTGGTTTTGCTTTATGGTGATTCACTTTCCATCCGGGCGGAAGAAGACCTGGACGGGCCTCCGGTAGTGACCGCTGCGGCCTGGGGCATCGCCGATGCTGAAAGCAAGAAACTGCTGTGGTCACATCTACCGGATGAACCGCGCAAAGCTGCCAGCACGACTAAAATGATGTGCGCTTATGTCATCCTGGAAATGGCCGACAAGACTCCGGATATCCTGGATGAATGGGTGTCCATCTCCAAACTTGCCGCCGGAACGGCCGGGTCCACGGCGGAGGTGGAGGAAGGGGAGCAGGTACAAGTCCGCGACGGTCTCTACGGACTGCTGCTTCCTTCTGGCAATGACATGGGCAATGCCTTTGCCGAGCATTTTCATCCACGCCTGCCGCCACCAGGAGAAGAGACGCCAGAAGGTGCCAAAACTCCGGCTTCAGGCACAAGGATGAATTTTGTGGCGGAAATGAACCGCACCGCTCAGCACCTCGGGATGAAGTCCACCCGTTACCACATTTCTTATGGGGATGGTGGCACAGCGGAGGACCGGACCACCACCGTGCGCGACCTCATCGCCCTGGCTCATGCCGCGCAGAAGCATCCCCTTTTCCGCCAGATCACTGCCACCCAGACTCACACAACCCGGGTACGCCGCGCTGACGGAGGCGAGCGTGAGGCTGTCTGGGAGAACACCAACCAGCTACTCAAGGTCGGCAATTATGATGGCATCAAAACCGGCACCACTCCCACTGCCGGCCGCTGCCTGGTGGCCAGCGGGAGCCATCAGGGCCACAAGCTCCTCGTCGTCACCCTCGGCTCCACATCCGACGAAGCCCGGTTTGCCGACAGCCGCAACCTGTTCCGCTGGGCATGGGGGCAGAGGAAGTGATTATTCGCGAAAGAACGGCCGACAGTTAACATCTGGTCATTAAATAAAACCAGTCAATGGTGGAAAGGGATGGCCCTTGCGGGTCTTTTACAAGTCTGCGGTTCGTGGGAACGTTCCGTCAGGCTTGCCAACCCTTCCTGCCATGAATTGCTCCGCTGTTGTTTCCTTCCTATTGCTCCTGTCCGCGACGCTGGCGGTTCACTCAGCATCCTTTGAACCGGAAGGCCGGCTTCTGGACCTGGCTCTGCCGCCTGGGGAAGGGGACCGGTTTCAGCAGGCGGATTTTTCCTTCTGGCTGGCGGACCCTTCACAGCCGGTGCGCGGCATCATCATTCATCAGCATGGTTGCACCAATGCCTCGCCGGACAAACATCCGCCCGTCACCGTGGATGCCCACTGGCGGGCGCTGGCGCGCAAGCACCAGTGTGCGTTGCTGTCGCCACAGTATCAGGTGGCGGGAAAGTGTGATGAATGGAACGATCCGGAAAGCGGCTCCGAGCGTGCTCTGCTCAGGGCGCTGGAGGACTTCGCCCAGCGCACCGGTCGCCCGGAGCTGGTGGAGGCACCCTGGGTCTTGTGGGGCCATTCCGGCGGGTCCAGCTGGTCCGCACAGATGATTGTCCGGCATCCAGGCAGGGTGCTCGCGGCCTCTTTTCGCGGCGGCTGTCACAAGCAGTTTGGTGTGCCGGAATTCCGCGCCCAGTTTGGCCCGGTGGCCCGTGAGATACCGATGCTTTTTGTCTGGGGAAAACGTGAAACGGTCCCTACCTCCAGCCACTATGTATCTTGGGAGCCGATGAACGCCATGTATCGCGATCTGCGCGCCCAGGGCGGTCACGTGGCGCGGGTGGTGGATCCACGCTCGGAACATGGATGTGATGATTCCCGCCTGCTCATCATTCCTTTTTTTGACCAGGTGCTCACGGCCCGCCTGGCCAGTGAGCAAATGCCCGGAGCTCTCATGGATCTAGCCTCGCTTGAGGCGCGAGAAAGCACCCCAGAGAACCTCCGTGACCCCGCTCTTGCCTGGCTGCCTTCGCCGGAGATCGCCAGCCTGTGGCAGGAGTTTTCCAGAACCGGCACGCTGAAGCCGGTCAGTCCTCGTCTCACTGCGCCCAAGCTCAAAGCCGAACGCAATGCTGACGGCCATATTCTTCTGACGTGGCAGGTGAAGCCTGCACTGGTGGGCGGACTGCGTGCATTGCGCATTCATCGCGATGGCAAAGTCTGGAAGCAGCTTGGCGTCCTGAAAGACGAGGCGTTTGTCGCTACGGCGCGTGATGCTCCACCGGAAGGTCTGCGCGATTCTTTCCTGGTGGATGAAAGGACCTCATCTGGTGAGAATCCCGTTTATACTCTCACCTATCTCGATGCTGGAGGCAATGAATCGCCTGCCAGCCCGCCGGTTTCAGCCCCTTAAAATACAATCATGAAAACGCGCAGCCCACTGTTTTTAATCTTTGTATTTTTGGGAGCATCCTTGGTTAGTCTGACATCGGCTGCCTCGCCAAACATTATTCTCTTTCTCATTGATGATCTCGGCTGGAAAGATCTGGGCTGCCAGGGCAGCAGCTATTATCAGACACCGAACATTGACCAACTGGCCCGCGAGGGAGTGCGGTTTACCGATGCTTATGCCGCCTGCGCCGTCTGCTCGCCCACTCGCGCAGCCATACTCACAGGCAAGTATCCCGCCCGGCTGCTGCTGACTGACTGGCTGCCCTCCGGGCGATGGAAACCCAAGGCACCGCTGCGTGAAGGCCGCTTCCTGCGCGGCCTGCCGGTGGAGGAATTCACCCTGGCCGAGGCCCTGCGCGAGGCCGGATACAGCACGGCCAATATTGGCAAATGGCACCTCGGCAGCGAGCCCTTCTCCATGCCTGAGCATCACGGCTTCGATGTCAACATCGGCGGCAATGCCCATGGTGCTCCCGGC
This sequence comes from Prosthecobacter sp. SYSU 5D2, assembly GCF_039655865.1. Classification (NCBI taxonomy): domain Bacteria; kingdom Pseudomonadati; phylum Verrucomicrobiota; class Verrucomicrobiia; order Verrucomicrobiales; family Verrucomicrobiaceae; genus Prosthecobacter; species Prosthecobacter sp. SYSU 5D2. The sequence continues at coordinate 154,147 of NZ_JBBYXL010000006.1, read as the reverse complement.
AGTTATTTTTATCCTTATGACGGAGACTGGCTCGTGCCCTCCACCGGTCTGCGCACCCAGTGGACCATCTTCCCCGATGGCCAGCCGGGCGAGTATCTGACCGACCGCCTGACCGATGAAGCGGTGAAGCTTATCCAGCGGTCCAAGGACAAACCCTTCTTCATCTACTTCCCTCATTATGGTGTGCATTCGCCTCTTCAAGGAAAACCGGAGATGGTGGCCCGGTATGAAAAAATTCCGGAGGATCAACGCCAGGGAAACCCCAAATATGCCGCCATGGTGGAGAGCGTGGATGAAAGCGTGGGCCGCGTGATGCAGGCGCTCCAACAAGCGGGACAGGCGGACAACACGGTCATTCTTTTCACCAGTGACAACGGCGGCCTGGCCAGTGCGACCAAGCACGATCCGCTGCGCGGAAACAAAGGCGCCTATTATGAAGGCGGCATCCGCGTGCCGCTTATTATCAAATGGCCCGGTGTCGCCAAGGCGGGTTCGGTCTGCTCCGTTCCGGTCACCAGCACCGATCTCTATTCCACGTGCCTGGCAGCTGCCGGCCAGCGCCTGCGGCCTAACCAGCATTTGGACGGCATCAACCTCCAGCCCTTGCTGACAGGCGGCACGGAGCTAAAACGGGACTCCCTTTTCTGGCATTATCCGCATTATAATTCGCATCCCTCAAGCGTGCCATCCAGCGTCGTCCGCAAAGGTGCCTGGAAACTCATCGAGACCTTCGACCCAGCCGGGCTTGAGCTTTATAACCTCGACGATGACCTCAGCGAGACGCGCAACCTGGCCGCTGATAAGCCGGAGAAGCTGGCCGAATTGAAGCAGGACCTCGAAGCCTGGCGGCAGAGTGTGGATGCGGAAAAAATGCTGCCCAATCCGGACTATTCCCCCAAAGATGCGTCCGATGAAATACGCCCCAAAAAGAAGAAGGGAAAGAAGAAGCCATGAGGGCGATTACCCAAAGCGTGGCCTGCTTTTTGCTGGCCTGCAGCTCCCTGGTCCACGGCCAGGATAAACTGAACGTCCTCTTCATCGCCGTGGATGACCTTCGTACCTCATTGGGCTGTTACGGCGACCCGGTGTCCAAAACACCGCACCTTGATGCTCTGGCCAAAAGCGGTCAGATTTTCACCCGTGCCTACTGTCAGCAGGCCGTGTGCAATCCCTCCCGGCAGTCTGTCCTTTCCGGCCGCAGACCGGATTCCATCCGTATTTGGACACTGGTGGACCACTTCCGCCAAACTGCGCCGGATGTGGTTTCGCTGCCGCAATACTTCAAGGAACAGGGCTGGTTCGCCCAGGCCTTTGGGAAGATTTATCATGGCCAGACCGGCATGAGCGATCCGCCCTCCTGGTCCGTGCCCGAGCAGTTTCACGATGTCCCCAAAGGCGATGATTATCTGCTGCCGGAAAACCAGGCCGGACCTGACAATAAGAATGCCAAGATGGCTTCCTATGAGGCCGCAGACACGGGAGATGATGCCTACCGCGATGGCCAGGTGGCCGCTGCCGCCATCCAGGCGCTGCGGGAAAAGCGCACTCAGCCGTTCTTCATCGCCGTCGGTTTTCGCAAGCCTCATCTGCCTTTCAGTGTGCCCAAGAAATACTGGGATCTCTATGATCCGGCGGCCATCCCGCTGCCGGTGCATCCAACATCGCCGACGGGTGCGCCGGAGATTGCCCGTCATGAATGGAAAGAGCTGAGAGGCTATGCGGACATTCCCGCCGAAGGTCCGCTTTCAGCGGAAAAACAGCGCCAGTTACGCCATGGTTATTATGCCGCCGTCAGTTATACGGATGCGCAGATAGGCCGTGTGCTAGAGGAACTGGACAGCCAGGGCTTGCGTGACAAGACCGTCGTCGTTCTCTGGTCGGATCACGGCTTTCATCTCGGAGAGCAGGATCTCTGGTGCAAAGACACCAACTATGAACTCGCCACCCGCGTGCCATTGTTTCTGCGGGTTCCCGGTCAAAAAAATCCCGGTGTGCCTATCCCCGCCCTGGCCGAACTGGTGGACCTTTATCCGACACTGGTGGAGCTTTGCAGCCTGCCACGCCCCCAAGGTCTGGACGGGAAGAGCCTGGTGCCATTGCTGCAGGATGCGACAGCAAAGGTGCGTCCCTTTGCCATCAGCCAGTTCCCCCGGCCCTGGCAGCAAAAGGAGCAACCGCAAAACATGGGTTACACCCTGCGAAATGAACGCTGGCGTTATGTGGAATGGCTGGATTTTAACACCCGTCAGCACCTGAGCCGTGAGCTTTATGACATGCAGGACTGCCTCATCGAGCACAGCAATCTCGCCGAACAAGCAGAGTATGCCGCCACTGTGGCTGATCTCAGCCGCCAGCTTCACGCTGTGTTGGACCCGAATGTGCAGCCTCTCAAAAAATCACGGAAGAAGAAAAAATAGAACGCTTATGACATCTGCCTTTCGTATTAATACTGCAAAGTTTGTTAGCCTGTTGTCACTCTGCATTGTCCTGTTCCTTGCCAGTCAGCCTGTCCGCTCGGCAGAGCCGGAGCCGTCCGCTTACGATCTGGTCGTCATCGAGGCCACACCAGGCGGCATTGCCACTGCTGTGCGGGCTGCCCGTGAAGGCCTGAGCGTTCTGCTGGTGAACCGATCCCAGCATCTGGGCGGAATTGTCTCCAATGGCCTGGGAGTTTGGGACACGCTTTATGAAGGGCGGCGCTCACCCATTTATGATGAGGTCCGCCACGACATCATCGAACATTATCGCACCACTTATGGCGAAGGCTCCCCGCAGCACAAAGCCGCCCTGCCCGGTAAAAGCGGGCATACCAATGGACGTTTTGAACCGCGCATTGCCGAGAAATTTCTGACGGCTTTCGTGGAGAAGGAAGACAACATCACGCTGCTGAAAGGCTACGTGCCCATCGCACTCGCCCGCGATGGCCGCCTGCTGCGCTCCATCACTTTGAAGGAGTTTCACGGGGACAGGACTCGCATCATCCATGCAGCCGCTTTTGCCGACTGCACTTATGAAGGCGACCTTCTCCCGCTCGCCAGGGTGGCCTATCGCGTGGGCCGCGAAGCCCGTGGCGAATTCAATGAACCCCATGCCGGCAAGATCTACATGCGCGCCGTCAAGACTGCGCCCACGCCCCAAGCTGCCGGGATGGCAGAACTGCATGACCGGCTAAACCTGCGCAAATTCCCCGGTTTCCAGGAGATCGTGCAGCCGGAAAGCACCGGGGAAGGGGACCTAAATGTCCAGGCCTTCAATTACCGTACCCTGCTCACCTCGGACCCTGCCAACCGCCTGCCGGTGGAGAAACCGGCGGCTTATGATCCTGCTTATTTGAGCACGTTGGAATTCGGCTCCATCGTCTCCCCTTTACCTAACCAAAAGATTGGGTGGAACCGTCCGCAGCTTGTCGGCCCACACCAGGCCTATGTGGAAGGAGACTGGGAAACCCGCCTCAAGGTCATGGACCAGCACTGGCAGGCCACCATGGGCCTGCTTTATTATCTGCAAAACGATCCCGCCGTGCCAGAGGAGCGCCGCCGTTTCTTTAGTGCTTATGGCCTGGCCAAAGACGAATTTCAGGACAACGGCCACCGGCCGCATGAGTTCTATGTGCGCGAAGCCCGCCGCCTCACCGGCCGTCACATCATGACCCAGCATGATTTTTCCCTGGCTCCCGGCATCATTCGCACACCCATCCAGCCTGACAGCATCGCCTTTGCCGACTGGTACATGGATGCCCATGCCTGCACCTGGGGCAAAGTCCAGGGCAGCCTGGATGAGGGCAAAATGATGCTCCACGCCGAAACCTTTCCCGCTCAAATACCTTACCGCTCCCTGTTCTCCCCTGATGTGGACAATCTCATCGTTCCCGTCTGCCTCAGCAGCACCCATGTGGCCTGGGGGGCGATCCGCCTGGAGCCCACCTGGATGCAGGTCGGTGAGTCAGCCGGCTATGCCTGTGCCCTGGCCAAGAAAATCCAGACCACCCCCGCCGCGCTGGATACTGGCCTTCTCATCCGCACCCTGGCCAGTGCGCATTCCATGATCACCTTCTTCAACGACGTGGACATTTCCAAAGACGATCCCGCCATCACCGCTGCCCAGATCTTTTCCACGAAAGGCTTCTTCCACGATTACGATGCCCGCCTGGACCAGCCATTGAAAACCGATACCGCCCAAGCCTGGTTGCGTGCGCTAACTGATGGCGACCTGAATGCAGAAAAAACCGCCCAAGCCGTGGTCGAGGCCGATGCGGTTGATTCCCCCGCAGTCACTCGTGAGTCCTGGACGCGCCTCCTCAAAGAATACAAATTGAAAGCCTCATCTGATTCGACGGACAAATCTCTCACCCGCGGCCAGGCCCTGACGGAGCTGCTGAGCCTCTTGCAGCCTCCTTGACGCAGAATGCAATGCCAGCCCCCGTTTGCATATGGGAGCTTCCTTGTCATGTTCACGCCCACTCATGTCCGCCTCTGCCGCCCACGCCCCCACCGTCGTCATCGAGAATTTCTACCCCTGCATCGAAGGCGGGCGGCATCCCATCAAGCGGGTGGTCGGTGAGCCCCTGGACCTCTGGTGCGACATCTTCATGGACGGCCATGTGGTCATGTCCGCCGTGGTGAAATGGCGTCAGGCCGGCAGCCGTCGCTGGTATGAAAGCCCCATGCGCCCCTTGGAAAACGACCGCTGGCAGGGGCAGTGTATCTTTAACACGATGGGCCGCTGGGAATATGCCGTGGAGGCCTGGTCAGACACTTTTCGCGGCTGGAAAAAGACCTTCGCCATCCGCGTCCAGGCCCAGGATCCTGACGTGCCGGTAGAAGCTCTAGATGGAGCCCGCCTGCTCACCGAAGCCGCCGCCCGTGCCCGCACCGCCGGGGTGGAAGCCGCTGCCACTCAGCTTGAGGATGTCGCCGAACTCCTGTCCCAGCTTCCCCCCCAGGAGATTATGGATGTCCTGCTTTCCGATGATCTCCAGGCCCTGATGGACCGTTTCCCAGACCGTAGCCTCTCCACCACCTCCACGCCCATGCGCGTCATCGCAGAGCGTGAGCGTGCGCGCTTCTCCGCCTGGTATGAGTTTTTCCCGCGCAGTGCCGAAGGCCGGATGGACAGGCACAGCACATTCCGTGACTGCTTGCCACGTCTGGACGATGCCCGCGCCATGGGTTTCGATACCATCTACTTCCCGCCCATCCACCCCATCGGCATCACCGCCCGAAAGGGAAAAAACAACACCCTGACAGCCTATGAAGGCGATGTCGGCAGCCCCTGGGCCATCGGCGGACCGGCCGGCGGGCATCGGGACATCGAGCCGCAACTTGGCACCATGGAGGATTTCGTCTGGCTCGTGGAAGAAGCCAGCAAGCGCGGCCTGGAAATTGCCCTCGACTTCGCCATCAACTGCTCCCCGGACCATCCATACGTCAAAGATCATCCAGATTGGTTCTATCAACGTCCCGACGGCAGCATCCGCTATGCGGAAAACCCGCCCAAAAAGTACCAGGACATCTACCCCATCAATTTCCACTGCGCCGATTGGAAAAACCTCTGGCGCGAGCTCATTGACGTCGTGCTTTTCTGGGTCAGCAAAGGCGTGAAAATCTTCCGGGTGGACAATCCCCACACCAAGCCCGTCTCCTTCTGGGAGGAGCTCATCAGCACCGTTCATCGCAAGCATCCCGAGGTCATCTTCCTGGCCGAGGCCTTCACCAAACCCAAGATGATGCAGGTGCTTGGCAAAATAGGCTTCACCCAAAGCTATACCTACTTCACCTGGCGCGAGGACAAGGCCGGCCTAACCGAATACGCCCGCGAGCTCATGCAGGGGGAGATGCGCTGGTACTACCGGGGAAATTTCTGGCCGAATACGCCTGACATCCATCCCTATTACCTGCAAAACGCCCCCGCCAGCATGTTCCGCCTGCGCGCCGCCCTGGCCGCCACCCTCTCCAGCACCTGGGGCATGTATGCCGGATACGAGCTTTGTGAAAACAAGCCCCTCCCAGGCAAAGAGGAATACCTCGATTCTGAAAAATTTCAGCTCAGCCAGCGGGATTACAATGCCCCCGGGAACATCAAAGGCTTCATCGCCCGCCTCAATTCCATCCGCCGGGACAATCCGGCCATGCATCTTTACGACAACCTCGTCTTTCACGGCGCGGATCATGACCAGATGCTCTGCTACAGCAAATGCACCCCGGATTTCAGCAACCGCATCCTCTGCATCGTTAGCCTGAACGGCTACGATCCCATTTCCGGCATGGTCTATCTGGACCTGGGTGCACTGGGGCTCGGCCACGACCAGACGTACCGCGTCCGCGACCTCATGCACGGGGGGGTTTATGAATGGAGTGGAGCTGCTAATTTTGTTTCCCTCTCTCCGGATGGAGCCAGTTTGCACATCTTCCAAGTTGAACCGCTTTAGTCAGATTTAAGCTTTAGACCTAACTGCAGTGGGCTTTTAATCGGGCGTTATGTGGGCTTAGTTGACCTTCATGATTCCGATAATACGTGTTGATTGTAATTATGGTAATTCTATTGTGTTGAGTAATTTAGAATTACCTTTCCCCATGCAACTCTCTTCGACATCCACCAAAGGAGCTGGAAAATTTCAAGTCCTCATTGCCTCTGCCACGGAGGATACCGCGCGTCTTCTTGAGCCTCTCCAGCAAATCTCTTATCCGGATGGGAATTCTGAGAGCGGCGGTTTGTTCCGCCCGAAGCAGCGGATGCTCTTCCACCCGCTGGATTATAATTTGGTGGATCTGGTCATGCGCAGCCGCCAGTCCGAATGGCCTTTTGCCACGGTCATAGTGGATGTGCAGCCCGGCACAGAAACCAAGGCTGAGCAGATTCTGAATGCCCTTTATTATGCGGAACCTGCCCTGGGGGTCATCATTCTCCTTTCAGATGGCGCGGCCCTGTCCCAGCCGATGCTGGACCTCATCACCCACAGCTCGCGGATGACCTTTGTCCAGATGCCAGGCTCCATTGCCCAGATTTATCAGGCATTAAAAATGATGCTTGCCCTGTGGGATCTGCGCCAGCGGCAGGGAGAGGCTGAAAACTCGCGCCAGGGCACGGATGAGGGCGAAACTGGAATACGTGGGAATTTAATCGCTGCCGAAGGATCTGCCCCTGCCATGCATCTGGAGGTCGTGGGGAGCCTTGCCGCAGGCATCGCTCATGAATTCAATAATGTACTGACCGTCATCCAGAGCCAGATGGACCTGGCGATGCAGCAGGCGGCCAGCATGCCAGCAGTGATGAAGCTGCTTAACCAGGTCATGGAAACGGCACGCAGTGCCGCCACCCTGTCACGCAAGCTCGTCTCATTCACTCCAGACGAGGAAAGCAATCCGGAAGCCGTCAATCTGAACAGCGCCGTGGATGAAGAAGTGATGCTGCTCAGCAAAACACTGGGGGATCACATTCGTGTAGAGGTCAATCACTCTCCGGAACTTCCATCAGTCTGGGCAGATCCTGCCACCATCAGCCAGCTGATCATCAATGTGGCCATTCATGCCCGCAATGCCATGTCAGAAGGCGGCACTTTGCAGATTACCACCAACCGCATCAGCCATGAAACCGGCAGTAAATACGCACGCCTGTTCCCGGATGCCGCCCATGGTGACTATGTCATGCTGACCATGGAGGATCCCAATCCGACTGACGAGGCGGATCCTCAGCGCGTGGTGGTGACCCTGCCCAGCTCCGTGCAGCGTGCTGCCGATGACCGCCTGACCTGGATTCAGCACACCATCCAGGCAGCCGGCGGTGCTTTTAATGTGACCCTTCTCCCAGGGATGATCCGCACCTATCAGATGCTTTTCCCCCTGGCTCGAGATTCGTCCAAGATACCGGAGGAAACAGCTTCTTCCCATCAAATCACAGTTCGAAGTGAATCTATGGAGGTTCAGCCCTCCACCGTCCTGGTCGTGGATGATGACGATACCATCTGCATGATCATGAGCCAGGTGCTGGCCACCAAAAAGCACCGGGTGCTCATCGCCAAAAGTGCCGATGAAGCCTGGCAGCAGTGGTGCCAGCACCGCAGTACCATCAAGCTGCTCATCACGGATATCAACATGCCCGGCGGGGCAAACGGAGTGACCCTGGGGCATGCCATTCAGGAACAGGACGGTTCCGTGCCCGTCATCTATACCAGCGGTCACCGGGCCGTACACCAGTTTGCCGAGCTGGAAATTGGCAATAATTACCTGCCGAAACCTTTTGGGATGAATGATCTCCTGGCCGTGGCTAACCGGGCCCTCCTGTCCCATTCCCATGGGCAGTACGGATTGAGCTGAGGCGACGACATTCCGTCAGGCAGAAAGGAGGGAAGCAGCAGGCAGCACCGTGCTGTCTTCCTTCATCATTCTGCACTTCATTGAGATTAGGATTGTTATGCGGGGGATTCTTTCGTTATTAGACAAAGGAATTCCGTGAGCAGACATCTGCCATCGGAAATCCGCTGATTTCAATAGATGGCCAGTGCATTAGGACGGTATTTCCCCCGGTCTTTAATGCTTTGGTCACGTCCCTGCTCTCATCTGCCGATGTCGAAACTGGTTCCCTGGTCATTTCGTACTCTGTCCTGCTGGGTCTCCCCCGGTGCCAGTTTCGTGGCTGTGGCCAGCGCTCTCCTGGTTTTGACCGGCTGGACTTTTGACATTGAAGTGCTCAAGCGCATCCTGCCGGGGATGGTTTCGATGAATCCGGCCACGGCCATCGCGTTCATGCTGGCAGGGTTGTCTCTATGGCTTTTGGTGCGGGAACAATCGCTAAAGTCACAGAGGGTGGCCCAGGGGCTGGCATTGCTTGTATTGCTGCTGGGTGCGCTGCGCCTGTTTGGGTACATTTTGGGGACTGACCAGGGGCCGGACCAGTGGTTGTTTGCGGCCAGTCTGGACGATGAACCGTCACCTTTCCCCAACCGCATGGCCCCCAATGCCGCACTGGGTTTTGTCCTTCTTGGCAGCGGCCTGCTACTGATGCAGCGCACCACTTCGCGGGGCAGGAGGCCGGCTGAATATTGTGCCCTTCTAATTGGCCTGGTTTCCCTGCTGGCGCTGCTGGGTTATGCTTACCAGGTCACCTGGCTTTATGGGGTGGAGAGCTTTATTCCCATGGCTCTCCACACCGCTGCCGTTTTCCACCTGATGGCCGCCGGACTGCTCTTTGCACGCCGGGACCAGGGATGGGCCTCCTTCATTTTGAGTGACAGTCCGGGCGGTGCGCTGGTGAGGCACCTGTTTCCGGTCATGCTTCCATGCTTAATGTTGTTAGGCTGGCTGCGCCTGGAGGGGGAGCGCCGGGGGATGTTTGCCGCCGATATGGGCACGACGATGTACACAGTCGTGGCGATTCTGATGGTCAGTTTGTTAATTTGGTGGAGTGCGCGCATCCTGCATCGTGCCGACCAGGCCCGTTTGCATGTGGAGGAAGATCTGGAACGGTTTTTTACCCTGTCCCTGGACATGCTCTGCATCGCAGGCAAGGACGGTTCTTTCAAACGCATCAGTCCTGCTTTTTCCACCTGTCTCGGATATACAACAGAGGAACTGCTGGAACGTCCCTTCTTTGATCTTTTGCATCCTGAGGATCGCGACCGCACCCTGGCCGAGATGGAAAACCTCGACTGCGGCCAGTTTCCGGATCACTTTGAAAACCGGCTGCTGTGTCAGGACGGCACATGGAAATGGCTGTGGTGGAAAGCCCAAAGCCTTCCGGAAGAAGGTCTCATCTATGCGACCGCGCGGGATGTGACGGAGCAGAGAAAAGCGCAGGAGGAGATCCGCCTGCTCAATGCCGCCCTGAATGAGCGTGCCACCCAGCTGGATGCCTCCAACCAGGAACTGGAAGCCTTCAGCTATTCCGTCTCCCATGACCTGCGGGCTCCGCTGCGCGGAATCGCCGGCTTCACTCAGGCCCTGGAAGAACATGCAGGCCGCACGCTGGATGCCACCTCTCAGGGCTACCTCTCCCGCGTTCGCCGCGCGGCCGAACGCATGGGCTACCTGATTGATGACCTTCTGAAGCTTTCCCGGCTGACCCGGGCTGAAATGCATGTGGAAGCCGTCAATGTCAGCCACCAGGCGGAGTCCGTCCTGGCGCAACTCCGTCAGCGTGAACCCCAGCGCCAGGTGGAGTGTGACATCACCCCGGACATCATCGTTCACGCTGATGCAGCCCTTTTGCGCATCCTCCTGGAAAACCTTCTCGAAAACGCCTGGAAGTTCACTTCCAAAAATCCCTCCGCCCGCATTGAAGTGGGACTCACCAGCACGGCGGACGACGCCAAAGTTTGCTATGTCCGGGACAATGGCGTTGGATTTGACATGCGCTATGCATCGAAGCTTTTCGGGGCTTTTCAGCGCCTGCATTCCATGGTGGAATTCCCCGGGACCGGCATCGGGCTGGCCACCGTCCAGCGTGTGGTCCGGCGCCATGGCGGCAAGGTTTGGGCAGAGGCCGAATTAAATAAAGGCTCGTCCTTTTATTTCGTTGTATAAAACTTACCAAATTTCAGAATCCACCTATGAACTCCAAAGTCATCTTGCTGGTCGAGGATAACCCTGACGACGAAGAGCTGACGCTCATGGCTTTGAAGAAGAACAACATTCTCAACGAAGTCGTCGTGGCCCGTGATGGCGTGGAAGCCATCGAATTTTTATTCGGAGACGGCCCTGAATCCTGCTCCCAGCGGCGGGTGCTGCCTGCCATCATCCTTTTGGATCTGAAATTGCCCCGCATGGACGGGCTGGAAGTGCTCAAGCGTATCCGCGCTGATGAGCGCACCCGCATTCTCCCGGTGGTGGTCCTCACCTCCTCCCGTGAGGAAGGGGATCTGCTGGAGAGCTACTCCCTCGGCTGCAACAGCTACGTCCGCAAGCCGGTTGACTTTGCCCAGTTTGTCGAAGCCACCCGTCAGCTTGGCCTGTACTGGCTGCTGCTCAATGAAGGACCACCCGTAAAGCCATGAAACCTCTGCGTATCCTGCTCGTTGAAGACTCGGATGATGACGCCCAGCTCATTCTGCGCTGTCTGCAGCGGCACGGGTATGCCTGCACCATCCACCAGGTCATGACTCCGCAGGCTTTGGAGCAGGCTCTGGCCAGCCATAGTTGGGATATCATCTTATGTGATTATGTGATGCCCAGCTTTGATGCCCTCGCTGCCCTGGCCATCGTCAGCCGGCACGGGGAGGACATCCCGGTCATCATCGTCTCTGGCACGGTGGGGGAAGATGTGGCCGTGGCCTCCCTCAAGCACGGTGCACAGGACTACATCCTTAAACAGAATCTGACCCGCCTGGGACCCGCTGTGGACAGCGAGCTGGGTGCCGCCTCCGCCCGCCGTTACAACCGCCTCCTTGAGGCCATTGCGGCCAGCCACTCTGAGGTGCTGGAAATGATTCTGAACGGCTCCGCGCTCACGCCGATTCTTAACCACATTGTGCACAGGATTGAAAAGCTCAGCCAGAACAGCGCCCTATGTTCCATCTTCCTCACCAACGAGGCCGGCACGCATCTCATTTCCGGAGCTTCCCCCAGTCTGCCTGAGGAGTTCACCCGTCAGATCACGCCCCTGCCGGTCGGCGCTGAGATCGGTTCATGCGGACGTGCCGCTGCACTGAAGCAGTCCGTCATCATTGAGGACATCACCCAGCATCCCAACTGGGCCTCCGTCCGGCCGCTTCTTCTTCAGCATGGCCTTGGTGCCTGCTGGTCAGTGCCTGTGTTTTCATCCGGCCGGGAGGTGGTCGGCACCATGGCGGTTTATTACCGCACTCCCCGCGCTCCCACCACCGATGAGCTGCGCTGGGTGGAATCTGCGGCCAAGCTGGTGGGTGTGGCGATCGAACGCTGCCGCTCGGAAGTGCGCATCCGGGAGCAGCTCAATGAACTTTTGCGCTGGCAAAATGCGATGCTTAACCGCGAAGACCGCGTGCAACAGCTCAAAGGCGAGGTTAACGAACTGCTGCTGCGTCTGGAGGAGCCAGTCCGCTACCCCAGCCAGGCATGACCATGAAAGCCCCTATCCCTGAAGATGAAGAGCAACGGCTCGCCGTGCTCCGCGAGTACGAAATACTGGACACCCTCCCTGAACCGGCCTTTGACGAGCTCCTCGCGCTTGCCGCCCACATCTGCCAGGCCCCCCTTGCCGCCATCAGCTTTATTGATGAAGACCGCCAGTGGTTCAAGGCAGGCATCGGGATGGAAATGAAAGAGACGCCCCGGGACGTCGCCTTTTGTGCCCATGCCATCCTCACGAAAGACAATGTCACCATCGTGCCGGATGCCACCCTGGATGAGCGCTTTGCAGACAATCCGTCTGTTACTGGAAGTGCTGGCATCCGGTTTTATGCGGGAGCTCCCCTCATCGCCCGGGACAACCATGCCCTGGGCACCCTGTGTGTGATTGACCGCAATCCACGTGAACTGACTCTCAGCCAGTCGGCTTCCCTTCAGGCCTTGGGCCGTAATGTCGTGGCCCAGTTGGAATTGCGCCGCCATGCACGCCAGTTTGCCAAGGAAGTGGCGGAGAAAGAACGCATCGCCGCGCAGTTGAGGGAGCAGAACGCCCAGCTCATCCGCAGCGAGCAGGAGACTGTCCACCTTCTGGAACTGGCCGAAAAATCACGCAACGCCCTCCTGAGCGTGCTGGAGGATGAGCAGCGTCTAGGCCGCGAGCTGCGCCGCTGGGCGGATGCTTTTGAAAATTGCGCCCAAGGCATTCTTATCTGTGTCCCTTCCACCCGCCAGATCTTCGCCTGCAACAGGGCCTTAGCCGACCTGCTGGGCCAGCCGGCCGAGCAGATCGCCAGGCAGTCTTTGCTAGCCATCTTCGCTGCAGATCACCATCCCGACGTCTTGCTGGCTATTTCCGAGGCCGATGAAGGAGGGCAGGCCAAGCTTGAGCTGCCAATCCTCCGCGCAGACGGTTCCAGCTTTGTTGCCCAATTGGACATCGTCAGCGTCTGTGAGACAGAAGGGGCACCTCTCTATTGGGTGGTGACTGTGCAGGACATCACGGACCGCAAGACGGCAGACCTGCTCCTGGCCCGCACCAACCGTGCGCTGAAAATGATGTCCGCCTGCAATGAATCCCTCGTCCATGCCAAGGATGAGGAACATCTGCTTGCAGAAGTATGCAGGCTGGCCGTGGAAATCGGCGGCTACAGGCTGGCCTGGGTAGGGTATGCGCTGCATGACGAGGACTTCTCCATCCGCCCCATGGCCTTTGCCGGGCATGAGGAGGGCTACCTCCAGGAAATCCGTCTAAGCTGGGCTGCGAACGCGCCTTCCGGTCAGGGGCCTGCTGCCCGATGCATCCGGCACAGCCAGGCCTTTCTGTTTGAGGACATCATGGATGCATCCTCCGGGTTTGTATGGAAGCAGGCTGCTCTTGAAAGGGGGTATCGCAGCGTCGCCTGCCTGCCGCTGAATGACGAAAACCGCACTTTTGGCCTCCTTGCCCTTTACTCAGCCGAGGTTCAGCAGGTTGGTGATGACGAGATCAAGCTGCTCCAGGAAATGGCTGAAGACCTTGCCTTTGGCATCCGCCATCTTCGCAGCCGGCAGGAGCAGCAGCGCATGCAGGATGTGGTGCTGAAGGTCTCCCAGGCGGTTTCCGCCGGCCATGAAGAAAATTTCTTTCAGTCTCTGACACGCAACATGGTGGAGGCCCTGGGGGCGGATGGCGGAATGATCGCCCGTATTCACCCGGAAGACCGCCGGGTCATTGAGACACGCGCTTTGTATCTCAATGGGGAGTTTGTGGACAACCTCTCCTACGTCCTGGCCGGCACCCCTTGTGAAGGCGTCAGCCTGGGCTACACCTGTGTTTTTGAAACGGCTGTACAAGCACAGTTTCCTCAGGATGCCTGGCTCAGGGAGAAGGGCATGGATGCCTATGCCGGCATTCCCCTGATGGATACCCGCTCCAAGGTCAATGGCATCATGTCTGTTTTTTACAAGCGCCCTCTGGAGCAGGTCTCGCTGGTTCATTCCACCCTGAAGATTTTCGCAGCACGGGTCGCCGAGGAGCTGGAGCGCCAGGTGACGGATGAGCGTCTTCGTGAGCAGGCCTCCCTGCTCGACAAAGCCCAGGATGCCATTCTTGTTCGCGACCTTAACCATTGCATCACCTATTGGAACAAAAGTGCCGAGCTTCTTTACGGCTGGAGTGCGGAAGAGGTCCTCGGGAAAAAGGTCACGGATGTTTTCTATCAGGACAGCGCCGCTTTCGATGCCGCCATCCGCCAGCTCTTTGATGAAGGGGAATGGGTCGGTGAACTCGACCAGTTTTCCAAAGATGGAAAACCTCTGACCATCGAATGCCGGTGGACCGTGGTTAACGACAGCGATGGCAGCCCCAGGTCGGTACTCTGCATCAATACCGACATCACCGAAAAGAAGAAACTCGAGCAGCAGTTTTTGCGCGCCCAGCGCATGGAAAGCATCGGCACCCTTGCCGGCGGCATCGCCCATGACCTTAATAACGTGCTCGCGCCCATCATGATGGCGATTGACCTCCTGAAGATGACCGTGACGGACAAAGCCGGCCAGGACATCCTGGCCACCATCTCCCAGAGTGCGCAGCGGGGCGCGGAGATGGTCAACCAGGTGCTCTCTTTTGCCCGTGGCATGGAGGGGCGCCGGATGGATGTGCATGCCATTGCCCTCATTCGTGACATTGAAAAAATCGCCCGGGACACCTTCCCCAAAAACATCCAGATCTTCACCGAATGCCAGGAGCACCTCTGGCCTGTGGCCGGTGATCCCACCCAGCTGCATCAGGTCATGCTCAATCTCTGCGTGAATGCCAGGGATGCCATGCCCGAGGGCGGCCGCATTGTAGTCTCCGCCAGCAATGAGCAACTGGATGAAAGCTATGCCGTCATGAACCTGGACGCGCGGCCTGGCCCCTACTTGAAAATCCAGGTCAGCGATACCGGGACAGGCATCCCCCAGAATATCATTGAGCAGATCTTTGATCCCTTTTTCACCACCAAGGAGCTTGGAAAAGGCACCGGCCTCGGGCTTTCCACCTCCCTGGCGATCGTTAAAAGCCATGGCGGATTTTTCCAGGTAGATAGCGAGCGGGGGCACGGCAGCCGCTTTACCATCTTCCTCCCTGCTCTGGAATCCGCCGGCCCCGTCACCACGGAACTCCGGAGTGAAGACCTTCCCTATGGCTCAGGCCAGACGGTTTTGGTTGTGGATGATGAGGAGACCATTCGCGAAATCACCCAGCAGACTTTGCAGACCTTCGGTTACAAGGCCCTCCTGGCAGCGGATGGAGCAGAGGCAGTCACCCTTTACGCCCAGCACCGCAATTCCATCGCCATCGTCCTCACCGACATGATGATGCCGGTCATGGACGGCCCGGCCACCATCAAGGTGCTCAGGAACATGAACCCGGAACTGAAGATCATCGCTGCCAGCGGTATCTCCACCAATGATGCTGTGGCCAAAGCCACCAGCCTGGGCGTCCGGCATTTTGTCTCCAAGCCTTACACAGCCGAATCCCTCCTCCTTGTGCTTAAAGACTGTCTCACCACCAAGGGGTGACGATCCAGGAGTTCTTGATGATGGGATTTCCCGCCTGAATCTGCTTGCCCGGTCCCCTTCTTGCCCTACTTGAGGGAGATCACCGCTCCAGGACCGGCGCGGCCTTCCTCATGTCTGTCTCCAAGCATCTTCATTTCATCGGCATCTGCGGCACCGCCATGGGCTCCACCGCCGTGGCCCTCCGCTCCCTGGGTTATACCATCTCCGGCTCCGATGAAAAAGTTTATCCCCCCATGTCCGATGTCCTCCGGGATGCCGGCATCACCTTGACGGAAGGTTACACCGCTGAAAACCTGCCTCCTTCCGCTGATCTTTACGTCGTCGGCAATGCCATCTCCAGGGGCAATGAGGAACTGGAAACCCTCCTGGAGCGCAAGCTCCCCTATGTCTCCATGGCTGAGCTGCTGAAAACTGAGGTCATCCAGGGCAAGCGCAGCTTCGTCGTCAGCGGTACCCATGGCAAGACCACCACCAGCACCATGCTCGCCTGGATCTTTGAGCATGCCGGCAGGGAGCCTGGATTCATGATCGGTGGTGTGCCGGAAAACTTCACCAGCGGTGCCCGCTTTAACCATAGCGATCTCTTTGTCATCGAAGGGGATGAATATGACACCGCCTACTTCGACAAACGCTCCAAGTTCCTCCACTACCTGCCGGAGTGCGTCGTCGTCAATAACATCGAGTTTGATCACGCGGACATTTTTGCCGATCTCGATGCCATCCTGCTCTCCTTCCAGCGCCTCCTCAACAGCGTACCCCGGAATGGCCTGGTGCTGCTCAATGGCGATGACAAAAACTGCCTCTCCCTCAAAAGTTACTCCCCGGTGAAAACCGTCGGTTTGGGGGAAACCTGCAGCGAGCGCATTCTCATTACCCGGGCCAGCCCGGACGGCACCGCCTTCGAGATCAATGGCGTGCCCTTTAGCGTCCCCATGATCGGCGAGTTTAACGTGCGCAATGCCGCCATGTGCATCTGCGCCGCCCGTCATGCCGGACTGTCGGATGATGAAATCCGTGCCGCCCTGGAGACCTTCAAAGGCATCCGCCGCCGCCAGCAGGTGCGCGGTGTTGCCGGGGGCATCACCATCATGGATGACTTCGGCCACCATCCAACGGCCTTGCGGGAAACTCTGCGCGGCCTCCGCCAGAAATATCCCGGCCAGCGCCTGTGGGCTGTCTTTGAACCGCGCTCCAACACAAGCCGCCGCAACGTCCTCCAGAACGAGCTTATCGAGGCCCTGAAGGAAGCCGATGGATCCGTCATCGCCTCCGTGGCCAATCCGGAAAAAGTTACCGCCGCTGAGCGACTGGATCCCGAGTTCGTCGCCCTCAGCGTCAGCTCCGCCGGCCGCGCCTGCTTTCACGAGCCGGATACCAACGCCATCGTCGCCCGGCTCAAGGCGGAAACCCGGCCAGGTGACGTGATTGTCATCTTTAGCAATGGCGGATTCGACGGCATCCATGGCAAACTGCTGTCCGCCCTTTCCTGATCCCCGCCATGTCACCCGCGCCTGTCTTCAAGCTCCTCTTTGTTTGCCTCGGCAACATCTGCCGCTCACCGGCAGCGGAAGGGGTCATGCGCCGGGTCATTACAGAGGCAGGCCTCGCAGAACAGGTGTTCATAGACTCCGCAGGCACGGCTGGCTGGCACACTGGCAAGCGGGCGGACCAGCGCATGATGAACGCGGCCACCGCCCGTGGTTTTGAGCTGACCAGCTTCGCTCGGCAAGTACAGGACGCCGATCTAGGAGAATACGACCTCATCCTCGTCATGGACCGTAGCAATCAACAGGATCTCCGCGCCTTTGACCGGGAAAGCCTGCACGCGGCCAAAGTCCGCCTTTTTTGCGAGTTCTGCAGCCTTCATGAGGAAAGTGAAGTGCCGGACCCCTACTATGGCGGCCCGGAGGGATTCGACAAAGTGCTGGACCTTCTGGAAGACGGCTGCGCTGGGATCCTCAAACATATCCGCCAGCACCTCGGCATCGCTGCCTGATCCTGACTGGCGGTTCATCATTTGTACTCGCCATCCGCCTGCCTGCTCGGTAAACCGTGGCTGTCATGAATGTCCGTATCGCCCTGGTCCTTCTATCTTGCCTTCTCAGTATCGCCACAGGCCTCGTCATCTCGCGGGGCGGCGTGGATGTCAGCAAAGGAACTACAGGCGGCAGCGACGGCCCCGTGATTGGACTCAGCATGGACACGCTCAAAGAAGAACGCTGGATCGGCGACCGCGACCTCTTTGTCGCCCAGGCCAAAAAACTCGGGGCCACCGTCCTGGTGGAATCAGCCAACAGCGACGACACCCGCCAGCTTCGGGATGTGGAAAGTCTCATCACCCGTGGCGTGGACGCCCTCGTCATCATTCCTCATAACGGGGCGGCCATGGCCCGCGCGGTGGAGATGGCTCATGCCGAAGGCATCCCCGTCCTATCCTATGACCGCCTCATCACCGGTGCCGATACCGACCTTTACATTACTTTTGACAACATCAAAGTGGGCGAGCTTCAGGCCCAGTTCATCGCCGACCGCCTGCCTGCCCAGGGTCCCCTTCGCCTCATCCGCATCTACGGTGCCAAGACTGATAACAACGCCGTCCTCTTCAAGCAGGGCCAGGACAACATCCTCAATCCCCTCATCGCCTCAGGCCGCATCGAAGTCGTCTTCGAAGACTGGGCCGAGGACTGGAAGCCTGAGAATGCCAAGAAGATTACCAACGCTGCCATCACTAAGGCAGGGCAGGGAATAGATGCCATCCTCGCCAGCAACGACGGCACCGCAGGCGGAGCCATCCAGGCCCTCATTGAAGAAGGCCTTGTTGGCAAAGTCATCGTCACGGGTCAGGATGCGGACCTCGCCGCCTGCCAGCGCATCGTCACCGGCAGCCAAACCATGACCGTTTACAAACCCCTCACTGTTCTCGCCAACCAGGCCGCCGACCTCGCCGTCCGCCTCGCCACCCGCCGCCCCATCATCGCCAAAAACGAAACCGACAACGGCAAGACCTCCGTCCCCTCCATCTTCCTGCCCATCATCGCCGTCACCCAGGAAAACCTGAAAGAGACCGTCATCAAAGACGGCTTCCGTTCCGAAAAGGATGTCTATGGCAAATAGCCCCTCCTGATGAGGTGGAAGCCTACCGCTTCCTCGTCAGCATGATCTCATTGCCTTCCGTGTCTGAACACATGGCCAAGTGGGGTGGTTCGTCATCCTCAGGCTGCGGATCGCGGTTCAGCTTGCCACCTGCGGCCACAATCTCCGCTGCACCTGCGATCACATCCGGCACCTGGAAGGTCAGGCCGGTCCAGGTCTTCCCCCCTTCGCCACCGCCATGGATGGACAGGACACTGCCGCAGATTTCCACCTCGCCGATATGCGGATTTTGTTTGATGAGCTTGCCGCCGAAGACGTCGGTATAGAACTTCAGCGCGCGCTCCATGTCCGCCGCCCAGATGGTGTATTTGAATCGTTCTACAAGCATCCCGGTTGATAAGTGGGTTCAGCACGTCATGCCACCGGGAATGTCATTCACGGGTGATGAATTCATCCATGTTCAGCAGGATGCGGGTGGTGGCCACCCAGGCTGCGGTTTCATGGTCCGGAGTATTCGTGACCGTATAGGCACCCACTGCCGTTTTGGCTTCCTCACTGGCTGCCTGATAATGGTATCTTGCATCATCCAGCAGTTTCTGAAGGGCCTGCAGTTCGTTAAGTTCAGGCATACGGCTCACGCATAGCCGGAAGGCGCGGGTGATGCGGGCGGTATCGGTGGGGTACTCTTCTTTGAGGATACGGGCTGCCAGGGCCTGGGCGGTCTCGTTATATGGCTCGGCATTCAGTGTGGTCAGGGCCTGAAGCGGGGTATTCGATATGGAGCGTTTCACATTGGCCACATTCGAGTCCGGGCAGTCGAAGGTGGTCAGGTCGGGGTAGGGGGAGGTGCGTTTGAAGAAAGTATAAATGCCCCGCCGGTAACGGTCTGCGCCAGCACTGGTGGCCCACTTGAAGTTGTTGGCATAACTCAGGGCGGCGACATCCGCAGGCATGGGTGGGAACACGCTCGGGCCGCCGATCTTGGGTGCCAGGAGGCCGCTGGCCGCCAGGCCCAGGTCACGCACAATCTCCGCCTCCACCCGCAGGCGGTTCTGCTTCCACAGCAGCTCGTTTTTCGGGTCCTTGGCGGAGGCCTCCGCCCGGTCCATGGACTGCTGGCGGTAGGTGCTGCTCATCATGATGGTCTTCAGCAGCTTCTTCCGGCTCCAGCCCTGGTCCATGAAGTCCGCTGCCAGCCAGTCCAGCAATTCGGGATGCGTGGGGCGGTCGCCGCGCACGCCGAAGTCAGCCGAGGTTTTCACCAGACCTTCGCCGAAAAGCTTGCCCCAGATGTGGTTCACCGTCACGCGTGAGGTCAGCGGGTTCTCCCGGCTGACCAGCCACTGCGCCAGGTCCAGCCGGGTGCCGCTTTCTGCTTTCCTTTTTGGAAGCACATCCAGGGTGCCCGGCTGCACTTTGTCCGTCGGTTGCAGGAAGTCGCCCCGGTATAGAACATGCGTTTCGCGTGCGTCCCGGCGCTGGGCCAGCACCCGCACGTCCATGAGGGGTGGTTTAGGAAGCTTGTCCTGGGCAGCCTTCAGCGCTGCCGCTGCGGCGACCACTCTTGGATCGGTTTTCTCCAGCCAGTCATAGAGCGCTTGGATCACCACCGGATTTCTGCGGCGGGGTTCTTCATCCAGGATTCTCACCACAGCAGATGGTGCAATGGAATCTTCTGTCTCCACATTCGAGGCCCGCACACGGAAGCGGCCAATGCTGTGCTCATTTTTTCCGTAATGCTGGTCTAACAAAAGGGTTAGAGTCTGGTTCGCAGACGCAGGCTCTGCCAGTTGCAGGGTAAGCTTGTGCGGCTTGCCAGTACCGCCGCTGATGGCCCAGCCTGTCTCCAGATCCCCGTCCACTGTACCTGCCGCCTTGAAGCCTGACTGCTCAAAGGTCGCTTTGGGAGAATGCAATCCCACGCTTTTGCCCGCAACCATCAGCGTCACCTCATTGAGCACAAAGTTGCCTCTCGAACTGCGTCCAGGGCCTTTGCCCGGCAAGGAATCATCGGCTAGGACCTCGATCTGAATCGCATAGACCGGGGCATCTCCCGTTTTCATTTCCAGGGTATAACGGTCCGTCTTGCCCTGCTTGCCTGATGCCAGCACTGAGTCATCTGGCAGATGCTCAAATTTGCTGCCCGCCTTGCTGGTAATCTTGGTGATTTTTAGAGGTGAAAACGCAGCCGTCGCCTTGGCTTCACGGGCCTTTTTCAGCCGTGCCTGGACACCCGGCTCCCACTTGGTCAAAGCTTGTGGCAGATTTGCTTTGGCTTCGTCCAGGGTCTTTTGCAGCGGAATGAGCTTGCGCGTGGAGGCTCCGTTGGCTTTCTCGTAGCGGCTCCATTCCTCCGGGGAAACCGGGGCCTGCCGGACCACTTCATCACCATTGTTAAAGTAGGCATAAAGCTGAAAGTATTCCCGATGGGTGATCTGGTCATACTTGTGGGTATGGCAGCGCGCACAGCCCACCGTGAGGCCCATCCAGACAGCCCCCACGGTCTCCGTGCGGTCCATGCAGGCTTCAACGCGGAACTGCTCCTGGTCCGTGCCGCCTTCGGTATTCGTCAGGGTCTGGCGGTTGAAGGCCGTGGCGACGATCTGCTCAGGGGTGGCGGATGGCAAAAGATCCCCAGCGAGCTGCTCGATGGTGAACTGGTCAAAAGGCAGGTCCTCATTGATGGCTCGGATGACCCAGTCGCGATAACGCCAGGCATCCGGACGGGGCCGGTCTTTTTCATAACCGTCGCTGTCCGCATATCGTGCCATGTCCAGCCAGTGACGGCCCCAGCGCTCGCCGAAATGCGGGCTGGCCAGCGCCTGGTCCAGCATGACCTCATAAGCGCGGGGAGACTTGTCCGCCACAAAAGCATCCACCAGCTCAGGAGAAGGCGGTAGGCCTAACAAATCGTAGTGAACACGTCGGACTAAGGTGATGCGGTCCGCCTCAGGCGATGGCGTCAGACCTTCAGCCTGGAGGCGAGCATGGATAAAGGCATCCACCGGGTGCTTTCCCTTTGGCACCGCAGGCTTGTCCACCGGCTGATAGGCCCAGTGCAACTCATACTTCGCGCCATCGGCGATCCATTGCCTCAGCAGTTCCGTCTCCCGCTCGGTGATGGGTTTCTTGGCCCGGTGTTTGGGCGGTGGCATCTGCTCATCGGGATCGGTGCTGGTGACTCGGGTGATGAGTTCGCTAGCCTCAGGTTTGCCGGGGATGATGCCGTGGGCACCGCTTTTCAGAGTCTTCAGCGCATCCTCACGCGAAGTCAGGGTCAGGCCGCCCTTGGCATCGTCAGGCCCATGGCATTCCAGGCAGTGCTCGGCAAAGAGCGGCTGAATGTCGCGGGCAAAGTCCACCGATGCGGCTGCAGGCAGGGCTGCCAGGAGGACCAAGGGTGTAGCGAATGAAACACAGGATGCCATGTTGTCTTAACGTTCTAAAAGGTCCCGGCTTTACCAAGTCGCACCCAATTCCCGACAGCCGGTTACCGGGAAGAGGTAGCGGTAAACCTGAACCTCCAGGTCCTGATGAGGAGGCAAAAGAGTGACAGGCTCCCGGCTATATTCCCCGCCCTCGATGTCCTCCAGCTCATCCAGCCGGGCCAGACCGTCGTTATCCACTTCCCAGATCTCTCCGGTGATGCTCAGGCCGCCGGTATCTGCCAAGACCATGCCAGGATAACCGCCGAGGTCATATAGCTTATACCTCGGAACAGTCCTCGCTTCCGCCACAAACCGTTGTCCTCTCATGTATCCATGATTGGACCCGCCGCGCTTCAGGGTGCCATAGAGGAAGAGGAGCATGGGAGATCCAGTATGCGGTTTTCAGTGTTCGGTATTCAGTCCGACCCCGTTACCGGGGGATGAGGTCATCCCGGTCGGTCAGCCATTGGGGCAGGGAATAGCGGTTCTGCTCAAGCTCTGCTGCACGTGCCAGCACCGGTTCGGGAGCTGTTTGCACGGTGAGCACTTCTTTGGCCAATCGTGCGGCCCACTGAGGCCAGAAATCTGGGGACAGAATTACCTGCTGGACGCTGCCCTGATGCAGCAGGCCCAACTTGCCACGACGCTGGCCCGCACCCGCCACTTTTACCGGTCCCCGGATGACGTCATGCACAGCGGGAGCGACAAAGCAGAACGGGGCCTCAATGACATCCTCCTGCATGGCCAGCCGGCAGCCCGGATGTCCATTATGGCTGAGCGCGTCAGCCAGGGAGCCATGAATCCGCCGATAGCTTTCCAGCGCCGTTGTTTCCGACCATGGATCCGCCGGAGGAACAATGACCGAATACGTATAGTCCCCCTGATGCAGCACCACGCCGCCCCCGGTCCAGCGCCGCACGACCGGCCAGCCCGGCAGCGCATCCTGCAGCTTCGGCAGGCTCTGTGCATACCCCAGTGTGACCGTCGGCTGGTCCCAGGTATAGACCCGCAAGACCGGGATCTGGCTTTGCTCCAGCCAAGCCTGATCCACCGCCATGTTCATCGGCCCCGCCTGGGTGCCATCAAGATGCAGGATGAGCTGGTTAAAAAAGGGTTCGCCAAAGGACACGGGGGTAATGCAAGTGGGATATTCAGTGGCTAGGGACATGAACTTACTTATGCTCTCTGAGGACGGCGCAATCACGAACGGACTTTACTAAATCCTCTTTGATGTGTTCCCAGCTCACATGGGTTAGGCTCTCCGGTTCAACGTCCTCCTCGGCGTCATCAAAATAGATCATGCTGCGCAATACGATCATGGGATCGTGTTTGGGGTATTTGCGTTGGTAAATTTCTATCAGAGCGTCCACTCCCAGTTTTTCAATCAGGGCATGGAGGTCATAAAAGTCTTTTTTGGCACCCCGGTTTGAGATTGCTCCAAGCTTCATGCCAATGACGTCGGGCAGGCTGAACATGCGGATGCCTTCGACGGTTTCAGGAGGCTCCAACAAAGGCTGACGGTAGGTGACAAAATCAACCTTGAGATCATCCACAAAGGCATTGAACCCGATTTGGTTGGATCCCTTGACCTCAAAATTTTCCACATCCTGCTGCAAGGCATAGGCGAGTGTTTCTACATCAAAACTCTCCGGTGTGAAAAAATCTAAATCAACCGAGCGCCTGTGTCCAAAACGCAAGGCAAGCGAAGTCCCACCGACCAGACTGAACTGAGCCAAGCTAGGATGCTTGGTAAGCTGCCTCAATAAATCCAGGGAGTCTGGGGGAAGGGCGGCGAGGTGCAGCATCGGAAGTCCTCCTTTTTAAGGTTTAGCATCACGCACAGAAAATTGACGGTTCGCGGTTCAAGGGTCCGCAGCCGCGTAACAACTTGACGGATTTTTTCATCGCCATAGTGGAACCGCACCTTTTGCCAGCCCTCCAGGCCACCGCGCTCGACGACACGGCCGATGATTTGAGTGGCGTGCTTGTCGAGGTCGAGTTTTTCAGGGGCGGAATCCCAGAAAAGAGCCCGTGGCAACCCCAGGGGAGTCTTTGGCTTTTCTGGGGGTGGATTCATTCGCTTAACTTACATCCCTCTCGGCAATACCTCAACTACATCGGCGAGTACACGGCCCGAGGCGTGGCGGAGTTCGTTGCAGCGGCCAAAGAGGATCTGGCCGCTGGTGGCGCCGAGGAGTTCCGCGAGGCGGGCATCCACGGCGATTCGGAAGAAGCCGCGCGGGTGGCTGCTGTGGGCGACCTGGTATCGCTCCAGGATGGCGCCAAAGGGGACGCGGCCTTCGATGACGAGGGCCTGGGCTTCTTCCGGCAGGAGATCCAGATGAATGCCGATGGCTCCGAACTCGACGGGCTTGCCATCGCTGCGGCGGTTCAGCACACTGGCGCGGACCAGGTAGTTGCCGATGCGGGCGCGGGCGTGGACGTCGAGGTCAATCTCGCAGCCGTGGCCCTCCCGCAGGCGGGGGGTCATATCAATGTCGTGGACGAGGAACCAGCGTTCATGCTCCGGCAGCTCATCCGGCTCCACAAAGGTCACCCGGGGACGGGCGCTGCCGATGCCGTAAAAGAACACCAGAGGCGCCAGGTCATCCTCGCGGACGGTTTCAGGGCGGGGATGGGCATCAAGTGTAGCGGGCATACTGGCGATGCTGGGGCAGGAAGAAATCGTGCAACAGACGGTCCACTTGCAGCAGGCCGTCGCGAGTCAGCGTGATGTCCTTGTCGGTGAGCTGGGCAAAGCCTTCGCTCTGGAGATAGTTCAACTGGGGGGCAAAAAACTTGAGGGGATCCTCACCAAATTTTTCCTGGTAATAGCCAAACTCGCTGTGTCCCAGCTTCAGCTTGAGGATAAATTCACGCACGAAACGTTCCTCGTGGCTGGTTTCATAGGCGCGGAAGATAGGCAGCTGACCGGCATCCACGGCCTGCATGTAGGGGCCCACTTCAGCCTGGTTCTGGTAATGCACGCCGCCCAGATGGCCAAAGGAGGCCACCCCGCAGCTCAGCAGATCCGCACCTTCCCAGAGGGCGTCGCGGTAGATGAACTTGATGCGCTCCGGGTCCTTCACCACGGTATAGGCGCTGGTGACAGTATAACCATTTTTGACGAATTCATCAAAGGCGTAGCTGACCCAGTCGCGCTTGGTCTGCCAGTTGGCGACGGGAGCGGTTTCTTTGCCTTCTTCCCGCATCTGCTTGTAGATGGTGGTGTTATACGGCACTTCCATCTGGTAAATGGTCACGGCATCCGGCCCAAGGGCGATGCCCTTGGCCACAGTGTCCTTCCAGTTTTCCCAGGTCTCGTTCATCATCCCGGCGATGAGGTCAATGTTGATGTGCTCAAAACCGAGCGTCCGGGCGAAGTGGTAGGCTTTGTCCACCTCACCGCTGCGGTGGGCACGACCGTTGCTTTCCAGGATGTGATCATCAAAGTTTTCCACACCGATGCTCAGACGAGTAACGCCGACCTCACGGATGCCAGTCAGCTTTTTCTCATTCAGGGTGCCCGGCTCGGCCTCAAAGGCGACTTCAGCAGCGCCGTCCCAGCTCACTAGGTCCTTCATGCGGCTGGTGAGGTCCTTGAGCTGAGGCACGCTCAGATAGCTGGGGGTGCCGCCGCCGAAGTAAACGAAGTGCGCTTTGCGACCGGCGATGTAAGGCTGTTTGGCGAAGCGCTCCATCTCCCGCATGCCCGCATCAATATAGGCTTTGATCTCGGCGGCGTTTTTGTCGGTATAGACTTTGAAATAGCAGAAATGGCAACGCTTGCGGCAAAAAGGGATGTGGAAATAGACGCCGAGGGGCACGTCTGTGGGGGCCGGACGGGCGAGCACGCCTTCCACCACTGGCACCTGGTCCGGTTTCCAAAACGAAAACGGGGGATAGTTGCTGACGAAATAATTGCCGACTTCGGTCTCTTCGACCTTCTTTTCAGCAGGTTGTGGGGGGGATTCCAGGGTGGTGGACATGATAAAAATATGAACAGGGAACGAAGCAAGTTGTTCACTTCTACGAGATAAAGCTGCTTGAAATCGGGCCGTCTGTCCAGGTGAGACGCATGAGCGGACGATTTATTGCCTAATCCTTCAAAGGAGATCAGGGCGGTGAATCTGCGGGCGGATTCTCAAAACGGCGGCGGAGCTCGTTGAAGTAGCGCCGCACCTGCTGGCGGCGGCTGGGGGGGAGAGCGGCGTCATCCAGGGCTTCTTCTTCTGCCTGGAGGAATTCGACGGCGGTCTGGGTGGAGGTGCGGGTGGCGGATTCCTGTCGGGTGCCGCCTTCGACGGCACGGACGCTGGACTGGCCTTCATTGTTCTGCTGGGCATTGACCACGCTGCTGCCGCTGGTGTCCTGTTTTTCCGTGGGGTCGGCGTTGAGATCGGCCTTGCCCACGCCGGGATCGCGGCCGCCGGGCATGGTGACGGAGATGCTGGGCGCACCTTCGGAAGGATCGCCTGGAGGGCCGCCGAGGATGAGCATTTCGGGCGGTTTGTCGCCGGGCTTCTGGCCAGGGACCGGGGCCATGAGCATGGGGGTGCCTTGTCCTTGCTGGCCCGGTTGCCCCGGCTGGCCGGCCTGGCCCATCTGCATTTGCTGCATCTGGCCCTGCTGACCTTGCTGGCCGGGGGATGGTTGCATCTGGCTCTGGTTCGCCTGGCCGAGACCCGGAGGCTGGAGGGACTGCTGGCCTGCCTGCCCCTGCTGACCGGGCTGCGACTGGCCCACCTGAGGCGTCTGGCCGCTCTGGCTCTGCTGGGGGCTTTCATTGGCGGCATTCATCTGCTGCATGCCACCGGCCTCATTTTGACCGGCGATGTTGCTGCCCGCATCGCGGAGTTGCTGGGCCAGTTTTTCCAGCTCCTCGCGGGATTTTTCACGCAGGGCCAGGTCGCGCATTTTGTCGGCCAGTTTTTCAAATTCGGCCCCGGCGGCGGCGGGCTGGGTGGCCTGCATCTGGTCGCCTGCCTGCAAGACATGCTGGCCGACGGTACGCTGGCGGTCCTCCTTCTCGGCAGCTTTTTCCACTTCCTGAAGGGTCTCTTTGAGGCGGTCGCGGGTGGTTTCGGGGAGCTGGGGTGACTTGAGCTGACTGGCCAGAGCATCGGCGGTGCGGGCGGTCTGAGCGGCGTTTTTCGCGGCTACGGCATCGCCGAGGTCAGCGGTATCGGCCTGGGTGCGGAGGGCCTGGACGAGTTTGTCGGAGGCCCAGGCATCCTTTTCATCGCCCAGGCGTTCGGCCAGCTTTTCCGCCTCGCGGGCGCGGCGTTCCAGGTCGGACATCACTTGGCGGGCATCCTGCCCCTTGGCATTTTCCAGGCTGGCTGCGGTGGCTTTGAGATTTTCCTTCAGCTTTTCCAGATCCGCCTTCTCGCTCTCCTCCAGACCCGCCAGGTTTTTCTTTTCCCAATCCGTCTTCGCCAGCTTGTCCGCCTCCGCCTGGGCAGCGGCCAGCATGGCGGCGTCCAGAGGGACTTCATCGCGCTTCTTTTGCACCAGAGTGATGCTGTGGATAACGATGAGCAGGACCAGTGGGACTTCCAGCCAGCGTTTGAAAAGCGGCAGCGGCAGGTCACGCGCGAGGCTTTTTTGCGCCTGGGACAAAAGGCCGCGCTGATGTTGCAAATGATCCTCCTCCATGGAGGTGCGGGCCGCTTGCTGCTCAAACCACCAAGCGCTGGCAAAGGCCTCCCGGCGACCCGTCTGGGAATCCCAAAAAGCCAGAGCACTGTAAGCTCCCGGCATCTTCCAAGTGGCCAGACCCGCGCTGCCAAAAATCCAAAGCGCAAAAACAAACGTGCCCCAGCCCACCAGCCCCCCGCTGCCAGTAACGAGCAGCCCCACGACGATAAGGACCAGCAGCCCGCTCACCGGCCAGACCATGCGCCTAAGCCACCCCAACCAGCGCCGCAACCACACCCGACGCTGCACCTGCTGCGCGACCGGCGCGAAGGTGGTGGTGGAGGGTGGGGCGGAGGTCATGGGGAGGGTCCTGCTTAGATAACGGCGCTGAAGGTCAAAGCTCCAGCATGAATTGTGGTACAAGTGAAGACTGTGAAAGTAATGTGGGCACTCCTGCCCGCAACCGAAGATCTAACGATCCCCGTTTGCATAAATGGAGTTACGAAGTCTTCAGAAGCAGCGTTCGTGGCGCTTCAAACCATGGCGACGCACCTCAAGTGTGAGGCAAGCGGATGATCTCTTTTGGCCCCTATATCGAAGTTACTGCCGCTCCTCAGGCAAATAATGAAGATGGCGGTCACCGACAAGTTCCGAGGCTTCACAGGCTTTCTCGAAACGAAGTTTGAGCAAGTCGTAGGTCATGGAATCCAGGAAGATTTTATTTTCTTCGCAGTGATTCCACAGCCGCCAGACATCAAAGCCATTTCCTTCGCCAAGATCGCCCCAATCGAAATCAATGGAGATACCAGGAAATTTCATTTCGACGCCATAACCATGGGGCCGAATTCGGATGCCGATGGTCTGGCCCAACTCTGGAAGGTTCATCTGATGGCAAGACCTTGCCCATCCAAGATTTGAGCTAGGTAAAGGAACGCCAAGGCGCTCGTGCAAAGTGGTCACCGCCAGGTCTTGGGCAGATCTGAAAGCCGTAATGACCTGAATTAGGCTGGGATGCATAGATAGGACTTCTGGATTCGAACCTGAATGAACTGTCATAAATGAGCATTGCCAGGATCAAGATGACAAGCCACTTTTTCCCTGGCCTGCCTCGCAAGCCTTTGTGTAATGAAAGCATGATTCCGCTGAAACAAGCCCTCCGTTCATGGGAGCTTTATCGACTGCCTTTTAATCTGGTCCTTTTCGTCTTTGGGCTGTACTGGTCCTGGCCTTTGCGCGAAACAATGAAGGAGGAGGCTTGGTTTGGGTATTGGGGGAGCGTGCTGGCGTTTGGGGCGACGGCCAATGTGTTTTATACACTGGGTCCGGCCTTGGAGGCCTATTGGTTGGCTTTTCGAGGGCGTGGATTTGGTCGCTGGCGGCTGGGCTTTTGGGTGGGAGGTCTGGCGCTTTCCATTCTCATGACCTGGGTGTTTGTGTGGTCGGTGGAGATTCTTTATGTAGTGCTGTTTCCGTCTCGGGGGTGAAGGGGCCTGTAATAAGGTGTGAGGGCATCCCGCCCTCAAGGAGCGGGACTTGCCAAGTCCCGGCGTCGCGGATTCCCCAATCACTGACAGCAGCGCGATGACCTCGCACGCAGGCTGAGGCCAGGATGGCTTCACTCCTTGGGTCTCCCGATGGGGTCATTTCACAGGAAAGCGTTTACCCATGCTCACACGGACCTCAACCGCATAACCCAGAGAAGCATAGAAGGCCTGAACGCCTTCATTGCCTTCCATGATCTGGAGATTGATTTTCAGGCAGCCTTTGCGAGTGAGCGCCTGTTCGGCATGGCGAACCAGATTGGATCCGATGTCACGATGACGATAATCGGGCAGCACGGCCAAGGAGTATAACCAGCCCCGATGCCCATCATATCCGGCCATGAGGGTACCAACGACTTTCTCCTCACAAACCGCGACATAAAAGAGGTCGTCATCCATCGCCAGCTTCTGGTCGATCACGAGGCTGGGTTCATTGTGAGCGGTGCCGTAGCCAAAGATGGTGTGCCATAATCGAACAACTTCTTCGCGGTGGAGCGAATTGATGAATGAACCAATGGAGATGTTGCTCATTGTCTTTCCTCCCGGGCGATGATGTTGACTGCGATGAATGGTCTTAACGCCGTGATCAAAGCATCCCCCGAAATTCTTCCTCGGTGAGCACCTTCACGCCCAGCTTGGTGGCTTTGTCCATCTTACTTCCCGCATCTTCTCCGGCTAAAAGGTAGGTGGTTTTGCCGCTGACGCTGCCGCTGACTTTGCCGCCATTGGCGCGGATGGTGTCGGCGATGGTTTCGCGGTCCTGGCTGAGGGTGCCGGTGATGACCCAGGTGCTGCCTTTGAGCTTGTCGCTGGCGGCTTCGACGGTGCGCTGGGCGAAGTTTAAACCGGCGGCGCGGAGGCGTTCGAGCAGGGCTTTGTTGGCCTCGTCATTGAACCAAGCATGGATGCTGGGGGCGACGATGGCACCGATGTCGGGGCATTGGGTAAGCTCTTCAATGCTGGCAGCGGCGAGGGCATCAATGCTGCCGAAGTGCTCCAGCAGCTTGCGGGCACCACCGGCACCGACATGCAGGATGCCGAGGCCGAAGATGAGCCGCCAGGGGTCCTGCTGCTTGCTGGCCTCGATGGCTTTGAGGAGGTTCTCGATACTCTTGGTGCCCATGCGCTCCAGGCGGGCGAGCTTGATCTGGTCGAGCGCATAAATGTCGGCCGCATCTTCCACCGTGGGACGGTCATGAAAGGGGGTGTCCACAAGCTGGGCGACGACGGATTCGCCCATGCCGCTAATGTCCATGGCACCCCGGCTGACGAAGTGCTCCAGGCGGCGCTTGACCACCTCCGGGCACTTGGGATTGGGGCAGCGGATGACGACCTGTTCTTCATCCTTGTGAACACCGCTGCCGCAGATAGGGCAGTGGGTGGGTACGGGGATGGGGGTCTCATTGCCGGCGCGCAGCTCCTTTTTGACGATGACGACGGCAGGGATGATCTCGCCCGCTTTTTCGATGACGACGGTATCGCCCACATGGATGTCTTTGCGCTGGATTTCCTCGAAGTTATGCAGCGTGGCGTTGCTGACGGTGGAGCCGCTGAGGAAAACGGGGGTGAGGCGGGCGACGGGGGTCAGCGCACCGGTTCGGCCGACCTGGATGTCCACGGCCAGGAGCTTGGTTTCGGCCTGCTCGGGTTGGTATTTATACGCGATGGCCCAGCGCGGGGCTTTGGAGGTGGAGCCGAGTTCCTGCTGATCGGCAAAGGAGTTGACCTTCACCACGGCTCCATCGGTTTCATAGGGCAGGGAACCGCGCTTTTCATTGAGTTCGCGGATGGCTTCGAGCAGGCCCTCAGCGCTGTTCTTTTGCCAGATAAAATCAGCACGGCGGAGACCGGCTTTTTTCAGCAGCTCATGCACTTCAGTCTGGGTATTGATAGGCATCCCCCAGGCATCGGCCAGGCCATAAAAAACAATGTCCAAAGGGCGCTTGGCCACGGCTTTGGAGTCGAGCTGCTTGAGGGTGCCAGCGGTGGAGTTGCGCGGGTTGGCAAATCGGGCTTCGCCGGCTTCCTCGCGCTCCTGGTTCAACTTGGCAAAGTTGGCCTTGGTCATGAAGACCTCTCCGCGCACCTCGAAGGTCTGCGGGCCGTCTTTGGGCAGGCGCAGGGGGAGGCTCTTAATGGTCCGCAGGTTGGCCGTCACGTCGTCGCCGGTCTGTCCATCACCACGGGTGACGCCGTGTTTGAAGATGCCGTCTTCATATCGGATGCTGATGGCCACGCCGTCCACTTTTGGCTCGATGACGCAGTCGATTTTATCGCGGCCCAGGCCCTTTTGCAGGCGGGCGAAAAAGGCGGTCATCTCAGCCTCGGAGTAGGTGTTGTCCAGGCTCATCATGGGGATGGTGTGCCGGATCTGCTGGAATCCCTCAATGGGCGCGCCGCCGACGCGCTGGGTGGGGGAATCGGAGGTGAGGAGGTCAGGAAACTGGGTTTCGATGGCCTGAAGCTCGCGCAGCATGGCGTCGAACTCCTGGTCGGTGATCTCCTGCCGCGCCTCGACGTAGTAGAGGTGGTTGTGGCGGTGGAGCTCGCTGCGGAGCTGCTCGGCGCGGTGGGTGGCTTCGGCGTGGGTCATGCGGGGTTTGTTTAGCTGGAAAGGGGCGGGATGGAAAAGGGAATTTTGCCATGGGCGGGAGATGATTTTGGTAGCCACCGGGCGCAAGGGATCGCAAAGATGGAAGAATCGTGGTCCTGCCGCCGCTTTCTCCTTTCCCCCTTTCTGTCCCCCTGTGAATCTGCTCAAATCGCTCGATTACTCTGTCCTCCAGCAGTGCATGCACTGCGGCATGTGCCTGCCCACCTGTCCCACCTACATGGAGACGAAAAAGGAGCGCAACAGCCCGCGTGGCCGCATTTCCCTGATGCGCAGCGTGGCGGACGGGGAGCTGGAGGTGACGAAGGCGTTTTCAGATGAGATGTATTACTGCCTGGGCTGCCTGGCCTGCCAGACGGCCTGCCCGGCGGGGGTGAACTATGCGGAGCTTTTCGAAACGGCCCGTGCTGAAACGGAGCGGTCAGGAGTGGCGCAGAGTGCCGAGCGCGACTTCTGGCGCTGGCTGACTCTGAATGTCATGTTCATGCATCCCCGGCTGCTGCGGCTGGCGGGCTGGGGCCTGCGGTTGTGGCAAAAGAGCGGCCTGGATGTGAAACTGCGGCGGGTGAAGTTCTTCGGCCTGCTGCCCAAAAAACTGCGCGACCTTGAGCCGCAGACGCCAAAAGTTTCACCCGCATTTTCCGATTCGTTGATTGAAGCGGTGGAGACTCCGGTAGAGAAGAAATATCGTGTGGGCCTGCTGACGGGCTGCATCCAGGACCTGGCCTTTTCCAACATCAACCGCGATACGGCGGATGTGCTGCTCGCCAATGGCTGCGAGGTCGTCACTCCCCGTGCGCAGTCCTGCTGCGGATCTCTGCATGCGCACAATGGCGCAGTGGAGCTGGCTCGGGAACTGGCGCGGCGGCAGATAGACAGCTTTGATCTGGACAACCTGGATGCCATCATCACCAATGCAGGCGGCTGCGGATCGCACCTGAAGACCTATGGCCATCTCTTGCACGAAGACCTGCTCTATGCGGCCCGTGCCCGGCAGTGGGACCGCAAGGTAAAGGACATCCACGAATGGCTGGTGCAGACCGGCATCCGCAGGCCGGAGCATGGGGCCGGTGTGACAGAGGTGACGTATCACGAGAGCTGCCACCTGTGCCATGGGCAGAAGGTGGTCAGCCAGCCCCGGCAGGTGTTGCAAGCCATCCCCGGCCTGGTTTTAAAAGAACTCCCAGAAAGCAACTGGTGCTGCGGCAGCGCAGGCATCTACAACATCACCCAACCGGAGCAGTCCGCCAAGCTGCTGGACCGCAAGGTGAAAAACATCGCTCAAACCGGCGTCACCGTGGTGACCACCTCCAACCCCGGCTGCCATCTGCAACTGGCCAACGGGCTGGGAGCCTCGGCATCAGTCACGCAGCCGGTGACGCTGCTGGCCAAGGCGTATCGGGAAGAAACTGCATCCGTTTAAATTTATGAAGAACTTGATGTTAGGCCGCTGGTTGCCGTTGATGAGCGTGGCAGCGACGCTGGTGGCAGGGCAGGGGAGTCTTCTGGCCGCAGAGGCGGTGGAAAAATCCAAGATGCCCAATGGTGAGGTTTCCTCCCGCTCGTTTGTGGACCAGTCAGCGCTGGTGAGCAAATTCACCACGGAGCAATACGCGCACCAGTCCTCCATGCGCATCGTCAACGGCATGGGATACGTGGTGTATCAATGCAACGAAAACACACCGGAAGAAAACAAGTCCGGGCAGGTGGCGCGGATGGCCATTTTTAATATCCTGAACCCCACCGCGACGGCGACGTGGGTAGATGTCGCACAGGTGGGGGAAACATCAGACGGAGTGACCCTTGGAGGCACGTTTGTCTCCGGTCCCATGCTTCACGTCCTGAATGAGAAGACGCTGCGCATTTTCTTCGTGGGCCGTTTGGGCAGCGACAAGATCTCCGGCTACCGGGCCTTTTACAAGGACTACGACATCGCCACCGGCAAGCTGGCCGGGTTCAAAGCCCTGCGCTGCACCATCGGCAAAGATCCGTCCAAAGTGATGGACCTGGCGGTACCGGCGATCCAGGCCCATCTGGACTTTTTGTTCGGCGCGGGCTTTGGTGATCAATTCGCCAAAGGCATCAGCACGCCTTGTGATTTTATGGAATTTGACGGGAAGCTTTACAGCTCCATCCAGATCAAAAACTCCGTGGACGGAGTGACGAAGTTGATGACCAATGTGCTCATGCGCAGCTCCGACCAGGGGCAGACCTGGGAATTGCTGGGTGCGCCGGATCCACGGCTGCTGACGACGGCGGTTAAAATTCTGGCCGAGCCAGCCATGACCCAGGACCGCAACTACGTGTATCTGCATCTGCGCACCAATGTCGTGGAGGGTGGCTATGTGCTGTGCAAAGCCAAGAAGGCCGACCTTTATGCCTTTGATGCGCCAGTGAAAAAATGGACTTATGGCATTGGCCGGCCCACCATTGCCGACTTTGGCAAACCCATTGGGAAAGTGGCCATGTTTACTGCCGCCAGCGTGTCCATGGGTGGCCAGCAGATGACCCGCAACAAATGCGATGTGGTGCAGATTGACCCGTCCTATAAGAAATACACGAAGGCTTTCTCAGTAGTGGATTACAATGCGGTGAACACGCCGTTTATGTACCTCTATCGGGATGAGATGTTTGTCTCCTACTCCACCGGACGCCGCCGTTTGCATACGAAGTTTGGCACGTCTGAGATCGTCTTCAGCAAGCTTCGTCGCGAGTTTTTTGTACCTTCTGAATAAACCTTCTGGCACAAAGCACCGTTATAGAACAGGGTCTGCCCGTTTTCAGAAAAAGATGGTCTTCTTGCCAGGCCGTAGGCCGGATGTGTTCTGCGCAAGGAAAGTCCGTGGTTCTGAAAGAGTCCGCCCGCAGAACTATCCGGCTTTCAGTGGCGGTGCCCTTTTTCCCTGCGAGGTCTTTGCGAAACAACGAATGCCTTTTGGACTCCGCACCTTCAAAGAAAGCCGGATAATTCGGCGAATGTAGCCGGGGGCAGCGATCCAGTTTGCGCCGAACACATCCGGCCTAAGATCCGGCGCGATGTCATGAAGTTCGTTTTCACGACATGTGGTGTTAGTTAACTGAAACGGTCATTAAAAGCCGGTGGTGGGAAACCAGCGGCTGTAGGTGTTTTCATCCAGACGGGTGAGCGGGATGGAGAGGGGCAGGGGAACGCCTTCTTTGGCCCACTTCAGCATCTGGCTGCGGTCACCCATTTGGGAAATGACATCCATGAGATTGCCATGAGGCTTGAGGCTCCAGCCGTCCTTCACCGTGGGGTCCCAAATGGCAATGCCAGTGGCGCCTTTTTGATAAAAGCCGGTGATCTTTTTGCAAAATTCCTGGGGCAGACCGGTCTTCCAGGAGATGACGAAAGGGTAAACGCCGATCTGGGTGCCTTTCGTGAGCCGCATATAATAGTCCATGTCCGGCTGGGCAAAGGAGGTGTGATAGGCAAACCAGGTGACGCCCAGGTCATCCACGAGACCCTTTTCAATCCAGCGTGGGAGATCAATTCCCCACTTTTGGTTATCCACTTCCTTGCTGAAAGTGCCAAGGGAGATTTGGTAGCGTTCTTTGCGTCCCTGCGCGGCGGCGGTCTCGTCCAGCAGGCGGCGGATGTCCTGCATGAACTCCGTCATGATGGCCGCGCGGGTGGCGTAGATGCGTGGATCGTCCTCGGGCACGGTGCGGGCGTCGGCTCCGTGCATGGCCTGGAAGCGGTCGCAGAAGGGTTTCTCCCAGAGCATGAGAGGCATGCCCCGGTTGAAAAGCATGCCGACGCCTTCGGGCTGCAGTTCCAGGGTTTCGCGGAGGATGTCCAACAAATGCTGGCGGACCTCCGGGAAGGCGTGGCTCATGTGCATCGTGGCGGACCCATCGCGGTCCACACAGCGCCACTCAGGATGAGCAGCATAGAATTTGCTGTCGAAGGTTTCCTCATACGGCATGCTGGCCTTCCAGCCTGCGGGGCGCAGCATGATATGGAATTCCACGCCCTGCTCACGGGCCACGTCGCGGGCAACTTTTAGGGGGTTGATGCCGGCCTGATGCAGTGCTTTGACGGACTCGACAAACGCCTTATGGGCATCACTGCTGAAGTCCAGGGTGTCTTCACCAGGCAGGTTGCCGACCTTTGTAGGATACGTGACAAGATCCGCCCCGAGCACTTGGAACCACCATTTTTTGAAGTCGGTGTTTTCAAAACCCCGGAAATTGGCGCGCAGGTCGGCCTCCGTGCGCGGCTGGAAGGGCCAGATCCACGAATGCCCGTCAAAGGTGGCGATGGAGGTGCGGGTCGCGGGGTTGGGTTTACGTGCGGTCCAGGACTGCGCTTCAGCATCGGTGAGGGGGACCAGTTTGATGTAGCAAAGCGTGGCCGAAAGACCGGGCAGGGAGGCAAACTCCACCGACTGCCCATTCAGATCCGCGACCGTGAGAAAGCCCTCCTGGATCACATCCCGGCGGTTCGGCAGCAGCGCCAGATTGTTCGCCATCCGGCGGTAAATCGGCTCATCACTCAGCTTCGCGCGCCAGCCGTTTCGCATCTCCTTGGACAATGCACCCACCGTGGAGGCACCGATGTAAACCGCATGCCAGCCTTTTTGAGTAAGCGGCACCCGGACCTCCGGCGCTCCGGTCTGCGCATAGCAGGACAAAGCCCATCCCTCGCTATCTGCAGTGGAGTAGGGGATCGCCTTCCATTTGCCCTTTTCCCGCCGCCCCTGGGTGAGTGAATCCGCAGGCAGGGCTTTGGAAAGATCGCTTATCACAACAGCCTCCGCATGCTGGCTCCAGTGTCGCGAGTCCGCCGGAAACATCGCCTTCTCAGCCTTCGCCGTCTCCGGCGGTGCGGCCCTCAGTGAAAGACAGGCCAATGCGAGGATAAGGAGGACGGATTTCATAAAGCTGCGGTGGGAGGCTGGCCGAAACAAGGCGCTGCGGAAGGACGTTACTACGTGGTCAAAAGCTGAAGTTTGCTCCGCGATGAAAATGCTTTCCTTTATGTTATGCCTCGTGACCGCCATGTCTGCGATGGGTGCCGCGGAGGCCAGGCGGCCTAACATTGTATTGATCGTCGCCGATGACCTGGGCTTTTCCGATCTCGGCTGTTATGGAGGTGAGATCAGCACGCCGAACCTGGACCGGCTGGCGGCGGAGGGAATGCGCTTCACCCAGTTTTACAATTGCGCCGTCTGCAATGCCTCCCGGGCGGCCATGCTCACCGGCCTGCATCCGCGTTCCGGCAAAGGCGGCTATCTCCAGGACAACATGGTCACGGCGGCCGAGCTGCTGAAGTCGGCCGGATACGCCACCGCCATGAGCGGCAAGTGGCACCTGGGCGGACATCCCACGCGGCCCATCGACCGGGGTTTTGAGGAATATTACGGCGTCATGATCGGCGCGGTAAATTACTTCAACCCCAACCAGCCGGACCCGCCCGGCATGAAGCACAGCGGACCGCCGCAGCCCTTCGTTCACAATGACCAGCCCGTGAAAGAAGTGCCCGCAGATTACTATGCCACGGATGCCTTTGCGGATCACGCCGTGGCGCAGATTCGTGAGCTGGGGAAGAATCCGGACAAACCCTTCTTCCTGCACCTGGCCTTCACCGCCCCGCATTATCCCTTGCAGGCCAAACCGGCGGACATCGCCAAATACAAAGGCAAGTACGAGGCCGGCTACACCGCCTTGCGGACTTCCAGGTATCAAAAGCTCCGCGAACTCGGCCTCATCTCCAAAAAATGGGGCCTGCCAGAGCCGGACCCCAAGCTGGGCGATTCACGCTATGATGTGTCACCGCCCCCCTGGGAATCCACCGACTCAGCCTGGGAGGCGGCCAAAATGGAAGTGTACGCCGCCATGGTGGACTGCATGGACCAGGGCATCGGCCGCGTCATGCAGGCGTTAAAGGACAGCGGAGCGGATGAAAACACCCTCGTGCTGTTTTTCTCCGACAACGGCGGCTGCGGCAGCCAGTCCTCGAAAACCGCCCACGAAGCCTTTCTAAATGGTAAACCCGTGGGCGACAAAGATTCCTACATCCTCGGCGGCACCGGCTGGGCCTACGTGCAGTCGTCGCCCTTCCGCCGGTTCAAAACCTGGACCTATGAAGGCGGCATCTCCACCCCCATGATCGCCCGCTGGCCCGGCCACATCCCGGCAGGCGGCCTCGCCCACTACGTCACGCACCTCGTGGATCTCATGCCCACCTTTGTCGAAATCACCGGCGCAGAGTATCCTGCGACACACCGGGGCCAGCCCCTCATCCCGCTGGAGGGCCACAGCCTCCTGCCCATCTGGCAGGGGCAGGGGGTCCAGGAACCCCGCCGCCTCGGCTGGGCACTCTACGGCAGCCGCGCCTATCGGCATGGACGCTGGAAAATCGTCTGGGGCGTCACCGCCAAAAAATGGGAGCTCTTCGACATGGTGGAGGACCGCACCGAGATGCACGACGTCGCCGCAAAGAACCCCCAGGTCGTCGCCCGCCTCGCCCGCGAGTGGCGCGCCTGGGCGGACCGCTGCGAACTCCCGCAATAGCACCCTCGGCCGCCACGTTCCCCTCACAGCATGCCAGACCGTCGCCGCTTTCTCAAATCCACCGCCGCCGCCCTCGCCGCCGCGCCTTTCGTCCAGGCCGAAACCAAAATCCCGCCCGTTAATGGCAGCGCCAAGGCCCCCTTCCGCGTCCTCTACAGCAACGACACCACCAACATCACCAGTTGCGTCAGCCCCTTTCACAAAGCCCGCGAGCCCTTCCGCGCCGCTATGCTGGAGGCCACCGTGGACGAAGTCGCCGGCCTCGTGGACGCCCATTTCCTCCAGCCCGGCCTCGGCATGGTCCCCATGTGGCCCAGCAAAGTCCTGCCCCTGGAGCCCCACTACGCCTGGATCAAAGAACGCTACGGCGTCGGCCCGGATTCCTTCGGCAATTTTGTCATGCGCGGCGGCGACCTCGTCCAGACCTTCGTGGACCGCTGCCGCGCCACCCGGCAGGCCCCCTTCATCTCCTTCCGGCTCAATGACGCCCACCACAAGGAGTTCACCCACCCCCAGCCCGGGCACAAACCCGGCGGCAGCATGGGCATGAGCGTCACCCGCCATTACGTGGACCACCCCCAGTTCATCCTGAAACCCGACTCCAAACGCGGCGCCGACCTCGTCCAAAACTGGGTCCACGACGAAGTCCGCGCCCAAAAGCTCGCCCTCATCACCGAGCTCTGTGAAAACTACGACCTCGACGGCCTCGAGCTCGACTACATGCGCTTCTACTATTTCTTCGACCAGGAAAAAACCACCCTGGACCAGCGCCGCCGCATCATGACCGGCTTTCTCACAGAAGTCCGCACCGTCCTGGACCGCACCGCTCGCGGCGGCAAAAAACGCTGGCTCTGCGCCCGCGTACCCTGCCTGGTCAGCGGGCTGGACGCCCTCGGCCTGGACCTCCCCGCCCTCACCGCCCACGGCCTGGACATGGTCAATCTCTCCGCCAGCTACTTCACCACCCAGCAGATGGACCTCGCCGCCATCCGCGCCCAGGTCCCGCCCACCACCGCCCTCTATGTGGAGATGTGCCACTCCATCGCCAATGGCAGCAAGCTCGTCCCCGGCTACGATACCTTCACTTTCCGTCGTGCCACCCGGGAGCAGTATGAAACCACCGCCCATCTCGCCTACGCACGCGGCGCGGATGGCGTCAGCCTCTTTAATTTTGCCTACTACCGCGAGCACGGCGGACCGGGCAGGGGACCCTTCTCCGAGCCCCCCTTCGCCGCCCTCCAGGACCTCGACCAGCCGGAAACTCTCGCCACCCGGCCCCAGCACTGGTTCCTCGCCACCGGCTGGAACAATCCCTACGTCCGCCCACCCATCCTCCCGCGCGGCCTCCGGGAAAAAGCCAGCACCCGTTTCGATCTCCAAATGGCCCCGCCCACCGGCGGCTGGCCACCCCACAGCCACGGCCGCCTCCGCCTCCAGGCCGATGCCCCCCTGGAAGGCCGCCTCCTCACCGCCCGCTGCAACGGCACCGCCCTGGAGCCCACCACCGACCTCAGCGAGCCCTTCGAAAATCCGTACCCATCCTCGCTCGGCCCGCCCGAAACCCTCCGCGCCTGGACCCTCCCAGCCAACCTCCTGCACGACGGCCCCAACACCTTCGAATTCACCCACCAAAGCGGCAAACCCATCACCATCGAATACCTCGACGTCCGCCTGGGCTGAATCCCGCCCACCGGATTCCACCACCGGGCCAAAACCCATCAGATGAAGGAATATGGGGCCTCAAAAGCTGGTTTCAATAACTACATACAATGTATGTAATGTGAAATGTCATACCGAGAAAGTAGGAATTAATTCTTGATTGACTCTGTGTGATCATTTATTCTGGAGGCGCTGATTCTTTGAACCTTTCAGCTCCGCTTCGGGTTGCAGCCCGTTAGCGATAACCCGCCAGAGGAAACTCTGGCGGGTTCTTCATATCCACCCATGTTCGTTTACCTTTCAAATCTGATATCACCAGAATTTCTGCGTGTAGCTCAATTTGTTGGGGTTCTTGTGACCTGCGGAAATTTTTTTTGGGCTTGGTGCATCAATTCAAAAATCAATAAATTGAAAAACGATCACAGAATGGGTGCAGGGATCGATGATTTTATTGCAGCCACTGGTAAGGCCCGAGATGAATGGAAGGCACTGCTTAATCCAAGAAAGTTTGATTGCCAAGCTGCCCTTATTTCCATTTGTGAGCTTGTCCCCCATCTGAATATTTTAAATGAGATAGGTTCTGACCAAATCAAAGGTCACTGTAAACCTC
This sequence comes from Prosthecobacter sp. SYSU 5D2, assembly GCF_039655865.1. NCBI lineage: Bacteria > Pseudomonadati > Verrucomicrobiota > Verrucomicrobiia > Verrucomicrobiales > Verrucomicrobiaceae > Prosthecobacter > Prosthecobacter sp. SYSU 5D2. The sequence continues at coordinate 113,447 of NZ_JBBYXL010000006.1, read as the reverse complement.
TCTTAAAGCTGATAGATTCAAAAAAATCAGGAGATCTCGAAAAAAATGATCTGCAGAAATGCAATCGCCATTTAGTTTCCTTGAATGTTTGCCTCATAACAGAAAAGAAGGAAAGAAAAGTAAGACTGTATGAACATTAAAGAAAAGTCCGAGGCCGCAATTAGTTCAATTCTTGCTGCTACCCGAAACGGTGACATAAACTGGGTGAGGGTTGATGACCCACCTGAATTAAATGATAACACTGAAGATATCGTCAAAACGGCGTACTATGGTAAACACAAATCTCAATCGCTTGCGGTTTACACTCTTCTTGCCAAGCGCTGGCTCGATGAAGATTATTATGTTTGGGATTCGACAGCTACAGTGGCTATTTGCGCAGGTAGGAAACCCGTATGGGAATTCCCATATACTATTTTTACCGAAGACTTGCACGAGGCTGTTGTTCTGAAAGGGTGTGATATTGAAGGCAAGTTGGAAGAATTGATAGATGAGGATTTTTGCTGAAATCGTTTGACAGGACCCTGCTGACCTTCTTAAAATGATTCCGCTCCTGCAAGAGCTAGGCCTGCAAGCCTAATCAGCAAACAATGAAAGGTTCAGAAGCACAGCGACGCGTGCCCAATGGGATTACGCGTATCCGGCCCCTCTTTTTTGAGTGGGTCCCCTGCCCTGGTCGGCATGATTCGACCCGTGGGCCGCTTAAAGAGGACATCCAGCTCTTGCTTCCACTTCTGAACCCTTCGCAACCGAAGGTTCAACATGGGAAAGCACAGAAGCACGGCTGAAATCCTCCTTTCCCGCCCGGTTGCCCGTCCTCAGGTGAAGCACCAGGACGTCCCTCATACCCCTGCCCCTCAGCGTTCCCCTCAAACCTCAAATCCGATGACTCGACCCACTTTCGAAGCTTCGTGGACAGAGCTTGAGTCGCGAAGCGTCCCGGAGTGCGGGTGAAAGCGCAGAGCGCATCACCGCTCTTTCTTTGAAGCCACCTACCACCCCTCCCTGCCGATCCCAACCCCCAAAGATCTCCAGTCCCACGCCCCATTTCTCTCAAAAGTCTCCCACAGACCAACGCGCCAAGTCATTCATTGACCTCTCCAATCTCACCCTTTAAACCCAGCCCCCCGCCCAATGCCTCCCTCCTTTCCCCCTGAATCCGCCCTCACCCTGTTAGTTTCCCAAGCCTGGCCCCTGCTCGTCATCGTCGCCGTCCTCATCCTCGTGAAACGGCTCCTCAGCCGCCGTCGGCCGGAGGTGGCGTATCGGCAGCAGAAAGCGCTCTTAACCCCTGCCGAGAGATCCTTTTTCGGCGTGCTCCAGCCCCTCCTTCCCCCCCATCATTACCTGGTCTTCAAAGTGCGCCTGGCCGACATCATCACCCCTGCCGGCAGACTGAGCCGTCCCGACTGGCAGCGCGCCTTCAATGGTGTCAGCGCCAAGCACATAGACTTCCTGCTCTGCCGGTCAGACGACCTCAGTCCCGTCATGGCCATCGAGCTGGACGACCGCAGCCATCAGAAAAAAGACCGGGCCGACAGAGACGGATTCGTCGAGGCCGCCTTAAAATCCGCCCATTTACCCCTCCTGAGAGTGGATGCCCAAAAAAGCTACACCCCCTCCGAATTACGTGAAAAACTAATCTCCACCATTCATAACCAACCGGTTAACAGATAACGAATGCCACCCAAGCCCCCCAAACTCGCGAAGCGTCCCGGAGTGCGGGTGAAAGCGCAAAGCGCATCACCGCTCTTTCCCTGAAGGTTCCCTCCCCCCCCTCCACCGCCGACGGACCCCACCGTCTCCTCCCCGTAAGCCTTGCACCCCAAACGCCCGTGTTCGGAGTTCGGAGTACCTTCCCGCAGGCGGGACGGAATCATAAAACTCTCGCACCGCCAAACGCCCCGCTTCATCAAGCGCCGCCGCTCCGTCCCATCCGCCCCTCCTCCTCCCCCAGCCCGTCAGGGCTACCCGTGAATAGCCGGAGCGTCAGGCGAGCCTCAGCGAGCCAGACCTCCGGTAAAGCACCCCGGTATTCCCACCTACCCCCTACTCCGAACGAGTAGCCCCATCGCCCCGACTCACCCCTGAAACGATCCATCTCAATTACTTAATAAATGTTAAATATAAAGCCAACTTGCTCATTCACAACCTTTTCCAAAAACCAAACCCCTCACATGCACCGACCATCCGTCGGCATAGCCCTCTCAAACCCCTGACTCCCCACCCCACGTCCATGGAGCGCCGACGATCCGTCGGCATAGCCCCCCGCCCCTCTATCAAACACCGCCGATCCCATCCGCCCCTCCCCCCAGCCCGTCAGGGCTGCCCATGAATAGCCGGAGCGTCAAGCGAGCCTCAGCGAGCCAGACCTCCGGTAACGCACCCCGGTATTCCCACCCACCCCCTACTCCGGAGGAGTAGCCCCATCAGCCCGACTCCCCCTCATCTCCCCCTCACCCTCCTCGCCCCTCGACTTCAATCGCCGCCACTCCTCCCCTTCCTCCGCACCCCCTGAAACAATCCACCTCAATTACTTAATAGATGTTAAATATACACCTAACTTGCTCAACCTCAACCGCTTCAAAAAAACAAACCTCACCACCCAAATTTTTAAAACGGAAGAACCCAAAACGGACAAAAGTTAAATCTCTGTGAGATCCCAACCAAAAGTTAAGCTCTCTAAAAGATCAAGCAGTAGGGCCTCCATTCAATACAAAAACGACGATTCCACCCTCCCATCAACCAAAAAACACCATTAAAAAGACCAGATTTTCCACTCTCCGGCATAGGTTAAAACACGTAAATTTCTAGTTATTCTAGTAAAAAAATTAATTGTCTAACGCCGCTTTTTCCAGTTAAATCAGCTTTCATGAGCACCACAGCCGAACTCATTGATAAACAGGTCGTACTGGAAGGATTGCGGATGCGATTTCCTGAGGCGGACCCGTATGCACTGGGCCTGGCAGGGATACGGGCACTGCGTGAGCAGCGGGAGGATGAAGGTCCGGACGAACTCCTGGAACGCGTGCAGCAGCATCTGCACCTCCTGGAAGCTCACCCGAACACGAAAGTTTTCAGGTCCCCGCAACCGGCCATGGCTTGAGCTCAAGGAGTAGGGGCGTCTCGCCCCTGCCTGAGGGCATAATGCCCTCACTCCATGAATGTCGGCGGAACCCAAATCAACGCCCCACGGCTGCCATTCCACCAGGCGATCATACCAAATCCTGGCAGTTGCAGATGGGTAAGCTTGAGAGAACCTGGATTCATGTTTCTCAATAGTTAATACATGCTTATTATCAATCTATTGTTACCATTTTTAACGTGTGGAACGTGGATGACCTCAAAGGGTTGTTGAAGTCTATTTCAGGCGCTTGGCACACTCGTGAAAGTGCGGTCGCAGTTGCTTTTGGGGTGAGGCCACGGCAAACATGAGGCTATGCTGCATGTGGTGCTTTATGAGCCGGAGATCCCGCACAACACTGGGGCCGTGGGCCGCCTCTGCCTGGCCACCGGCGCGCGGCTGCACCTGATTCAGCCCCTCGGATTCAGCCTTGAGGACAAATACCTGAAACGCAGCGGCCTCGACTACTGGGCCGAGGTGGATGTACGCGTCTGGCCCGACTGGGCCGCCATGCGCTCCGAGGTCGCCTCCGACGCCCGCTTTTACTACGTCGAAGTCCAGGGCACCCGCCCCCACTGGGAAGCCGATCTCGCCACCGAGGCCGAGATCTACCTCGTCTTCGGCCCCGAGACCCGCGGCATCCCCCCTGCCCTGATGGCCGAAAAACCGGACTCCGTCCTCAAAATCCCCATGCTCGGAACCCGCAGCCTCAACCTCGCCACCGCCGTCGCCATCACCCTCTACGAAGCCGTCCGCCAGCGCGGCGGCGTGTGACGACGAAGTCGTTGAGCTGAGTGAGCAACGCAGGCCGGGCCAGCCCATGGAGCGCCGACGACCCGTCGGCTTCCCATTCTTAAAAAGCCTGGATCTCCACTCCACCCACCTGCTGGGAGCGCCAAAAACACCCACCCGCAATTCTCCGCCTTACAACGTAGCTTGTGTGCCGGAATCTTCCCCCCCCGCCCCCCCTCCAGGGCTTACGCATGAAAAAACAGGGCACCCAATTCTACAGGATTAACAAGATGAACATGATTGACAGGATCTGAAAAAAATCCTGTTCATCCTGTTAATCATGTAAATCCTGTAACTTAAGGCACTGCTAAAAATGGTGATCTCATTTCACGCGTAAGCCCCCCCTCACTTCTTCGGCACCCACTCCGCAATCGGCTTCACCGGCACCGCAGGCGCAGGCTCCCCGAGTGAAAACGCGATCGTAATCGTCTGCGGACCCTTCACAGGGCCGAGGTTGACCTTCAGCACCTTGATGCCCGTGAGCTTCTTGCTCGTCTCGCTCGGCGGCTCCGGCGGGTCTTCGGTAATGAACGTGGCCCCGGCAGGAGACAGGATCGTGGCGTGCAGCGTCTCCTTCTTATCCGTCAGGGTGGCTTTGCCTCCATCCACGGCGACCTCCGCCCGGGTGTGCATGGCCCAGCCCAGGGGCGTGGTGTTTTTGATGGTCATTTCATCCTGGAGGACGAGGTACGGCTTGGCCCCACGGACCATCATGGCCCCGCGAAAAACATCCTTGGCGGATTTGGAATACCCTTTGGTCAGATCCACCGCCGTGATGCCCAGCTCAGGACTGGAGTGGCTGATCATGACAGCCGCTTTGCCGTCAAGCTCCTGGTTGCCGCCCATCTGCACGGTGTTCTGGCCGGGCGTGCCTTCGATGTAAAGGGCGTAGCGTTTGCTGCGGTCGGCGGCGGGTTTAAAACCGGGGGCACGATCGCTTTCCGCCCCGAGTTCAATGCCCCAGCGGGTGCCGCCCGCCTCCAGGACGAAGCTGCCCAGGTCGAGCTGGGCCGTGGGGATGGCATTGTCACCGCCTTTGACGGCCAGATAAAAGGCGCTCTTGTCCCAGGCGCTGCGCAGCGTGGCCACGGAGCCGCCGGGAACGCCATAATCCAGACGGTCGGCCATGCCGTCGCCTGCGGCGTGGGCATTGTAATACATGAAGTGACCGGCCGTGCCGAGCAGGGCGGCGTCGGCGGAGGGAACCGCCCCGGCGGCAAGGGCCGGAGTGCCCATATTACCGTGCGCTCCGGCCAGCCACGTGGCCACCCACGGACGGGTGAGCGTGGTGCCGAGGGAATCCCCATAATTAAAGAGCTGGTTGCTGGGACCGATGAGGTGCAGCCGGGCCAGCCCGGCCTGCGGCAGGCCCTCGACAAGACTGAAACCGAAATCGCTGCCGCCATTGGCCCGCAGCGTCTGCATGACCATGATCGCGTAATCCAGCACGTGCTCCCCGGCTTCCATGCCCTCCGGCCAGATGCCGGCGGGGGCAAAATGCAGCATGCCTTTGCCAAAGACCTTGGCCGCCGCATCCACCGCCTGTTTCGCGGCGCTGGGGTCTTCATCGTGCAGGCAGATGGCGGCGAGGATCAGCGCGGCGGCGGCGGACATATGCTCGGCATCAGGCTCTTCCTCGGTGTCTTTGCCGCCTTTGGGGGCGGCCTTGGCGGGCGCTTTGCCCTTGTCACTGGTGCCGGCAGCCTTGCCCTTGGCGGATTCAGGCACGGGCTCTCCCTTCAGAAAGGCCGCCAGGGCGCCGATGCCTTTCTCGATCATGTAGGTGCGGGCGTCCGTGGCCTGCTTGTCATTCAGGCCGTCGCGGAAGTAATCATAACCCAGGGAGGCGGCGATGAGGAAATCGGCGGTCACCGCAGGCTCATCCACATACCAGTTTTGGAAGGTCGCCGGATCCGTGATGGCAATGAGCTCCCGGACCCCGCGTTCCTTCCAGCGCGGGTCGCCATCCACAAAGTTCAGCACGCCCAGCGAGGCCATCCGGAACATGGCCTTGGAGGCCGGAGTGACGGGCCCGTCCTGCTCGCCAAAAATGCGCACCAGTTCCGGAGCCTCCAGGAGCTTTTCACCCCCGGCTTTGAGATTCTCAATCATTTTGGCCGCCACAGGATCGGCAGCCGGAAGCGCTTTAAGCTGGGCCCAGCCTGGAGCCGCGTGAATGAGCCGGGGCCGGGTGCGCAGAGCTCCTTTAAGATAGTCGGCCGTGGCGGGAACCTTGAATTTATTGGCGGGTGTGATGGTCAGGACCGGGCGCGGCGGTGCTGGCCGGGCGGAGGCCTTGGCGGCGGCGGCCGGTTTCGCCGGAGCCGGAGTGCCCGTGGGAGCTGGAGCGGTTGCGCCAGGCGCGGGGGCTGCGGCGGGTGCCCCCTGCATTTTTTTCCACTGCTCCGCCGCAAAGGCTTTGTCCTCGTCGCTCAGCGTTTCAATCGGGATGGTGAAAGTCTGGCCGTCAGCGCGCTTGATCGTGATGGTCCGCGCCGTGACATCCACGGCGATCATCTCGGCCTCGATGGAGGCTCCCGCCTTGTTTTTCCAGGCGCGCATCTCGGCGGTGGCCGGCAAGGAGAGGCTCAGGGAGAGCACAAGTGCAGCAAGGGGACGGTGGACAGCAGCGTTCATGGGGCGTCAGAGGAAAAAGAGTACGGTGAGTTTGGGGATTCCCGGTCAGGGCGACAAGCAAAAATGGGAAAAAGCTCCAGAAATTCAGGGCTTGCGCATGAAATGTCCTCTGTGAGTCAATCACCATCATAACCCACTCCCGGCATACGCATCACCCTCCATAGCAGGCATTTCTTAAACCACTAATGGCAACTAATCCCGCCCTGCGGAACTAATCCTCAGAAACTGTTTGGATCATTAGTGTTTATTAGTGACCATTAGTGGTTTTCAAAACTTGAATTTTGATGAATCAAGCCCTGCCAGAAACTCAACACGGCGGAGGCTAAAAAACTCAGCCCGGTGATTTGAAATTTGAGCTTCTCCTTTTCCTGCGTAGCAAACGGGGATGTTTACCGGACTTATCGAATGTATAGGCTCTGTCCTGGCCCTGGAACCCAGGGGAGACAGCGCGCGGCTGATCCTCCGCGTGGGTCCGCTGGCCGCTGAACTGACGGAAGGCGAAAGCGTGGCCGTGAACGGTTGCTGCCTGACAGTCACCGAATGGGATGTGGCGGCGGAGACAGCCAGCTTCGACCTGCTCATGCAGACCCTCAAGGTCACCTCCCTCGGGGATCTCCAACCCGGCAGCCTGGTCAACCTGGAGCGGGCCATGAGCATGAACGCTCGTTTCGGCGGGCACTTTGTCCAAGGGCATGTGGATGCCACCGTGAAAATCCTCGACTGGAGCCAGCATGGCCAGGACCACCGGCTGGAGGTAGAACTGCCTGCCGAGCACGCGGGCCTGGTGATCCCCAAAGGCTCCATCTGCCTGGATGGCATCTCCCTCACCGCCGCCGAGGTGTCCGGCAGCAGCGTGGTCTGCTGGATCATTCCGCACACTCTGGCAGTCACCAGCCTCCGGGACAAAGCGGCAGGACAGCGGATGAATGTGGAGTTTGACCTGCTGGGCAAATACGTGCGAAATCTGATGCAGGCCCATACGGGAAAATGACGTGTACCTTGACGAAAGAGGGGGACCCGGCATCTTGGGGGGCGTCCCGCCTGTGTGCCAGACGTAAGCCCCTTATCATGCAGACTGTGATTCATCGTCCCTGGCCGTTGCTGGCAATCAGCTTCTGCCTGCTTTCATCTGGCGCCGCTGTCCTGGCCCAGGATGCCTTCATCCCCAGGGCGCTGCCTGTGGAAAACATGGCTGCAAAGTCCGCTCCCGAAGACAAAAACAAGGGTGACCTCTCCGCGACGCTGCTCACGCAAAAAGAGGCGCGCACCATGCGCCTGAGCATTCCCGCTCCGCGCGGACAGATCGTGGACCGCAACGGCATCGCCTTTGCCAGCAACCGGGTCGTCAGCTACCTCGCTCTCAACTACCCCTTCATGGAAAACGCAACGCCGGAGAAAATCCTCGCGTTTGCCAAAGGCAAGATCGAAGCGGCCAACCGCCTGCTTGGGAAAAACTGGTCCCTGCCCGATGACCGGCTGCTCAGCCACTATGAACACCGCCGCTGGCTGCCCCTCGTCTTTTCCATCGAGGAAGGCTTGAATGTGGAGATCACCAGCGACCAGCAAAAGCTGCTGGGACCGCTGCTGGATGACGGGCTGCTGCTCCAGCCGGCCTACATCCGCGAGTATCCGAAGGACGACAGCGCCTGCCACATCATTGGTTATACCGGCAAGACCCGCCCCCTGCCCCTCGGACCCATTGCAGACGGTGACCAGCTTTTCGAAGAGCTGGAAGGGCGTGAGGGCCTGGAAGTGACTTTTGACAGCTGGCTGAAAGGCATCCCCGGTGAGATCAACCTCCTCTTTGATCCCGATGGCAAGCTTCTCGCCGATGAGGTCCTTCGCCGTCCTTCACCCGGACGCACCGTGGTGACCACACTGGATTACAATCTTCAAAAGTATGCCGAGAATGCGCTGAAGAAATCTGCCCGCAACGGCGGTGCCATGGTCATCATGGACATCCGCAATGGCGACATCCTGGCCATGGCTTCCAACCCCGGGTTTGATCTCAATGACTTTGTCCCCGGAGTCCGCCAGGCTCGCTGGGAGGAACTCACCAGTGATCCCAGACAGCCGACTCTGGCTCGGGCCTTCCGTGGAGAGTATCCTCCCGCCTCGACCTTTAAAATCGTCACCGCCCTCGGTGCCCTGGAGAGTGGCCGGGTGACCGCGGCCACCGCCTTCCATTGTGGCATTTCCTACCTCGTGGGGGACCGGTATTTCCATAACTGGAACACGAAGACGAGCGAGGGGAACATGAACGTCATCACGGCCATCAAGCGGTCCTGCAACACCTGGTTTTACCAGGCGGCGCTGGCGGCGGGAGCCGATCCGGTGACCAACATGGCGCTGCGAATGGGTTTTGGAGAGCGCACCGGGATCCCCATCAAGGCCGAATCCAAAGGCAACGTGCCGACCAATGCCGACCACCGGATTCTCGGCGGAGAACTGGCCAACATCGCCATCGGCCAGGGTGCCGTCCTGGTGACTCCCCTCCAGGCATGCCAGGCCATGGCAGCCCTCGGCGACGGAGTGAACATGCCCCAGCCCCGGCTCGTAAAGCAGGTGCAGACCATCGGCGGCATCGTGGTGGATGCAGCCGAAGCCCGGCCCCGCAGAGCGGTCAATCTTGACCCCCTTCACCGCGATACCGTGATCAAAGGCATGGTGGCGGTCGTCTCTGGCAGCGGCGGCACCGGCCGGGCCGCAGGAATCAAGAAAGCCCAGATCGCCGGCAAGACTGGGACCGCCCAGTGGCGCATCGCCAAGGACCAGAACCTCGCCTGGTTCACCGGTTTCCTGCCTGCCAGCCAGCCCGTGCTTGCCTTTGCCGTCGTGTATGAAGGCCGTCCCGGAGAAACCGTCAGCGGCGGTGCCGTCGCCGCCCCGATCGTGAACGAAGTTTTCACCAAGTACTTTGAAGGCGCCCCCACCGATGACCCCCTGGTCGCTGCGATGAAGGATGTCCCCCAGGCTCTCGCTGTGGATGAAGGCGAGATGGAAGGCGGGGCAAGCGCCCCCCAGTCCCGGAGAGCCGTCTCCGAGGAGCCTCCGCCAGTTCAGGAACAACGGACTCTGGGCGGTTTCTTCCGCAAACTGTTCAAGCGCGGAAACTGAGTCTTTTCGATATAATCCTGATGACGGTCCAACTCGCCACTCTTTGTGATTCAGCGTCGGATTACTCCGGCAAACTCTGCATTTTAGGAGCCTTTGACACGCTCTGCGCCCGGGAGTTTCCCGTCGTCCACCCGCATTGCTCCCTGGTCATCCGCCTCCTTTTTGAACCCATGGATGCCGGCCGCCACCAGTTCATGATCCGCTGCCTGGATCCCGGTGGCCAGGAGTGCCTCCCCCCCTTTGACCCCGCCGTGGATGTCTCCTTCCCCTCCAATTTTGTCCCCTTCGTCACCCGCAACATCGTCCTCAATCTCCAGCGCCTCCGCATTGAAAAACAGGGCGTTTACCGCTGGGTCCTGGAACTGGCCGGAAACGTGCTCTTCACCATTCCCCTAAGAGTAACCCTCTTTGATGAGACCCGCTCCGCCATCGGCCCTGCCGGCTAATTCCCCTCCCTCAACATTTCCTCAACATTATGGAGTCAAACACGCTTCAAGAAATCCCCCCCGCCACCGCCAAAAGCGCTCCCATCCGGCAGATTTCTGTCTTTTTGCAGAACCGTGTCGGTTCTCTGATGGCGCTCATCAAGCTGGTGCAGGAGCACTCCATTGAGGTGCTGGGCATCTCCATGCAGGACACAACCGAAATGACGCTCGTACGGCTGATCTTGAGCGATCCGGACGGCGCGGCGATGCTGTTCATCGAGAAAGGGATTCCGCATGCCGACTGCTTCATCATCGTGGTGGAGCTGAGCGAATCCGACCGTCGGCTGACGGAGTGCCTGTCCGCTCTTTTGGCGGCAGAGCTGAACATCGAATTTTGCTATCCTTTGCTGGTGCGCCCAGGGTTGTTTCCGCTGTTCGCGTTGCATTGTGATGATGTGGACATGGGGGCGGACGTGCTGAGCCGGTCCGGCTTTAAAGTGCTGTGCCAGGGAGACCTGAGCCGCTGAACCAGGTTCTGATGCCAGGAAGCTGCAAGCAGGGACTTGCAAATGGCCGGGCGACTGGCATTCTCACGGCCCTCCCATCCACTCATCATGGCATCCAATCCCCTGCTTATTTATCTCGACGGCAAACTCGTACCTGAATCCGAGGCCAAGGTTTCAGTCTTCGACCATGGTCTGCTTTATGGGGATGGCTGCTTTGAAGGCATCCGCATTTACAGCGGGCGTGTTTTCCGTCTGACGGAGCATCTGGTGCGCCTGTATGAAAGCGCGCGGTCCATCTGCCTGACGATCCCGATCACCATCGAGGAGATGGAAAAGGCGACAGTGGAAACAGTGGCGGCTAACAATCTGCAGGATGGCTACATCCGCCTGGTCATCACACGCGGTGTGGGCTCTCTGGGACTGAACCCTTATCAATGCCCGAAGCCTGGCATTATCATCATTGCCAGTGGCATCACGCTTTATCCAAAGGAGAAGTATGAGACCGGTTTGAACCTGATCACCTGTGCGACACGGCGGCCGCCGCCGGCAGCGCTGAGCCCGCAGGTGAAGAGCCTGAACTACCTGAACAACATCATGGCCAAGATCGAATGCATCCAGGCCGGATGTGAGGAAGGCATCATGCTGAATGAGCAGGGTTATGTGGCCGAGTGTACCGGCGACAACGTGTTCGTGATTAAAAACGGCCAGGTCTATACCCCGACCATCGCCAGCGGCGCCCTCAACGGCATCACCCGCCAGGCGGTGATGGAAGTCATGCGCGACATGGGTCTGACGGTGCATGAAGTGACCATGAGCCGGCACGAAATCTACACGGCGGACGAATGCTTCCTGACAGGCACGGCCGCCGAAGTGATCCCGGCGGTGCAGTATGACCGCCGCCTCATCGGGGATGGCAAGCCGGGCAAAGTGACTGCGGAGGTCATCAAGAACTTCAAGGTGCTGGCCAACTCCACCGGCACGCCGGTTCCCTACAACTCGTAATAATGAATGCAGGAGCGTGGCTCTTTGCGTCCGGCAGTCTGTTTCGACATCCCATGAACGAGTATCACCGTCTTCTTCAGAAAGTCCTCGACCACGGTTCCTACCGTGAAGACCGGACAGGCACGGGGGCGTATTCGGTTTTTGGGGAGCAGAGCCGGTATGACTTGAGCACCGGATTTCCGGTGGTGACGACCAAGAAGCTGCACCTGCGCAGCATCATCCATGAGCTTTTGTGGTTCCTGAAGGGTGATACCAATGTTGGTTATCTGCGGGATAACAAGGTGACCATCTGGGATGAGTGGGCGGATGAAAACGGTGACCTGGGGCCGGTGTATGGAGCCCAGTGGCGCCGCTGGCAGGGAGCGCCAGGGGCGGAGCCGGTGGACCAGATTGTGAAGCTGGTGGAAGGCATCCGGAAGAATCCGTACAGCCGTCGGCACATCGTCAGCGCATGGAACGTGGCGGTGGTGGACCAGATGGCCCTGCCGCCCTGCCACTGCCTGTTCCAGTTCTTTGTGGACCGGGGCAAGCTAAGCTGCCAGCTCTACCAGAGGAGCGCGGATTTGTTTTTGGGCGTGCCGTTTAACATCGCCAGCTATGCCCTGCTGCTGATGATGGTGGCTCAGGTCTGCGATCTGGAACCGGGGGAGTTTGTCCACACGTTTGGTGACCTGCATCTTTATTCCAATCATCTTGAGCAAGCCAGGCTGCAGCTCACCCGCGAGCCGCGACCACTGCCGGTGATGAAGCTGAATCCAGAAGTGAAGGACCTTTTCGCGTTTCGCTACGAGGATTTCACTCTGGAAGGTTATGATCCGCATCCGGCCATCAAGGCGGAGATTGCGGTGTAGTTAGAGACGGAACTCGGAGCTCAGCAGGCCCATGGACTCCAGATCAGCAGCCAGGGCTTTTTCCTGAGCGGCATCCAGGTTGGTGTGAGGAAGGCGGGCCGGGCCGACATCCACGCCGAGAATCTTCATCACGCATTTGGCGGCGCCCATGTAACCGACGGAGGCGAGGCGGGCGACGAGTTCCACGGAGCGTTTCTGTTCGGCACGGGCGGTGGTGAAATCATTTTTGGCAAAGGCGCGGAGGATGCGCTGATAGATGGGGGCGGCAAAGTTGTAAGTGCTGCCGACGGCACCCGTGGCACCGAGGGCGAGGCCGGCCAGGAGGCATTCATCGGTACCCCAAAGAATCGAAAAGGCACTGTCGCTGTGATACAGACATTGCTGGAACATCATGCCATCAGGGTTGGTGAACTTGATGCCAGCCAGGGTGGGCAGTTTTTCTGCGCCCAGAGTCAGGAACTCAGGCATGGAAAGGGAGATGCCGGTAAAGGAAGGGATGTCGTACAGGAAGAAAGGCAGCTCAGGTGCCGCAGCGGTGATCTGAATGCAGCAATCCACGAGAGCGGAAACGGAGCGCGGCTTGAAGTAGCTGGGGGACAGGGCGCTAATGGCATCGGCACCAAGCTGTTGCGCCTGGGCCGCAAGGGCAGCCACATCCCCGAGGCAGTTGGCGCCCACATGGACGATGACCTTCAAAGGGCTGCCAGCGGTCACTTCCATCCAGCGCTGTGTCAGTGCGTGGCGCTCTGCCAGGCTCAAGGAATGGCTCTCACCGGTCGTTCCGCCGATGAATGCGGTGCCGATACCGGTGTGCTGCAGATGGGCGGCCTGCTTTTCAACCACGCTGAGGTTGAGGGAGCCGTCGGCATGAAAGGGGGTGTGAGTGGCGGCAACAAGACCGGTGATGGGATGAGAGAGCATGATTGGTTATTCCTTATATAACACGCGAGACACCCCCGGTACGTCAAATGATCACCTGTTCTTTTTGGGGACAGGTTTTGAATCAGATTCCGAGGCCCGGCAGGAAAAGCTGTGCCTGAGTCTCCTCTTCAGGGCCGGCTTTTCGCATCTGCCGGGGCAGCTTTTTGAGGAAGACCTGGCAGGAGTCAACTGCGGAGGCATCTGCCGTCATGTGGTAGCGGATGATGGCACCGTCAATGAGGAGCAAAACGGCGGAGGCAGTTTGGCGGGGAGCGATGTATTCGAGCCGGCTGGCCAGATCAGCGATCCATTGCTCCAGGTCCGTCTTGTGATTCAGGATCACCCGGCGGATCTCCGGATCCGGTGACGGGTTTTCAGCCAGGGCATTGATGAAAGGACAGCCTCTGAAACCTGGCTCGGCAAACCATTGGCGGAGAGGTTCGGCGATGACCTCCAGCCCGCTGCCGGCCTGCTGCAGTTTCTTGTCCACGGTGGACTTGAACCACGCCAGCCAGGTCTCGCTGCGGCTGCGGAGGTATTCGGCGATGAGGTCGTTCTTGGAGGGAAAGTGCCGGTAGAAGGACATCTTGGCCACGCCGGATTCTGCGATGATTTTATCAATCCCCGTGGCGCGTACGCCGTCCAGGTAAAACAGCCGCAAAGCAGTTTCCAGGATGCGATCACGGGCACCGGTGCGGGGGCGTTTTGATTTAGATTTCTCCATGAGACTGTGGCTGCAAGTATCAAATCAGATCAAACAGACCTGTCTATCTCTTTTGATTGAGGTAAACAGACAGATCTGTCTATATTAATCCCCTGTCCTGCTATCGTTTTGTCAGTGCTTGCGCCGCTTCAGTTAAAGCAGCGTGTCTTTCGGAGATTCCAGGAGCTGAGAGCAATACCAAAGCATCCTGGGGAGATGGAAGGGGCCTTTGAACATGTTGCCTTTGGCGTGCTGGGAGACACTTCCGTCGCGGTGCAGATAGCCATACCATTCTCCGTGTGCGGGGTCAGGAAAATGGGCAAAGCTCCAGTCATGCACCTGCTGATGCATGGCGGCATACCGGGCATCACTGCTGACTTCGTAGGCCAGCAAGGTGGCGATGATGGCCTCGTTATGCGGCCACCAGAATTTCATGTCGTGCCAGTATTCCTGGACGGGTTTGCCATGAACATCGCGATAGTAAAACAACCCGCCATGCTCCTGGTCCCACCCGCGTTTCCACATGAAGTCGAGGATGTGCAGGCCTAACAGGATGTAGCTTTTTTCTCCACGCATGCGGCCCTCATGCATGATGAACCAGGCGCACTCGATGGCGTGGCCGGGATTGAGCATGCGGCCTTCCAGGTGGTCGAGAATGCTACCGTCCGGAGCGACGGTTTCCATGAGGACCTCCAGGTCGGGTTTGAAGAACAGGCGCTGAATGTCGAGGATGAAGAGGTCTATCCACTCGGTGGCGCTGCGGCCGGCCACGTCCACATGGCCGAGGTTGGCCCGAAGCTCCTGGGCGGTGACGATGCCGATCATAAGGGCACCGATGCCGACCATCGGGCGGGTGGTCGAATCCACCTTGGGCATCATGTAGCCGGGCTCAAAGGAGTGGCGGAGGTAAAAGGAAAAATCCCGGATGGCCGCTTCTTCATAATGATGGTCGCCGGAGGCCTTGGCATAGGCGGCGTGGGCGATGGAGGCAAAGGCCTCGCTGTAGGCATAACGGCGCATGCGCAGGGGTTTGCCTTCGCGGGTGACGGTGAAGAAGAGTTTGCCGTCGGTGGCATAGCCATGTTTTTCCAGGAAGGCCAGGCAGGAGCCGGCGGCATCGAAGTGCGCCCGGTCCTGGGTGAGCGTGTTGAACACCGTGGAAAACATCCAGCCTGCCCTGCCCTGGAACCAGATGCTTTTGTCGGTGTCCAGGATGCTGCCATCGCGATCCAGCGTGGTGATGATGCCGTCGTGCTCAGCATCCATACCGTGCTTTAGCCAAAAAGGCATCACGTCCTGCAACAGGGTGTCCTTATAAAAGGCGGCGAGCTTGAGGCGATCCTGCGGGGTGGTGATGAGACTCATTGGATAATCATCGAAAATGAACCGCCGGATGCATGGAGGGAAAACGCCTGCTGCTGTTTATGCGGGAGTGAAGTTGGCTCAACGCATTGGGAAAAGCCAGGCTCCGATCATGACAATGGGCAGGCCGACAAGACCCATGAGGGACATCATTGGAGTGACGATTTTCAGTGTTTCGGTTTCCTTCATGCCGGTCATGCGGGTGATGATCCAGAAGCCGCTGTCATTCAGCCAGGGGATGGGCTTGGATCCACAGCCGACGGCAAGTGCCAGGTAAACGGGATGAAAGGACATTTCTCCGGCCTCCAGGAAAGCGCGGGCCAGTGGTGCGGCTGTGATCATGGCAACGGTGGCAGATCCCTGTGCGGTGCGGACCAGGGCGGTGATGCAGAAGCAGATGGGGATGGCCCAGGTCTGCGCGGCATCTGCACCGAGGCTTTGAATGACGGTGGCCACACCCGTCTGGCGCAAGGTGCTGCCAAAGGCCCCTCCTGCGGCGGTGATGAGAAGGACGGTGGCCCCAGACATGATGGCGGCCTGGACTGCATCATTGACTGAGGGAGAATCTTTGCGGCGCTGGCTGGCTAGAAGCCAGAGACTGACGATGGCACCCATGGAGAGGGCGACATTGCTGTCCGCATACCAGGGCATGGATGTCTGAAACGATCCGTAGGTGATGAGGGCGACAGGGAGAACGATGGGCAGCAGGGAAAAGCCGAGCGATGGAAGCGAGGTGTGTTCTGTTTGCTGGACGGACTGGGCATCGTCTTCGGGCACTTCAATCTTCCAACGTTTGTTAGCCCAAACGGCGTAGAGCAGGCCAAAGGAGGCGGTGAAAAGGCCGACAATCAAACCGCCGATCATCATGGTGCCAACATCTACACCCAACTCCCTCGCAGCAAAGAGCGGGCCGGGTGTGGGTGGAACCAGGGAGTGTGCCATCGTGGCCCCGGCGACGATGGTGAGGATGTAGAGAAGATAGTTCCCGCCGGTCACCCGAGCCATGGCCTTGCCAATGGGCATGAGAAGGTAGAACACCGCATCAAAGTAAACCGGGATGGCCAGTCCAAAGCCGGTGAAAACAAAGGCGATGTGGGCTTTGCCCTTGCCAAACAGGGCCAGCAACGCCTGGACGATGCGCATGGCGGCCCCAGAATCCAGAAGGCACTTGCCCATGATGGAGGCCATGCAGATGAGAAGCCCCATGCTGGCACAGGTCTCGCCAAAGGCCTTGAGCACCCGGTCAGGGGGTGTGGAGGCGGCAAACTTGGCAACTTCTCCCGCGCTCATTTTGCCCAGGCTTTGCTGATGCTCGGCATAGCCGATGAGTGAATCTGCGGGCGTGACCAAAGCGACGACAAAAGCCGCCAGCATCATGGCCAGAAAGGCATGCAGGCGCAGCCCTAGCAGGGCCAGCACCACGACAACGAGACCGAAGGCGACAAGGCTGAGAGAAATCATGAAAAAGGTCGGACCCGCAGTCAACGAGAGTCCGACCCCTGACGTCAACCCTGAATGTGATCAAGGTGGCGTGTAAATGATGAATCAGATAAGACTGGAGCCATGCAGCGATTACTTTTTCTCAGCGAGGATTTTGGCGGCTTCCTCGGCCCCGATTTCGCGGACGAAGAGGTTGCGCCAGCGAATCTCGCCGCCGTGGGTCTGCAGCATGATGGGGCCTTTGGCCGGCAGCGGTTGGGTCTTGTCCCAGAAGGCTTCCATTTTGGCAGCGTCCACGACGAGCTTGTCATTCAGCCACACCCAGGTGATGTCGCCGATCTGGCGGATGCGGAAGCTGTTCCACTCACCGAAAGGTTTGTCGGCGACAACGAGAGGGTCACGACCGGGGGTTTTCGGCGTGTTGTTAAAAAGGCCGCCGGAACCGAGGTTGGGGTGGCGGTCGGGTTTCTTGGGATCGTCCGGCTGATTGATGTCCCAGATTTGCACCTGGGGTGCGCCCCGGAGGTAGATGCCGCTGTCGGCCTTGGCGACGGTTTTGTATTCGATGAGGAATTCGATGTCGCCAAACTCCTCGTCAGTGGTGGCATAAGGGCCGGTGCCGATATTGACCAGCTCGCCATTTTCCACACTCCAGTGGTCGGCAAATTCCTCGCGCATCTGCTTCAGCGCGGCGTCTTTTTTCTCGTCCTTGAGCTTGACGACGGAGTGGGGATTCAGGCCGTACCAGCCGGTGAGGTCGCGGCCATTGAAGATGGCACGAAAGCCGGGAGGCGGAGTGACGTCTGCAGCCGGAGCGCTGGTGGAAAGGATGCCCAAAAGGCTGAGGGCGAATGCGGCGGGAATGAATTTCATGGGTTTGTGGCTGGTGGTAACGGAGGGCCAGAGCGGCTTCATGCGTCCGGTAGTGGCGAGGATTCAGCTTATTGTGACTGGCAGAAGTTGCGCGGTTTGGTTGCACTGATGCACGGGACGCGCTAAATACGCAGCCCTCCATGTCTGCCCCTACCAACCGTATTGACCGTCATTTCGCCGAACTGCGCAAGTCCGGCAAGCGCGCCTTCGTGGCCTATGTATGTGCGGGAGATCCAACGCTGGATCTCACGATTGACATTGTACTGGCGCTGGAAAAGGCCGGGGTGGACATCGTGGAACTGGGCGTGCCGTTTTCGGATCCCCTGGCGGACGGTGTGGTGAACCAGATGGCGGCCGACCGAGCGCTGAAGGCGGGTGCGTCCTTCCCGAAGGTTCTGGAGATGGTGCGCAAACTGCGTGAGAAGTCACAGATCCCGCTGGTATTCTTCACGTATCTGAACCCGGTCTATACCTATGGGTATGAGCGCTTCCACAAGGATGCGGCGGCGGCCGGGGTGGACGGAGTTTTGGTGCTGGACCTGCCGCCTGAAGAGGCACTACAGAACGCGGAGCTGAAGCCGACGGAAGAACTGCGCCACATCCAACTGATCGCGCCGACCTCCCCGCCGGAGCGCATTGATATCATTGCCAAAACAGCGGAAGGTTTTGTCTATTATGTCTCCCGCCTTGGGGTGACGGGGGCGCAGGTGGAGATCGCCTCTGGCATTGCCGAGCAGGTGGCGGTGATCAAAAAAGCCACGGATGTGCCTGTCTGCGTGGGCTTTGGTGTGTCCAATCCTGAACAGGCGGCAACAGTCGCCAGCATGGCGGATGGTGTCGTCGTGGGCAGTGCCATTGTGAAGCTGATTGAAAAGAACGGCGGCTCGGCTGATCTGGCTGAAAAAGTGGAAGCCTTCGTGAAACCGCTGGTGGCGGCCGTGAAAGCTTTGGCGTAAACCTTTTTAGAACTCTCCCCACATGACCCTGAACTTTTGGAAAATGAATGGTGCCGGCAATGACTTTGTCATGCTGGACAACCGCGACCTGTCCCTGAAACTGAGCACGGAAGAGATCGCCAAACTGTGTGACCGGCATCGTGGCATCGGTGCGGATGGATTGCTTTGCGTGGAGCCCGCGACCGAAGGCGGCGACTTCAAGATGCGCTATTACAATGCGGACGGCGGTGAGGCGGAAATGTGCGGCAACGGTGCGCGCTGCTTTGGCCGTTTCGTCAACAAGCTACATGAGGACACGCTGACGCTGGTGCGCTTCGAGACGCTGGCCGGCATGATTTCCGCCGAGTTTGAAGGTGACCAGGTGCGCATCAACATGAGCGCCCCGCATGGTCTGCAGCTGGCCACCGACCTGCCTGTGGCGGGAGAGGTGCTGACGGTCCACAGTGTGAATACCGGTGTGCCGCATGCGGTGGTCTTTGTGGATGATCTGGATACTGTGCCGGTCAAAGCCTGGGGTGCCGGACTGCGCTATCACGATGCTTTTAAGCCCAAGGGCACGAACGCGAATTTTGCGAAAGTCATCGCTCCAGGCAGCATCTCCATCCGCACGTATGAGCGCGGTGTGGAGGATGAAACGCTGGCCTGCGGCACCGGCATGGTGGCCTGCGCGCTGATCCATCATGAACTCACCGGAGCCGCCAGCCCCGTTTCCGTCCTGGTCCAGGGCGGGGATACGCTGAAAGTCGGCTTCACTGAAACCGCCCCGCATGAATACACTGACGTGACGCTTTTCGGCCCGGCGGATTTTGTTTTCCAAGGCACCGTTACGCTCTAATCTCTTTTCTCTCCCTTTACCATGTTCGCAGGAACCCACACCGCCATTGTCACCCCTTTCCGAAACGGCCAGCTCGATGAGGAAGCACTGAAAAAGATCGTTGATTTCCAATTCGACAACGGCGTGTCCGGCGTGGTCCCGTGCGGAACCACGGGCGAATCGCCGACGCTGGACTATGATGAGCATGAGCAGGTGGTGAAGCTGACGGTGGAATTTGCCAAAGGGCGCGGCATCGTGATGGCGGGCACGGGGTCCAACAGCACCCGTGAGGCCATCGAGCTGACGCAGGAAGCCGAGGCCGCCGGAGCGAATGCATCCCTTCAAGTGGCCCCCTATTATAACAAGCCGACGCCGGAAGGACTATACCAGCATTTCAAGGCTATCGCCGACAATACGAAGCTGCCGATCATGCTGTATAGCATCCCGGGGCGTTGCGGCATCGAGATCGGCCTGGATGTCCTGGTGCGGCTGGCAGAAAGCTGCCCGAACATCCGCGCCATCAAAGAGGCTGGCGGCAACCCTGAGCGGGTGAGCCAGATGAAGCAGGTGCTGCCTGCGGATTTTGAGATCCTTTCCGGGGATGACGGCCTGACCCTGCCCTTCATGTCCGTGGGCGGTGTGGGCATCGTCAGCGTGGCGGCCAACCTGATTCCAAAGCAGATCAGCGACATGGTGAACCTGGCGCTGAAGGGCGACTATGCCGGCGCGCTGGGCATTCATCAGCAGTATTATCCGCTGTTTGCCGCCTTCCTGAAACTGGCCACCAATCCGATTCCGATCAAAACGGCGATGTCCCTGGCGGGTCATTGCACGGATGAGCTGCGACTGCCGATGGTGCCGATGGAGGCAGCCAAGGTAGAGGAACTGCGGGCCACGCTGGTGAAGCTGGGCTTGGTTTGACCGGACTTATATAAATGGCCCCGTGGTGATAAGCCATGGGGCTTTTTTATGGCTTCGCGAGCAGGGCTTTCATCCGCACGTTTTTGATGGCGGCCATCGTGTTATACGTGGTGATGGAGAGCGGTGCGTAGGCATCCATGGGGCCTTCGCGGAGGCTGACTTTGCGGTCCTTGATGTCCTGGTCCACGATCTGTTTGTCATCCAGCCAGGCGCTGATGTTCGCCGCAGTGACGCGCAGGCGGAAGCTGTACCATTTGTCGTCCTCATACCGCTGGTAAGTGCCGGTGGCGTTGTTGGCGGCATCCATGTCATCAATGCTGCTGATGCCGGTAACACTGCCGCCCCAGCCGCCGCAAACGAGGGTGGCGCATTTTTTCAAGTCACCGACGGGAAAGGTCAGTCCGCAAAAGAAGTCCACGCCTTGGAGACGCTTGGCCTGGAGGGTGATCTCATAATTGATGAGAGGCAACTCCTCCACCTTCTTGTAAACGGCCCCGCTGAGACTGTCGCCCTGGTTGATGATGAGCTGGCCGCCTTCCAGTGTCACATCCCCGCTGCCGCCCATGTCCACCATTTCCCAGTCCTTGAGGGATTTGCCGTCGAAGAGGATCCACTCGGTTTTGGCCGCAGGTTCCTGTTCCGGGGTCTGGGCGATGACCGGAAGGCTGATGGCGGCAAGAGTGAGGGCAGTAAGCAGGATTTTCATGAATCAGACGGTGTGAGGCTATGTAACGCAAACTTTCGCCAAGAATACCGACAATTTTATCAACAATAAAAACGTGTGGAGAGCTTTCCGGGGCGTGCTAACAGTGACGCCTGCATGAAAGCTTCTTTTATCCGTCGTTTCCTCAAAACCTCTGCGCTCGTCCTGGTTGCCGCTGCCCTGAGCAGTTGCGCCACCAAAAAATTCGGGACCAACTACTCCACCAGCTTTGATCCGCCAGCCAAGCCGGTGACCAATCCCTCTGCCGTGAAGCTGAAATTGAGCACGGGCGCCCAGCGCGTCTATGTGATGCAGGGGAATGAAGTTTTGCTGGCCACACCTTGCTCGGTCGGAACTGCCAGCACTCCAACGCCTCACGGCACCTTCCCGATCACCAGCAAGGTGGCCACCCGCCGCCGCGTGAGCAGCCCCGGGGCCGGTTATCCGATGACTTACTGGATGTCCTTTTATTCTCCTGCTTATGGGATGCACTGGGGCTGGGTGAAGCCTTATCCATGCACCCATGGTTGCGTGCGCCTGCCCATCAAGTCGGCCCAGAAGATCTTCAACATGGTGAAGGTGGGAACACCGATCCACATCGCGGCCAGCCATCCGGAAGACGCCACCATCGGCAAAACCCTGCCTGTGCTGGATGACTCCACCCTGGCCGACCCGCCAATGAGCTACATGCTCAGCGCCCAGGTGTTTGAAGATGCTCAAAAAGGCAAGATTTACAACTACTGACCCAACCGGTAAACGTACCCATTCCCCTGCCCTGTTAGCTTAGTCTCCACCAATGTCTGCCACTGCTCCAGCCCCAGCCTCACGTCGCGTCAACGTCCGCACACCGGAAGTCATGGAGCGGGTGCAGCAGGAGGTGGAGACTCACTATCGCAGCACGCTGGTGGAGGCCATCCGCAAACAGGGGAGCCTGATCCAGATCGGCAACACCACGGTGAGGCTGGCGCGTGACTTTGGGTTTTGCTACGGGGTGGAGCGGGCGATTGATCTGGCCTATGCGGCACGCCGTGTCTTTGCCGACCGGCGTGTCTATCTTTTGGGGGAGATCATTCATAACCCTGAGGTGAACCGCCAGCTCACGGAGATGGGCATTGTGAGCATTCCCGTCAGCGAGCACGAAACGGAAATCGCGAAGCTGAACAATGATGACGTGGTGATCGTGCCCGCTTTTGGCGCGGAAACCAAGCTGATGAAGCTGATCTCCGAACGCGGCTGCATGGTGGTGGATACCACTTGTGGCGACGTGATGAGCGTCTGGAAACGGGTGCGCAATTATGCCAAGAACGGCTTTACTTCCATCATTCATGGCAAGGCCAGCCATGAGGAAACCCGGGCGACATCGTCCCGCGCTTTAGGTGACCAGGGGAACGGCCATTATCTGGTAGTGCTGACGCTGGCGGATGTGGACTTTGTTTGTGATTACATCCGCAACGGTGGGGACAAGGCGGCGTTTTTGGAGCGGTTCAAAGGTGCCAGTGCGCTTTCGGAGGGCTTTGATCCTGACATTCATCTTAAGCGGGTGGGGGTGGCGAACCAGACCACCATGCTGAAATCGGAGACGGAAGAGATTCAGCGCCGTTTGCAAAAGGCCATCGAAGATCGCGATGGTCCCACGGTGACGGAACCGAACTTCCAAGTCTTTGATACCATCTGCGGGGCCACGCAGGAGCGCCAGGATTCCCTGTTTCTGCTGCTGCGGCAGCCGCTGGATGTGCTGCTGGTGGTCGGTGGTTACAACAGTTCCAATACGACGCATCTGGTGGAGATCGGCGAGCAGCAACTGCCGACGTTTTTTATCCGTACGGCGGAGTGCCTGACCTCGCTGGAGCAGATCGTTCACTTTGACCTGCATCTGAAGGCGGAAAAAACCAGCTACTCCAACAAACTGGCGGAAGAGGGACCGGTGATCATTGGCATCACTGCGGGTGCCTCCTGCCCGAACAACCTCATTGAGGACACGCTGCTGCGAGTTTTCCAGCTTCGGGGTATTTCGGCGGCGC
Organism: Prosthecobacter sp. SYSU 5D2; assembly: GCF_039655865.1. Taxonomy (NCBI): domain Bacteria; kingdom Pseudomonadati; phylum Verrucomicrobiota; class Verrucomicrobiia; order Verrucomicrobiales; family Verrucomicrobiaceae; genus Prosthecobacter; species Prosthecobacter sp. SYSU 5D2. Next base: position 90,282 of record NZ_JBBYXL010000006.1, on the reverse strand, counting down.
AGGTGCGGGAAGTGGCGGGTGTTTGAGCTGTGAAAAAATCGCTGCTGAAAAACCGGGGTTTGAGACGTTCCTGTGGGATATGATCCGGTTGTTTTTCTTTCTTTGCCTCACGGTCCTGCTCAGCTCCTGCTCGCACTCCTTCAACAGGGAATGGAAGAGCGCATTGAAAGCCGGGCCGAAGACCGGCGTGGAAGGAGCCTGGGAAGGGACCTGGAAAAGTGATGTCAATGGCCACAACGGCCGGCTGCGGAGCGTGGTGGGTCCGGTCAAGAATGCGGAGGGCGACCACTCCTTTCATTACCACGCCACCTGGGCGAAGATCCTCAGCGGTGCTTACCGCGTGGACCACCGGGTGCAGACGGCCAAAGACGGAGCCATCTTCAAAGGCCAGCACAAACTGCCTGGCTGGGCAGGAGGACTTTATACCTATGATGGCACCGTCAAAGGCGACGACTTTGAGGCCCGGTATGAATGTGACCTGGATAAGGGCACGTTCCGAATGAAGCGGGTCAAGTAACAGACAGGGAGGCCGGACTGCTGCCGGCCTCCCGCACAGTTGGTTAGGCAGACATGTCTTTGTTGAAGAAGACCTTGATGAACTTCATGCCCTTCTTGTCGTCATACCCACGCTCCAGCACGGGATCATGCTCGGTGGAGAGGGTGGACTTGACGTGGATCTCCACGCCGGTGTCCAGTTTGAGGACCGCATTGATGCGCTTCTTGGCCTTGGTGACGTCTTTCTTGGAGATCTCAAAAGAGGTCTCCAAGGGTTGTCCTTGTTCTTCTTCAAGCCGCGCGCGCTGCTCCTGAAATTTGGTCTTGGCTTCCGGGGTCTTGAGGACTTCCTGCTCGAACTCTTCCAGGTCAAATTTCTCGCGCTCCTCGAAGTATTCGAGTGCGCCACGGGCGGCATTGCAAGTCTCCCAAGGCGGCGTGTCGTCCTCAGGTTTGGCTTCTTCCTCAAGGAATTCCACGGCCATCTTGGCATAGGCATTGGTGAGGAAGGCAGCATCAGGCACGGCTTCGACGCCCAGGAAATCCCGCACCCAGAAGCGTGAATCGGTGCCGGTTCTGTCAAATGTGAGGACGTAGTAACCCTTCTTGGACCAGTAATCCAGAATGAGGCAGCCTTTGTCTATTTTGTCAGGATTGATGCCCTGCTCGGTGGAAATCTGCAGGTCACCGTTCTTCGTGGAGATGCTGAGGAAAGGCACGACGCTTTCGGATTTCAAGATGCAGAGGCCTTGGACAAATTCACCCTCCACCTGGGCCTCCTTGATGTGGGCGATGCACAGGTCACCGGCCTTGATATTGGGATGATTGGATTTGGAATAAAGGCGCTTGGCGATCTCCACGCCGCGCTCGAAAAGCCCGTCCTTGGTTTCAAAGATGGCCTTCACGCAGGTGTTCATTTCATGCTGGTCCAGCGATGAATGATGGGTGAAGCGATGGGCCATCAGATTCTTGAAAGGCTTTAAAAAGATGGCCGTCAGGGCGGGCTGGTCTTCTTCAGAGATGGGAAAGACTTCTTTGGACGTTTGCAGAGGTTCATCGCGCTGGGGATTGCCGACTTTGGCAAGGACGACGTGGGTGGCAGAGGCGGTGTTGAGGCGGATCTTAACGGACATGAAGGGGCGGAGAGTAGAAAGGAATCAGAGTTGGCAAAGGGAATTCAGGCTGGTTTAAAGCAAAATGCCTGGGGATAATGACAGTCCTGCCGGGAGCTGCAAAAGCAGTCCTGACGTGTGCCCGGAGAGGACAAAATAATAATGGCTCAGCGCGGGATTTTGAGCGTTTTCCCGGCCCGAATCAGATCCGACTTCAAGCCGTTGGCGGCTTTGATCTTGGCGACCGTGGTGCTGTGCTTGCGGGCAATGCCACTGAGAGTATCCCCAGATTTGATGGTGTAGGTCGTCGTGCGGCTGGTCGTTTTCTTTGAGGATGAAGAGACTTTTCTAACTGGGGACGGCTGCTTGCGGGAGACGCTGCCACCGTGGGATGCCTGCCAGCGTGCCAGATCCGAAGCGGAGGCTGCGGATTCACCTTCTGCTGCCCAGGCGATGACGTAATTGCCGTTGTTGGGATCAAAAGGGTAGTCCTTGCGCGGCATCGAATGCGGCGGTGTCTGTGGAGAGCCCTGAAGGTTGATCACAGGCAGTTTGCGGGGCAGGCCTCTGGGTGTGGACGAACTGCATGAGGCCAGAAGTACAGGCAGCATCAAAACACCCAGGTAGAAAGAGGCACGGAGAAAGGGCAACATCACGGGGCAGATTGGATGCGAAGAAGCCAAATGGCAACAGAGACGTGCGAGCTGAATCACTCTCCGGGAACATGGAAACGCTTCACCAGTTCCTTGACCCGGGGGATGTTCTGGTTGTCACGCTCCATGATGATGATGCGTTCGTGGTAAGCCTTTGCCCCGGGCTTGGGGAGAGAATACACCCAGCGGGTGTCGTTATCGTGCCGTTCAGAGGGCTGTTTGCGCATGGTTTCATAGACCGTACGGCCATCCATGCCGGGCTTCAGACGGTTGAAATTCAGCTCGTCATAGTCCATGGCATACCGGGTGCCGGAGACCACAAAATACTTGGTCGCATTCACGGCATCCTTGCTGTCGTACCCCATGCTGAAGGCATAATAGCAATAGATCGCCACGGGAATGGCGATGATGAGCATGGGGGTGAAGAGGTACCAGTTTTTCTTGAACATAGGAGAAAGGTTGGAGGCGCGGATGCTGGGGCGTGGACCAGCATCCGGCAAGACAAAACGGCCAGACCGCTCAAGGCTTGGGAAAATAAAGATGCTCGCCCCGTTTCGCGGCCTGGTGTGCCTCATGAGTATCCTGTTTGGCACCTGGATCCCCCTGTTCTGCCAGCCAGCGGTCCAGTTCCTTGGTCAGCCGTTCATGGGTGGCGGCGTGCTTGGGATCGGCAGCCAGGTTGCTCATTTCATAAGGGTCTGAGGCGGTGTGGTAAAGTTCCTCCGCCGGCCGGCTCATGTAGCGCTTCACCAGGCGGTAGGTTTCAGGATTGTCCCAGGTGTTGGCCATCCAGGTGGGCCAGTAGGGATTGTTCAATGCACCTTTGTTTTGGATGCCCATGACGTGTTTCTCGATGTAAATTTCATCAGGCGTCAGGTTGCGGATGTAGCGGTATTCGCCATCGCTGACAGTGCGGATGGGATAGGCGGAGCCTTCTGGAATGTTATTGTGAACGCCATAGGCATACTGGCGATGGCTGTCCTTTTCTCCCCGCAGGACAGGAGCAAAGCTGCTGCCGTCAAAAGCAGCGGCGGGATCTTTGGGATTGCCGCCTGCCAGCTCAATGAAGGTGGGCACCACATCGGCAAACTGCACGATGGCGTCAGTACGCTTACCCACCGCCACTTTTCCTGGCCAGCGGGCAATGAAGGCTGTGTGCAGACCCGTATCCCAGTTGGTCCATTTGTTCCCAGGGAACTGAGAACCCTGCTCGGAACTGAAAATGACCAGCGTCTCTTCTTCCAGACCGGATTCTTTGAGCACATCCAAAATTTGCCCCACCTGTCCGTCCATGTAGGTGATCTCGGCCAGATAGCGGCCAAAGTCCTCACGGGTCTTGGGCGTGTCTGCGATGTTCGGCGGAAGCTGAATTTTACGCGGCGGATACTGGCTGGCATCGCCCATCACCCAGGGCACATGGGGCTCCACCAGGGCCACCACCAGGCAGAAAGGCTGATCTTTTTTGCGGCTGATGAATTCCTTGGTACCTTCCAGATCATGGGCCTGGGTGGGATTGCGCACGCAGTTGGGGTCAAAACCGGGGACGTTTTCAAAGGGGTAGGAGGTTTCGGGCAGGACATGTGACTTCCCGGCGAGACCTACCCGGTAGCCCAAAGCACCCAGGTGCTGAGGCAGGCTGGTGGTGCCGGGGCGGCTGGCGCTGTGGTTCCAGGCACAGCCATTGCGCATGGGAAACTGGCCGGTGTAAAGCTCCGCCCGGCAGGGCTGGCACATGGCCTCGCTGACATAGGCGCGGTTAAAGGTCAGCCCCTGGGAAGCCAGGGTGTCAATGTTCGGCGTCTTGGCATTTTTGCCGCCATAGACAGGCAGGTCGTTGTGCGTGCAGTCATCGGCCAGGATGAAAAGAATGTTCGGCTGAGAGGAGGCCAGCGCGCTGCCGAGAAGGGCCACTTGGGCCAGGAGAATGAGAAAAGGTTTCACAGGTCAGTTTTTAGATTTTTTCTTCTTTTTGTTAGGCGCGAACGATGCCGCCGCTTCGGGATGCTTTTTCAGAATGGCACGAAGCCTGGCCACCACCTCAGGCTGGGCGGCGGCCAGATTCCGTGTTTCAAGCGGGTCTTCCTGATAATCGTAAAGCTCCAAGTCAGCGGTTTCATCCGGCGCGCCAGGCTTCTTCCATTCCACCAAACGATAGCGTTCAGTGCGGATGGCACGGCCCATGACGGGCTGGCCCTGCCGCTGACGCGGGAAGGCGTGGGTGGCGTGATCTCGTACGCGGGCGGCGGGGTCTTTGAGCACCGGCACAAGGCTGATGCCGTCCATGGATTGAGGGCCTTTCAAAGGTGGCAGACCCGCCAGCTCCACCAGGGTGGGCAGCACGTCCACGGTCTCCGCAGGCTGGAGGGTGCTAGATCCGCCTTTGGCGACCCCTGGGGCCACGAAGATGAGCGGTATGCGGTTGGCCTGCTCATAGTTGGTGTGTTTGGTCCACATGCCATGGTCGCCCAAATGCCAGCCATGATCTCCCCAAAGCACGATCAGCGTCTGCTCAGCCAAACCGAGAGCGTCCAGTTCATCCAGCACGCGGCCAAGCTGCGCATCCATGAAACTGACGGAGGCATAATAACCGTGCATCAGCGTGCGCTGCATCTCTTCCGTCAAAGGCGGCTCCTGGGGCACAGGGTCGTAGTTGTTCAACTCGCCCAGGGTCTTGCCGGCGTATGCAGGTGCATCATCGGGCGGCATGGTCCTTTTGGGCAGCGGAAAGGCGGCGCGATCATGCCTATCCCAGTATTTCTTCGGCGCGGTGAAGGGCAGGTGCGGTTTCACAAAACCGAGCGCCAGGAACAATGGCTCGCCGGGCTTTTCCTTGGCCGCACGCAGCCGCAGGATGCCTGCATCGGCGATGCGGCCATCCGCATAGGCGTTGTCCGCCACGTCGGTGTTTTCCCAGGCGGCACCGCGAGGCAGTTCACGAATGCGCCCCAGCTCCTGGTTGGTGAAAAAGGCTTCTTCGCGGGTGAGCTGCCCGTTGGCCGAATTGGCCGGGTCCAGATACTCCACCACTTTTTCCTTGATGGCCGGAACGCTCCATGAGGCATCGTCATCATTGTTGCCGTGGCCGGTGTGCAGAATCTTGCCGATGGCCTCTGTCCGCCAACCATGCTTCTGAAAGTACTGCGGCATCGTCACCGCATTGGGCACGGCTTTGCGGAAGTTGTCTGACAGATTATAGATGCCCAGCGAGGTGGAGCGCGAGCCTAACAAAAGGTTGTTTCTTGACGGTGCGCATACCGCCTGGTTGCAATAGGCCAGGTCAAAACGCATCCCCCTTGCAGCCAGGCGATCCAGATTGGGTGTCTTCGCCAGGGGATCACCGTAACAGCCGATGGCCGGTTTCAAGTCATCCACGCAGATGAGCAGCACATGCGGGCGCTCTGGCAGAGCAGCCTGGAGAGACAAGGCTGCGACAAGCAGGGGAAAAAGGCAGCGCAGCATGATCAATTCTTCTTTTTGGCATTCTTGCCCTTTTTACCCTGTTTATTGGGCAGCGGATCGCCATGCGGCAGGCCCCAGATCCAGGGGATAACCTGGGCACGTTTGGCCCAGGTTTGCCACTGGGCGGACATGGATTTGACGCGCTCAGGCTGGCTGGCGGCGAGGTCGTTCTGCTCCGTGCGGTCGGCGGTCATGTCGTAAAGTTCCCAGGCTCCCTGTGCGCCTTTGGCCACCAGCTTCCACTGGCCGTCACGCACCGCGCGGTTGCCTTCATGCTCAAAGAAGATGGGTTCTTTGCGGCCCATCCCCTGCCCTGCCAGGGCAGGCTTCAGGCTCACACCTTCCATGGGTGTGATCTTCTGCCCGGCGTGCTCAGCCGGATAGGTGGCTCCGGCCAGGTCCAAGCAGGTGGCCATGAGATCAATCAAATGGGAGGGCTGCGATTCCAGCATGTTATGGCGCGCCGTCGGGATGCCTTTCGGCCAATGGGCCACCAGCGGTGTGCTGATGCCGCCTTCATGCACCCAGTGTTTGTATTCGCGGAAGGGGGTGTTGCTCACGTTGGCCCAGGCTTCGCCATAGCCGATGTAGGTGTCCGCTGGTCCGGGAAGCACACCGTAACCCTGGCGCATGGGGTAGCCATCGCGGGTCTGTTTGGGAATCATGTCCGGCTGCAGGTCCGTGGCCGCCATGGCCGGCCGGGTGGGTTTGTCAGCGCGAGGGATAAAAGGGCCTTTGCGACCCATCGGCTCCGCACAGCCGCCATTGTCTTGGAAGAAAAGGATGAGCGTGTTGTCGTATTGCCCCTGCTCTTTCAGTTCGGCCACCAGTCGCCCGATGGCCTGGTCCATGGAATCCACCATCGCGGCATACACTTCCATGCAGCGGATCTCGAACTCCCGGTTTTCCACCTCGCTCCAGGCACCGCCTTTCTGGGCCGCCACCTGCCAGTTGTCCGGCAGCAGGCCCAGCTTCTTCATCTTCTCCACACGGGCAGCGCGGATGGCATCATAACCGGCATCATACTTGCCTTTGTATTTGGCAATGTCCGCAGGCTTGGCGTGCATGGGCCAGTGGGCGGCAGTCATAGCCACGTACATAAAGAAAGGCTTGTCCTGATGGTCCTTGGCGTGGTCAGCCACAAAGCGCGAAGCATTGTCCGCGATGGCATCAGTATAATAATACTCCTTTGGCTGATACTCCGCATCGGCATAGGCGGAGATGAGCTCATTGTCGCGGGTCAGGCTGTTCGGATCATAAAAACTCCCTGCGCCGTGAATGGTGCCATAGAACCGGTCGAAGCCGCGCTGCAAAGGCCAGTTGGTTTTGTCCTGCGCCCCTTGGGGATGGACTTTTTGGGTCACGTGCCATTTTCCGGCCATGTAGGTGCGATAGCCGGCAGGTTTCAGAGCCTCGGCAATCGTCACGGAATCCCGGCTCAGCTCTCCCCGGTATCCGTCCAGCCCCTTATCATCCATCATGTGACCGATGCCGGCCTGATGCGGATACAGACCCGTGAGCAAAGACGCCCGCGTGGGACAGCATCGGGCCGTGTTATAAAACTGGGAGAAGCGTACGCCTCCCTGGGCCAGGGCATCCAGGTTGGGCGTATTGATCTCGCTGCCGTAGCAGCCGATGTCCGAATAGCCCATGTCATCCCCCATGATGAGAATGATGTTCGGCTTCTCCGCGGCGTGGACGGCAGCACAGATAAAAAGGAAGGTAAGCAGCAATAACGGTCGCATCCCCTTATGACGAACCATCCGCCGCTGTCTTGCCAGCCAAAAAGGCACCGCCGCCTATCTGGAATCCAAGTGATGAAATCGCAGGAGGCCAGTGGAGCATCAGGCCAGTACCAACTGAGGCCACAAGATCACCACTCCTGGCGGAGTAATAAAGGCACGCCATGAAGTCCCTCCTCTTCCTCCTGCTGCCGCTTTCAGTGTATGCCGCCCGTTTTCCTGAAAAGACTCCGGATTCACCCGGCGCACGGATGCTGGACCGGTACATGCAGCAGCAGACGGCGGACATTGAGGAAAATGGCGGGCTGAGAGACATCCAGACCGCAGAAGACTGGCAGGCCAAGGCGCCTGAATACCGCCGCCAACTGGCCGAAATGCTGGGCCTGGACCCGATGCCCGAAAAGACCCCGCTGCTGCCCACCAAAACGGGCGAGGTGAAAGGCGACGGTTACGTCATCGAGAACATGCATTACCAGGCCGTGCCCGGTCTGTATGTGACGGCCAATTTATACCTGCCCACGAAAGTGGAGAAGCCGCTGCCGACCATTTTATACGTCTGCGGTCACGCCAATGTGGTGAAGGACGGAGTCAGCTTTGGCAACAAGACGGGCTATCACCATCACGGCATCTGGTTTGCCCGTCATGGGTATGCCTGCCTGATCATTGATACGGTGCAGCTTGGGGAGATTCGCGGAGAACATCATGGCACGTATAGCAAAGGCCGCTGGTGGTGGTTTTCACGCGGCTATACCCCGGCGGGTCTGGAAGCCTGGGCCGGTATCCGCGCTCTGGATTATCTGGAAACCCGGCCAGAGGTGGACAAAACTCGCTTTGGCATCACTGGCCGCAGCGGAGGAGGGGCGTATTCCTGGTGGGTAGCGGCGCTGGATGACCGTATCAAGGCGGCGGCCCCCACCGCCGGCATCACCAGCATGAGGAATCATGTGGTGGATGGCTGCGTTGAGGGTCATTGCGACTGCATGTTTCAGGTGAACACCTATCGCTGGGACTATGACCGCCTGGCCGCCCTGGTCGCCCCGCGGCCGCTGCTGATCTGCAATACGGACAAAGACTCTATTTTCCCCATTGATGGCGTGTTTAATGTCTATCAAAACGTGCGCCGAATTTATACCCTGCTGGATAAAGAGTCCAACATTGGCCTCCAAGTGGCCGAAGGACCGCATAAGGATCTGCAACCGCTGAACAATGGCGCCTTTCACTGGTTCGAGCGTCATTTGAAGGGGGCAGATTCGATGGCAGTGCTGGATGAAGGTGCCAAAAAGTCACTCGACCCCGCCGTGCTGAAGGTCTTCAAAGAACTGCCGAAGGATGAGAAGAACACGACCATTGATGAGTCCTTTGTCCCCATGGCCGAAAGTCCGCCCGCGCCGACTGCCAAGGCGGACTGGGAAAAGCAACGGGATGGCTGGATGAAAGCGCTGAATGAGAAGGTCTTCGTCAATTGGCCGAAGGAGACCCCTGCCCTGACCATGGGCAAAGAAGGCAGCATCGAGCAGGACGGCATCCGCATGACCGCCTATGATTTTGAAACCGATCGGGCTTTCCGGCTACGGCTCTACATCACCCATAAGGAAGGCTTGCGGCCTGAGGACCTGGATCTGGTGGCCATGAATGTGCTGGATGACCAGGGGTGGAAGGATTTCAACAGCACCTATGGCTCGCGTTTTGGCAAACTCATCGAGCTGCCGGTGGCTGGCGAGGCGGATGAAAAGGCCTTCGAGAGCGAGAAAAAGATGTTCGGCACTTTCAAATGGGGCATGGCGTATCTGTGCCCGCGTGGCATCGGCCCGACGGAGTGGACTGGCAGCGTCAAAGCGCAGATCCAAAGGCAGCGCCGGTTTTACCTGGCCGGGCAGACGCTGGATTCCATGCGGGTCTGGGACATCCGCCAGGCGGTGCAGGGATTTAAAAAGATCCCTGGGCTTGAAAAGACCCCTCTTTGGCTTCAGGCGCACCGGGACATGGCGGCGAATGCCCTTTATGCCTCCCTTTATGAAGAAGGCATCACCCGGCTGGACTTGCATGATCTGCCCACCAGCCACCAGCAGGGGCCGGCGTATCTGAATGTGATGAAGTTCCTGGACCTGCCACAGGCGGCGGCCATGGCGGCGGAGAAAACCCGTGTCATCCTTTATACCAGCGACTCCGACGCCTGGGACTTTCCCACGACGACGGCCAAGAACCTGGAGTGGTCCGAGAAGCAGTGGAGCATCCGCAAGCCTGTGCAGTAATCCTCACTCTCCGAGTGAGGCGATCCAGAATAAAAGCTGCCTTTTCCGCAAACCACGAAATCCCCATCCCCTCACTCAGAGAGTGAGAAATACTGTACTAGCCCGCAATCAGGTCTTCGAGGTCACTCTCAAGCAGCCCTGCCATGAGTGGCGATTGATCATCAATCGCCGCTTCCACCAGACCGCGCTTTTTGGCCTGGAGGGCCAGAATCCGTTCCTCAACGGTTCCCCTCAGGGCCAGGCGGTAGGCGGTGACCACACGCTGCTGGCCGATACGGTGGGCCCGGTCAATGGCCTGGGATTCGACCGCCGGATTCCACCAGGGGTCCAGGAGGATGACGTGGTCGGCAGCGGTGAGGTTGAGACCATAACCACCCGCTTTGAGGCTGATGAGGAAGACGCGGCAGTTCGGGTCGGTCTGGAAGGTTTTGACCTGCGCATCCCGGTCCTGGCTGCTGCCATCCAGGTAGGCAAAGGTCATCTTTTGTTCTCCCAGGTAATCACGCACCAGGTGTAAATACTGGACGAACTGGCTGAAAATGAGCACTTTTCCACCGGCATCTAAAATCGATTCCAGGCGCTCCTGGAGCATCGGCCATTTTCCCGAGAGATCTTCCCGTTCCAGCTTGCCGAGGGTTTCCTTTTGCAGGCCGGTGAGCCGGAGGTCGCAACAAACTTGCCGCAGGCGCAGCAGGACGGTGAACATGGTCATCTTGGCCCCGCCCTGGCCGGAGCGCTTGCGAGCGGCTTTGATTTCCTCGCGTCCCTCTTCCAGGACTCGGCGATAAACCTCTCCCTGGGACGGGCTTGGGTCGCACCAGAGCACCTGCTCAATCTTATCCGGGAGGTCTCGCAAGACTTCGCGTTTGGTCCGGCGCAGAAAGTAGGGCCGGATAAGCTTTTTGAGCCGCTCGCTGGCCGCCTGCCCGGCGGGCGTACCAAGGGCAGTCTGGATGGGCTGGTCGAAACGTTCTTTGAAATTCTCCCGGCTGCCCAGGTAACCCGGAAGGAGAAACTGGTAAATGGACCACAAATCCCGGGTGCTGTTCTCCACCGGGGTACCGGTCAGGGCGATGCGGGAGTGAGCACGAAGGCTGCGCAGGGCTTTCGCGGCATCGGTGTCCGGGTTTCGGATGTAGCTAGCCTCGTCGAGAAGAAGGATACCCCAGGCATGTTGGTTAATTACTTCTATATCTCTAACTATCAACTGATAGGTAGTAATTATCACGTCGTGTGCGTGAATCCGATCAAGAACTTCCTCGCGCTTACTGCCCTGCGAAATGGCTACTTTTAGCTGGGGGGCAAAACGCTCGAACTCGGCTTTCCAGTTTCCGCAAAGTGACTTGGGGCAGACGATGAGACAGGTCTGTCTTGTTTGTGAGGTTGCTTTGAAATGAGAGACGAAAGCGATGCTCTGCACAGTCTTGCCCAGACCCATTTCATCCCCAAGGAGCCCTCCACGGCCAGCTTGGGCCAAGGCGGACATCCAGCGGACGCCAAGAAGCTGGTAAGGGCGCAGACGGGTGCCCAGTTCTCCAAGGATGGCAAGAGTCTCCTTTTCGCCTGGGAGGGGGGCGGCAGATTCAGAATCATCCAGGAAATACCCGGCATGGAGGGAGCTGATGCGGGCTCCATCGGGAGTCAGCTGCAGAGGGACGTCTTTGAGCGTTTCCTCGAATTCCTCGACCTCTTGAAGGTCCAGGAGATACTTTTTCCCATTCTTGCCCTGGACTGAACGCTGGCCGGAACGGACCAGACGCAGGACCTCGGACCGGGGCAGGCGGAAGCCATCGGGGGATTCGTAGCCGAACTCCATGGCCAGCCAGTCGGAGCCGCCAGTGCGTCCGCCATCTGTCGGCACTTGGCGGATTTGCGGCTGGATGCGGGCTACGCCACGAGTGGCAGCGCGCCATTTATCCCCTTCTACCACCCGCAGTTCCTGGCGCAGCCTGGGGAGGTCAGACGCAAAAAACCGCATCACATTCTCCGGCCCCATGAGGCGGAAAACTTCCATGTCCGCGGTGCCGATTTTTACCCCCGCTGATTTAAATCCGAGGTGGTGAAGACGGGCTAAAAGCCGAGATTGCGCATTTCTATTAAAGACGTAAAAAGTGCCTTCAGAAGATTCATCCTGAATAGGAAAAAGCTTTTCAATGTTCGCAGATGAACCAGCGGATGTGACATTCCACCGATAGCTCTGAAACTCCGCACTTAAGGTCACATCCGCCGCCTGGAGGGAGCCATCCAGATGCAGCACGAAGGTGCAAGGCACGGGGGCTACATGGAAGCGCTCCAGAGCCGCCCCTCGAGTCTCGACTTGGAAGATATCCGCCAGAGCTTCCCGCTGGGCGACCAACCATTTCAGGGGGCGGCGTGCTGGGAGTTCGGTCAAAATTCTGGCCGCCTCACCTTCTGACTGTGGCAGCGGAAACAGGCTGGCCGTTTGAGGACAGGCCCACCAGCCAGAGGGCTGATTTTTAAAAACAGGTCCCTGTCCCGTGCTTTCCAGAGAGAGCTTTACCTCTTCCCCCTGCGCCTCAATGAGCAACGGCAGGCGCACCGGATCGGCAGCAATGCCCAGGGGCGTGCCGCCGCCGGAGGGCTTGCCAGCGATGACCCGGGGATGATTGGCCAGGACCGGAAGGAGATCCGCCAGGGCTCTGGCATTCAGGGAGATGGGCACGCTTTTCCCCACGACCCCCTGCTCTGCCAGCCAGGCGGCCAGCAGGGATTCCTCACCGTCACCTCCTGGCTCAAATTTCACATAAGCACCGAAGGGCTCGCGGAGGGCACCTTGCAGGATCGTTTCCGGAAGGAACAGGGTATAGCGCCCCCCCACACGACGCGGCTGACGGGTCGCTTGAACAAGTTTCTGCGCGGATGGAGCCGGGGAAGATGGCTTGGCAGCTGCGGGCCGGAGACGCATCAGGGCCACGGCCAGGGAGTGTTCGCAGATCAGTCCCCGGCGCGCCGAGGGACAGGTGCAGAGGTTGTCCACATCTCGGTGGCTTTTGATGCGCAGACCGCAGGAAAACTTCATTTTCCCGCTGCCGGCAAGGCCACGTACAAGCCCGGCCTCTGCTGTCTGCAGTTCCACAAGACCGGCATCCACGAGGCCGCGCGCGGCCTTCATGGCTTGCCAGCCACCGATTTCTCCCAACCATTTCTCCGTGAATTCCATTTCTTTCTGGCGCGGGGCATGGTTCCCGTTCAATGTCGCCCGTCAAGGCAACTTATGCGGATAGTCGCGATCACCAATCAAAAGGGCGGGGTGGGAAAAACAACCACTGCTGTCAATCTCTCGGCATGTCTCGCCCAACTGGGACAGCGCTGTCTCCTCATTGACCTCGACTCCCAGGGCAATGCGACCAGCGGCCTCGGTCTGGCCAAGGAAGAAGGCGGCAGCATCTATTCCGCCCTGGTGGAAGGAACGGATCCGCATGACGTCATCCGCAGCACCCGGCTGCCGAATCTATCCATCATCCGCAGCCATCAGGAGCTGGCAGGGTGTGAGATCGAACTGGCCCAGCGTGGCAATCACCTGACAAGACTGCGTGAAGTCCTGGACCAGCTTCGGGCGACGAACCATTTCGACTACGTCTTTCTGGACTGCCCGCCTTCCCTGGGAGTCCTGATGACATCCGCCCTGGCTGCTGCTGATGAAATGCTGGTGCCGATCCAGTGCGAATACTTTGGCCTGGAAGGGCTGTCCAGCATCGTGCAAGTGGTGCAGCAGATCCGCGATTGCGGGGTGAATCCCAATCTGCTGCTTGAGGGCATAGTCATGACGATGTTCGACCAGCGGGCCAACCTTTCCAACCAGGTGGTCAATGACGTGAAGAACTACTTCGCAGAAGTCATCTATGATGCCATCATCCCGCGCACCGTCCGTTTGGGCGAGGCTCCAAGCTATGGTAAATCCATCATCGAGTATGAGCCCTCTGGAAAGGGTGCTCAGGCGTACCGAGCATTGGCATTAGAATTTCTTGCGCGTCGCGCGGCCAAGTAATTCAGCTATCAGAGCTGCCTTCAGGTTCATCTGAGAAATTAGTGCATTTGTCAGGAACCCGTGAATAGGGTTTTTGACTCATGATGCGCGTAGATGCGCAGCTGAAGGAAGTCCACGTCGCGATAGCCGTAGGCCATGCGTCCGTCTCGCGAGCGGACCGCCAGGGTGATGCGACCCTCCGCACCAGTGAGGTCAAACCGTGACAAATGATGCTCCGCGGGAAATACCCGACCACCCGCAAAAATGATTCAGCCAGGAGCTGGTGTCACGCCGCGGAATGAAAACACCTTCCCTCTCCTCCCCTGAAGTTTCATCCCAGACCACGGCGACGCGGTGGGCGGCGTTCTCACTGGGCAGACCGCAAAAACGCGGAAGCCAGCCGGGACGGATCTGCTCCAGCCGGATGAGGCAAATCCCGGCGATCGCGTAGCCCCGGTGCAAACGCCCCACCGAGCAAGCACTCAGCTAACCTCCAGCACACCTGTGCTATCACCCACTTTTTCCGCGCGAACGCCGAGGCGGTCGAGCATGGAAAGATAGAGGTTGGTCATGGGTGTTTCACCAGGAAGTACGATGCGCTTTCCGGGCGTCCAGGTGCCGCCGGCTCGGCCTGCCAGGAGGATTGGCAGGTTGTCGTGGTTGTGGCGGTTACCATCGCCGATGCCGCCGCCGAAGACGATCATGCTGCTGTCCAGCAGGTTGCCATCGCCTTCTTTGGTGGCTTTCAGCTTGTCCAGGAAATAGCCAAACTGGCGCATGTAGAAGGCATCAATTTTGGCGATTTTCGCCAGCTTTTGCTCATCGCTTTCGTGATGGGAAAGGTAGTGGTGAGCATCCGGCACGCCGATCTGAGGGAAGCTGCGGTTGCTGCCGTCATGGGCCAGCATGAAGGTGCTGAGGCGGGTGGTATCCGTCTGGAAAGCCAGGGTCAGGAGGTCAAACATCATGTGGATGTGCTCCTCATAAGAATCCGGGATACCTTCCGGCACCGGATAGTCTTTGGGCAGCGTCGCCGTGAATTTCTCGGCGCGCTCGATGCGCATCTCGATGTCGCGTACGCTGCTGTAGTATTCGTCCAGCTTGCGTTTGTCATTGCCACTGACCTTGTTTTGGAGGGACTTGGCCTCCCCCAGGACAGTATCCAGGATGCTCTTTTGCAGGCGCTGGCGGCGTGCGCCCTCAGCCCCTTTGGCGCTGGAGGCCCCATAACCAAAAAGACGTTCAAAGACCAGGCGCGGGTCCATTTCAGGAGCCATCGGCATGGTTTCATTTTTCCAGGCCAGGTTAAACTGGTAGGCGCAGGAATAACCGCTGTCGCAGCGGCCGGAGCTGCGCTGCCCGTCGGTGCTCAGTTCCAACGATGGCAGGCGGGTCAGATGGCCGATCTTCTGCGCGGCAATCTGATCCACAGAAACGCCCAGCTGGATGTCCGAGCCGGCCGTCTTTTTCGGCATGCAGCCGGTGAGGAAGGTGGAGGTGGCGCGGGCATGATCCCCACCGCCATTGCCATGAGAGCGGGCCAGGTCCTGGGCCAAACCGGAGACCACCATGAATTCATTGCGATGCCGCTCGATCTCTTTGAGCGTGGGGCTCAGCTCGTAGCTGCTGCCTTCGCCTGTTGGGAACCACTGTTTCACGTTCACTCCATTGGGAATGTAAAGCCAGGCGGCGCGCATGGGTGCCTTCGCCGGAGCCTTGGCAGCCGCCGCAAAAGCCCGGCCACCCAGGGATTCCAGGAAGGGCAGAGACATCATCGTGCCCAGTCCGCGGAGGACATGGCGGCGGCTCATCTGATGCGCGGCGGCGGCGGTTTCGTGGAAAGGATTCATGCGTGTTAGGACTGTACGGAGATACGTCGCTTAAACTTTCCTTGACGCAAATGGCAAACTTCGCGCCAAGTTGACGAAATTGGTTGAAAATTACCGCCTTCCACTGCCGATTAGCGTATTACCCCCGCGAACATACATTCCATGAAGAAATTAGCTGCCCTTACCGCCATCGCCCTGCTTTCCATCAACGTCGCCGCCCAGGAGGCCGACGTCGCCATCATTGAACTCAAGCCCCATGCCAGCAATCCGCTCGGCTATGACAAAACCGACCTCACCGTCAAAGCCGGCCAGCAGGTAAAACTGACCTTCAACAACACTGGCAGCGTGGCCCCCCAGCCGCATAACTTCCTGCTCATCAAAACCGGCAAGGAGATGGCCGTAGGTGCCCAGGCCAACCAGATGATGACCGACCCTCAGGCCATGGCCAAGGGTTACATCCCGGATGCCTCCAAAGATGACATCCTGGCTCATACCAAGCTGATCATGCCCAACGGCACGGAAACCATCGAATTCACGGCCCCTGCGGAAGCTGGTGACTATCCCTACATGTGCACCTTCCCCGGCCACTGGCTGCTCATGAAAGGCGTGATGCACGTTACGAAATAAGCCTGTCTTTTTTGACTCCGAGGGCGGACCCATAAGTCCGCCCTTTTCCATATCTGAAACCCAACCTGTTCCGCTCATCACCATGAAAATTCTTTTCACCACTCTCGCCCTCATCGGCCTCTCCACCCTTGGCCTCCAGGCCGAAGAGGCCAAAGTCGCCGCCGGCAATCTTAACTTCACACTGCCTGCCAGCGGCTGGACATCCGTCCCCACCAGCAGCCCCATGCGCGCCGCCACCCTCAAAATCGAGGTGGAAGGTGCCGAGCCTCTGGAAGCCATCTTCTATTACTTCGGCCCCGGCCAGGGCGGTGACACGAAAGCGAACATTGACCGCTGGCTCGGCCAGTTTGCAAGCCCGCCTGAATCCAAGACAGAAGAACTGGATGCCAATGGAACCAAGATCAGTCTGGTAACCGCCACCGGCACTTACAATGATGGAGCCATGTTTGGCCCCAAAACCCCCAAGGCTGACTACACCCTCCTCGGTGCCATCATTCCCGGCCCCGATGCCCCGGTCTTCATCAAGCTCACCGGCCCGAAAGACGCAGTCGCCAAGATCACAGAAGATTTCAAAAAGCTCTCCCTCAGCCCTTTCGCCGCCAAATGAGTGTTTAAACGCTAACTGCATTTCTAGTTTCAGGGAGCCAGCTCGAATGAGCTGGCTCTTTTTTTTGGGTGAGCCTGCCATACACGCTATCAAAAAAAACGCATCCCGTTTTCACAGGATGCGCCAGAAACAGAGCAGGCAGGAGCGCCCGCTTCACACTTGAGGTGCTTACTTGCCCCAGACCTTCAGCAGGGCGGCGGCCATGTCTGCGGGGGAGTCGGCGACGGAGATGCCGCATTCGGAAAGGATGCGCTTCTTGGCTTCGGCCGTGTCATCTGCACCGCCGATGATGGCGCCAGCGTGGCCCATGCGTCGTCCTGGAGGAGCTGTGGCACCGGCGATGAAGGCGGCGATGGGTTTCTTGCAGTTGTCCTTGGCCCAGCGTCCGGCTTCCACTTCGGCATTGCCGCCGATTTCGCCTATCATAATGATGGCTTCGGTTTCCGGGTCCTCGTTGAACATTTTGAGGATGTCCAGATGGTTGGTGCCGTTGACCGGATCTCCACCGATTCCGACGCAGGTACTCTGACCGTAACCACGGGTGGTGAGCTGCCAGACAGCCTCGTAGGTGAGGGTGCCGGAGCGGCTGACGACGCCGACATTGCCGCGCTTGTGAATGTAACCGGGGGCGATGCCGATGCGGCAGCCGCCGTGGGATTTTTCGCCCAGGCCAGGAGTGACCAGACCGGGGCAGTTCGGCCCGATGAGGCGGGTCTTGCTGCCTTTCATGGCGGCCTTCACGCGGATCATGTCATTGACCGGGATGCCTTCCGTGATGGCGACGACGAGGTCCATACCGGCATCTACGCCTTCCAGGATGGCATCGGCAGCAAAGGGGGGCGGCACAAAGATGACGCTGACGGTCGCGCCGGTTTCTTTGGCGGCTTGAGAGACGGAGTCAAACACCGGCACCTTATGGCTGCCATGGTCAAAGGTCTGGCCACCTTTGCCAGGGGTCACACCGGCCACAAGCTGGGTGCCATAATCAAGGGAGGCTTTGGCGTGACGGGAACCGAAGTCCCCCGTGATGCCTTGGACGAGAATGCGAGTGTTTGTGTCAACGAGGATGGCCATGATAGAGAGGGGCGTAAAAATCTGTGCAGCCCGGCGCTCGGGCACGGCATCATAGAAAGGCACTGCGTAGCGTCAAGGAAGCGCCGGAATAAAATCCAATTGGCAACGCATTTCGTTTCATCCGGGAAGTTTGTGCATTGGTCAGAAGCCCGTGAATATGATTTCTGACTCATGGCTCCGCGTAGAGATGCACAGGTGAAGGAAGTCCACGTCACGGCAGCCGTAGGCCATGCGTAAGAGGCGTCTGATTTTGTTGTTGATGTCCTCCATAATCCCGGAGCTGATCGGGTGGTCATAATAGCTGAGGATCTGCCTGTCGGGAGGCAATTCGTTGGGCAGCTTGATGATATGGAAGTGGTTGAAGACCAGCGCGGCCTCAGGCCAGTGCTCGTTGATCGCTCCAATACGGGGCACAGGATGGAGTCCTCTTTAACCACGAGATGGAACTCCACCCGGCTCAACCTACTTCGTGCTGCATTATTCCTAGCCCTCGCGCAGCATGCCAAACGCATGATATAACAAACTTTGGCTCATTCCTCACCATTGCCATCCGCTTTTCCTTCTGCACTAACTTCCCGGCTAAACCTGCTTTCAACTAAGCCGCGAAAGCTATCAGAATCAATAAGTTGTTCTAACGAACAGTTTAGAATAAAAATATCAACAAGTGTAAATATTTAGTTGGCACTTACCGTATGATGTTTATTATCGGCTCTAATTATTATGATTCGTCCAGCTCTCCCGATCATGCACCTGGCTGAGCCTGCTGCCCGCCAGAAGACCACCCAGACATCCGTGTCTGGTTTTGATGTCGCTTTCGTTCTTACTTCCGCCCTGGTTATTGTGGGCGGTTGTTTCTTCATGCTTGATGTCGCTTCCGCACGCAGTCTGGGGCATGACAGTACTGCTTTAAGCATGGTGGCTGAAACTACCACTCTGCTGCCCAGTCTGGCTCAGATGGCTGGCAAGTATGCTCTCCTGTTTCTGGCCAGCATCGTGAATTCTGCTCTGATTGTTCTTCTAGTTCAGAGCCTGCGCTCCCTTGATTTCAAGATGAGCCGGTTCAAGCCTAAAATGGCCATGGGAGGTCTGCAGACTTCTAAAAAAGCTCAGAACGTCCGTGGCAAGCGCGCTCACCTTGAAGGCCAGCGCGCAGGCAAACGCCGCGAGGCATCTGCCGCTCGCAGTTCCAGTCCGTTTCTGCTCTCGCCGGTATTTCGCTAGCAGTATCGGCCCCTTAAAACTCCCCACGAAATACACAGCGTGCCGTCGGGGTTTCGTAGATGACGATTTCGCACAGGCCTGGAAGCTGGGGTGACAGCTTTTTCCAAAGCCAGGCGGCCATGTTTTCGATGGTGGGGTTTTCCAGGCCTTCGATCTCATTGAGGTAGGCGTGGTCCATGCGGTCGAGCAGGGGTTTCATGGCTTTGCTGATTTCGGCGTGGTCATAGACCCAGCCGATGTGCGGGTCCACCTCGCCCTCAATGGCGATCTCCACTTTGAAACTATGACCGTGCATCTGGGTGCACTTGTGGTCGCCAGGGAGGTTAGGCAGCGTTTGGGCGGCCTCGAAACGGAAGTCTTTAATGATGCGGCAGCGCATGAGAATTTTGGGAGTGACGGCAATAACCCGGTTATGACCACAGGTCAATTGCCCGGCTTGGCGATGGTTTCCTTCGGTGGAGTGATGGTGACACGCAGGCGCTGTATGCTGCCATCCCAAGGGGTGCTGTTGGGATAGGCTTTTGCACCTAGCGGGCCGAAGCTCTGGCCTGCACTCAGCCCTTGTTTGGGCTGAGTGGGGAAGCCGTGTGGGAATGGCGTGGGGCCCAGGACCTCGCTGCGACCTGGTACGGCCAGAGACATGAGCCCGTCGGCATCAATCATCGCGCGGACATTGCACGGACCCGCCGTCAGCCCGTCACCCGTGATGGAGGTGGCTTTGCCATCCATCAAGATGCTGAGGGTGGGCTTGCCCGCGACGAGATGCAGCGACCAGCCCATTTGCTCTCCTCCTTGGGAAACCAAGGTGCTGTCGGAATCCACACGCGGATTGTATTCAAAGGCGGCATCTATAAACAGCCCGCTGCCGAGGATATTGGGGGATTCTTCAGCGTTGAGTTCATCACCAATCTGGAGTTTCAGGTGGACTCCGCCATCAGCACTGGGGGTCACACCCACCTCGGCGGCGGGACGGGAGGCGCGTTTGAACTCTTTGGGAAAGTATGCCGCCAGTTCCTGCTTCACGCTCTCGTGGGCAGGGTCACCGGCGAGGTTGTTCCACTCATGCGGGTCGTTTTGATGATCGTAGAATTCTTCACTGCCATCGGCATAACGGATGTAACGCCAGCGATCGCTGCGGGCCGCATAGCTGGCACGGTCCCCTCCCCCCATGGTGGTGATGGCCGGGCCGGTCGTTTTTGCGGAGGGATCGCGCAGCAAGGGCAGGAGGCTGTGGCCATCCAGGTGCTCAGGTTTGGCCACCTTCACCAGATCACAGAAAGTGGGGAACAGGTCTATCAGAGATACAGGCTGATCACTGACGCTGTCTTCCTGGGTGATGCCTGGAGCATAGATGCTGAGAGGGACGCGGGTGGTCTCCTCCCACAGCCTTCCCTTGTGCCACATCTTCTTTTCTCCCAGATACCAACCGTGGTCAGAAGTGAAGACGACGATGGTGTTTTTGGCATTGGGGCCAGAGGCCAGGGCATCCAGCAGGCGGCCGAGCATGGCATCACAAAAGGCGATATTGGCCAGATAGGCCTGCACAGCTTCCTTCCATTTGTCCTTTTGCGTGATGAGATCATGATGGCTGCCGGGCTTGTCGTGGCCTTTGGCAAAAGCGGGGACATCGGCCAAGTCATCCTCCTTCACCTCAGGCAACTGGATGCTCTCCAGTGGAAACTGGTCGAAATACTTTTGCGGCACGTACCATGGGGAGTGTGGCCGGTAAAGACCGACGGAGAGGAAGAAGGGTTTGCGGGGTTTCTTTTTGAGGTAATCAGACGCCCAGGTGACCACCGCTCCATCATCGGTGAGTTCATCCGGCAGATTAAGCTGGCCCCAGTCCCAATGCCACATGTCCAGGCCATTGAAATTCTGACCGGTATGAACGGGCAGATCCGGGATCTGCACGCCGGGCTCAGGAAAACGTGTTTCCCAGACAGCATCCTGCTCAAACCCGCGCCGCCCGCCATGCCAGCCGGTGAGCCGTCCATCAGGACCGCCATGGTTGGCATGAAAAATTTTGCCCCCAGCAGCGGTGGCAAATCCCATGTTCTTGAAATGCTCAGGCAGGGTCGGCTTGCCGGCCACCTGAACACTGCGACGCCAGTCCTGCTCATTGCCAAAGACGCCGCTGGAGGAGGGTAGCATGCCAGTCAGCAGGCTGGTGCGGGATGGATTGCAGAGGGCGTAGTTGCAGTGGGCGTTGGTGAAACGCATGCCCATTTTGGCCAGGCGGTCCATGTTCGGCGTCCGGGCCTGCGGATGGCCGCCCATCCAACCGACATAATCCTTCAAATCATCGGCTATGACAAACAGCACATTGGGCTTGCCATAGGCGCTACGAGTTTTCGGCGTGGCAGCCTGGAGGGGGAAGGCTCCGAAACAAAGGAGAAGGAGGAAAAGTCGACCGGAGGAAAGCATTGGCCATACTGGAGCATTATCAGGATAGCTTGCAACTCATGCGCACAATTCGGTTTATTTGAAACGTAGGTCTGCCATGCGCTTCGCTCCCCTGCTCTGCTTCCTGTTCACCACCGCCGTTACTGCTGCCGATAATGACCCCGTAACCGTGGATGCGACCAAGTATCCCACGCTCCAGGCGGCCTTCGATGCCGTACCGGTCACGGGAGGACTGGTGATCCTGCCCCCTGGGAAATTTGAGATCACCGAGCCCCTGCGCATCCAAACGGAGGATACGCGGGTGGTAGGAGCGGGTGCGGCGACGTGCATCGTCAATAAAAACGAAGACGGGCAGCCTGCGCTGATTTTGCGCCCCCCTAATCTGGACAAAGACAAAAAGGCCAAACTCTGGCGCGTCCAACTGGCTGATTTCCGCATCCAGGGCCAGGAGAAAAGCGGCGACGGGATCTTCGCCCACGGTATCCAGGAAATTTACCTCAACGGCATGTCAGTGGACCACAACGGCGCTCATGGCATCCATTTGCTGGACTGTTATGAAGACCCGCGCATCACCGGCTGCATCCTCACGTATAACAAAAAGTGCGGCATCGAGATCATCAACTGCCACGATATCGTCGTGAATGCGAACCACTTTGAAGAAAATGAAGATGCCCTGCACTGCACGGACTCCTTCAATCTGTGCATGAACGGCAACAACATTGACGACCACCTCCGGCACGGTGTGATCATTGAGAACACCTACGGCTCGGTGGTCAGCGGCAACATGATCGAGGAATGCAACGGCACCGCTGTCATCCTGGACCGTGACTGTTACGGCATCACCCTCAGCGCTAACGTCATTGCCCATCATCTTGAAGGCGGCATTGATCTCAGGGATGCCCATGGATGCGCCGTCAGTGCCAATACCTTCACCATCGCCCACAAATTCTCCGTGCGTGTCAGCAAAGATTCCGGCCGCATCACCCTTTCAGCGAACAATTTCTGCAACACCTACATCGGTTCAGGCCAGGACAAGCGTCCGGCGGAAGGCAAAACGCCGATGAGCATTGACGAAGGCACCGGCATTCTTTTGGAAGGCGCCTCCCATTGCACCATCAGCGCCAATACATTCAGCGGACTCTCCACGGCCGCCATCTGGAGCACTTCCGCCTGCAAAGGTATGCTTATTTCCCAAAACCTGGCTGCGGACTGCGGTCGTAAACTGGCAGCAGGCAGCGCATGGTTCGCGGTGGAATCAGACACTCCAGGTTTTATCACGAACAACCTGGAAGCGAGGTGAAAAAACCACGCACTGATTCCTCAAGGTTTTCTCAGCCAGGCCAGAAAGCCCCGCTCTTTCTTGGCCGGAAGTGGAGGCTGCATTGCAGGTCGGGAAACAGGAATTTCAGCCGGCTCTTTTGAGATTGGAGTCGCAGGGGGCGCTTTGGAGCCGCCCTGGGGAACAGAGGCGGGGGACCCGTTTTGATCGGATTCCGAACTGGGGGAATTCGACCATAGATCCGGGGCCGTCTCCTGTGTGATGGGAATAACGATGGTATCCGGCAAGACCGAATTGATATTGGCTGATGCTGAGGTGGAAGGCAGGTCTTCTTCTATTTCAACATAAACGGGAGCAGACTTGAGCAGCGAAGATTCTGGCAGTTCCGGGGCTGGCTTAGAGGCTGGCGGAGTGAACAAGGAAGGTGGAGGAAGTAAAGCAGCGCGCAGATCCTCCAACGACATTTCCTCCACCGGGTCGTCATCCATGAAGGGGCTTGAGGGCGGACAGAACTCCGCCGAATCCGTTGCCTCGGGCATCACAATGACCGGCGTTTCCGTTTTCGGCAATGTCTTCTGGCCCTGTTTCTGGCGGCGGCGCATGGCGAGCCAGGCCAGACCTGCCATGACGAGCGCTCCGCCCATTTTAGCGCGCGTACCAATTACCGTGCCAGCAGCGACAAAGACAGCCACCTGGCCCAGGTGGCCGGGGCTGACAGGATCGGAGGGTTGGACCGTGGTATTCCTCTGGAACATTGTAATTCCACAGGCTACGCGATGTCGTGCCCAGAGCAACTCTGCTTTCAGCCTGCGTTTTGCACAGCCAGAGGCACTCGGATTTTAAATGCAGTCTCGACTCCTGGAGTACTGGTCAGTTCGATCGTTCCGCCGTGTGCTTCCACGGTACGCCGGACGATGCTAAGGCCCAGGCCCGTGCCTTTGATTTCCGGGGAGTGATGCTTGTGGCCTCGGAAGAATCTTTTGAAAACAAACGGCAGATCGTGGGCCGGAATGCCGATGCCATTGTCACGGATGGTGATCAGGCAATGGTCAGCAAACCACTGGCCTTTGACATGGATGACAAGTCCGGGATTGGGGTTTTCTTTGAGTGAGTTTTCCAGAAGGTTGGTGAAGACCTGGTCCCAGTAAAAGCGGTCACCTATCATGAGACCGCCGTCGGAGGGGAAATCCAGTTCCAGGCGGGTGTCCCGTCCTTCCAGCATGGGTGCCAGGTGATCCAGCGCGTCCTGAACACAGGCACGGGCGGTGAAAGACTCCAAATTCAACGCAGAGGTACCATTTTCCAGCCGGGAGATGGTCAGCATGTCCTCAATGATGCGAATGATGCGCTTGCCATGCTTTTCCATGACACTGAGGCAGTGTTTCATGCCGGCATCATCCTTGATCACACCGCTTTGCAGGGTCTCGATGTATCCGTTGATAAGGGTCAGCGGGGTGCGCAGCTCATGGGAGGCGTTCGCCACAAAATCCTTCCTGACCTGCTCGGCCAGGGTCTGCTCGGTGATGTCATAGACCATGAGCCAGGCTCCAGCCTCCGCTTTCGCGGGAAGGGGTGCGGCCTCGATGAGATAATGACGCGTATTCACCGCTCCCGAGGCGAGGGAGGTGCTCAGTTCGATTTCTTTCACCGTGCGCCGCTGGTTTTGCAAAGCTGTATGGACGGTATCGCTGACCTGGTGATCGGCAAACTCCTCCAGAAGCGTCCTCCCCCGATGCACGGAGGCACGATGAAAAAGATGGCCCATGGTCCGGTTGCAAAACTTGATCCGCTGCTGGTTGTCCACGATCACCACACCCTGGCGGATTTCGTTCAGCAGGGATTCAAAAAGCCGCCGCAGATACTCTTCTTTGTTGAGGCTGCTTTCCGCCTCCATCAGGCCTTGGAAGCGCGCCGCCAGCTTGTCCGCCTCAAAGATCTTCAACCCTGCCGAGCGGGTGATCTGCTCCACGCTCCGCCGCCAGTATTGCTCACGCCTCCACGCCCACGCTGCGAGCAGAATGAAGGCAAGACTGAGCAAGGTAAGGGTCATGAATGAGGAAGAATACGAAACATCAGAGGCAGGAACGTCCGGTCAGTCCAGGAACTACGGCGTAAAAAGGAAAACCCGGGAGAATGGCGCAACCGGCAGCTGCGCAGTCCAAGGTTTTTCCTGCAGGCTTGTTCATTCCACTGATGCGTTGGCAGCCACGGCAGAGGCATCCGGAATGAACTGATACCCCGTGCCCCGGACCGTGATGATATGGCGCCCGGCCTCACCGAGCTTTTCACGGAGGCGTTTGATATGGGTATCCAGAGTGCGCGTCGCGACATCGTCTGAATAGCCCCAGACTTCTCGCAGGAGTTCCGCACGGGTGTGAACGGCAGCCACGTTTTCCAAAAGCACAGCCAGCAGTTTGAACTCAGTAGTGGTCAAATCAATGGACTGGCCGTTGTGGAAGAACTTCATGTTTTTGCGGTCCAGCAAAAAGGCGCCCATCTTGACTTCCGAGACATGGGTCACCTTTTTAGTGCGCCGGAGAATGGCTGAAATGCGCAAGGAAAGCTCACGGGGAGAGAAGGGTTTGGTGAGATAATCATCCGCCCCCAGCTCCAGCCCGTTGATTTTATCCGTCACCTGGGCCCGTGCGGTGAGCATGATGACCGGCACGCTGCGGGTGCGGCTGTCGGCACGGATACGTTTAAAAACCGTCACCCCGTCCTGCCCTGGCAGCATGATGTCCAGCACGACGAGATCCGGCTCCTGTTCGATGATGGCATTCATGACCTGCAGCCCATTGGTGATGCAGACACATTCGTGTCCCTCACGCATAAGATGCAGGGTGATCAGTTCCGAAATATCCGGCTCGTCATCAACTACCAAGATTTTGCTCATATAATAGCAGCCGTTTACACAAGGGTCAGGGCAGCCACCAAACTGTTCTTGGTGACGTGTCCGTCACAAAGTGACATGGGGCGCTCTTAAATTTCAACTTATACCGTGACGCATTCGTCACAATGCAGCACTTTGTGAGACGGACAATCTGCTCTCTGTAACACCGGTATCGCCTATTGTGACATGAGGTTCCTGCTCATCACTGACACATTCCCACCCGACATCAACGGGGTGGCCAGGACTCTTGCGACCCTGGCGGAGGGACTGAAAACGAGGGGCCATGAGGTGGAAGTCGTCACGACATTGGAAGCGGATCGTGACCAGAAGGACGAATCCTGCAAACGCCACACCGTCATGGCCATGCCCCTGCCTGGGTATCCCGGCTTGCGCATGGGGTTCACGACCACCTGGCAGATGCTGGCGCTATATGAGGAATTCAAACCGGATGCGCTTTATGTCGCCACGGAGACACCGCTGGGCATCGCAGGCATCCGCGCGGCCAGCAAGATGGGCATTCCCGTCGTCTCGGGATTCCATACGAATTTTCAAACTTATCTGGAGGATTACGCATTGCCTGGTCTGGAGAACGTAGCCCAGGGCCTGCTCCGCAGCATTCATAACCAGACCGCCCGCACGTTGACCCCGAGCGCCGATACAGCGGCCATGCTAGAAAAATGGGGCATTCACAATGTCGGCGTTTTGGGGCGCGGAGTGAATACTGAGTTATTTGACCCGGCACGTCGTGATGCCGCCCTGAGGAAAAGCTGGGGTGCGGATGAACAGACTCCAGTGGCCATTTATGTGGGCCGGGTGGCGGCGGAAAAGAACCTGGAACTTCTGGCCAAGGCCTTTGCCACCTTCCGCGAGGCGCACCCTGATTCACCCTGCGTGGTCGTTGGGGACGGTCCCAAGCTGAAGAGCCTGCAGGCAGACCATCCTGAATTTCACTATGCTGGATCCCGCACCGGGGAGGAGCTGGCGGCTCACTATGCCAGCGGAGATGTCTTTGTCTTTCCAAGCATCACAGAGACGTTTGGCAACGTCGTCCTCGAGGCGATGTCCAGTGCCTTGATGACCGTGGCTTTTGATTATGCCGCTCCGCGCCAGCTTATTCAAAATGGCAAAAATGGACTGCTGGCCCCGTTTAATGATGAAGCAGCGTTTCTGAACCAGGTGCGCGCTGCTTCTGTCACCTGGAATGACCAGCCCCAGCGGCAGGCTGCCCGGCAGGCTGCGCATCGCCTGGGCTGGCAGCGGGTAATCGAGCAATTTGAAACTGAACTTACCCAGGTCATAGCGGAAAAAACCGCCAAAGACCTGGCTTGACCGCCCGCCATTTAACCGCGTTCTCTGCCCCATGCCTGAAGACCCTGAAGAACCCTCCGATGCCCCGGCCATTCCAGGGAAAAACAAAACGAAGCTGCGAGCGCGCACTGTTTTCATTTCAGACGTCCACCTGGGCATGCCCGACTGCAAAGCTGCGCAGGCCTCTCACTTCATCCGCAACATCCACTGTGACAAGCTGGTCCTGAACGGAGATATCATTGATGTCTGGCATCTGAAACGCCTGGGCGGCTGGAGCAAAGCGCACACACACTTCATCCGCACCGTCCTGAAAAAGATGGAAAAGGAGAACACACAGATCATCTACCTGCGTGGCAACCACGATGACATTCTGGACCGGTTCATTCCTATCCAGCTGGACAATTTCCTCATCACTGATGAGCACATCCATAAAACCCGGCGGGGGGATTATCTGGTGGTGCACGGAGATGGCTTTGATCACGTCACCACCAACCATCCTTGGATCGCCAAGCTGGGCGGCATCGGCTACAACTTGCTGCTGCGGATCAACCGCGCCTATAACTGGTACCGGAGGGTGCGCGGTAAAGAAAGCTTTTCACTCAGCCGCTGGGTGAAGTTGAAAGTGAAGTCCGCCGTCAGCTTTGTGGGCAAATATGAGGAGCAGCTCCAGGAGCTGGCCAAGGCGAAAGGCTGCAAGGGCATCATCTGCGGCCACATCCACAGTCCTGCCAACAAGCTTGTTGGGGAGACACATTATCTAAATTCCGGCGACTGGGTGGAGTCCCTCACCGCCATCATGGAATACGACAACGGAGAATTTGAAGTCATCACCTATGACCAGTTTTGTGAGCGCACCAACCGCGAACCCAAAGGGGATGCAGTGGTGGCGGAAGTTTCAAACGAGAACATTTTAGGTGTCGAAAATGTCACCGTGCCCATGTAGTCTCAGCCCGAGCCCCCGCCAATGATGCAAGAGCATATTTTGTCCACCTTTGATCAAGCCCTCAACCGCCTGCGTGAGCAGGTGCTCACCATGGCCAGCATTGCCCGGCGCAATCTCGCCAGTTCCATGCGCGGCCTGCTGGAGCGGAACACCGACCTTTGCAATGCAGCCATTGCCGCCGATCAGGACGTCAATGAACTCGAAAAGGAAATTGACCACCTGGGGATGCAGATCCTGCTGAAATTTCAGCCGACGGCGCACGATCTCCGCCAGGTGATGGGGACCATCCGCGTGGCCAACAACCTGGAGCGGATTTCCGACCAGGCCAGCAGCATCGCCAAACGGGCCCGCGCCATCAACCTGCTGCCGGAAATCCCCGAGCTGAATCTGATCCAGCCGGTTTATCATCTCTGCGCCCGCAATCTGGAGGCAAGCATTCAGGCCTTCACCGATGCAGATCCGGAGTCCGCTGCCGCCAGCCGGCTGCTGGACAAGGAGCTGGATGCCGCCGAAAAGTCTGTGGACCAGTCCCTGCTCCGAGTGATGGAAGCCCGCCAGGCCCCGCTGGAAGGTTATCTGCACCTGATTTTTGTAGCCCGTTTTCTCGAACGGGTCGGCGACCATGCCAAGAATATTTGTGAAGACACCATTTTCATCGAGCGGGCAGAAGATGTGCGGTTTATCAAAAACAAGCGTCCGGAACCGCAGCCCTGAATCAACCCTCCGTTCCCGGCACTTTCAATTCGGCTGATTGTAGGGGAGGCCGCTCGGACGGATAAAACAGCCCAATGGCGCGTCGCAGCTCAGGTGACTTCCGGCTGGCCTCATAGATGACATTGGGGATGCCACGGTTTTTGGCAAACAAATGATAGGCTCCCAGGCTTTCAAAGGAGGCATTCAAAGAACCCGTCATCGGCAGATAGGTGTGGCCCGTGATGCTGACGGTTTCCACCATACCCCACGGCGTGAACCAGCCGGCCTTCTCCAACCGCTCCAGGAGACCATACGTCTCTTGGGGATCGGTAAGCGCGGCTGACATGAGAATGTAGTGCGGATGGATCATGGACTGGTCAGGCAGGTCCACCCCGCCGACCTGATAGCGGTCCCCATGCTCCCCCTCCCCAGCGGACAGGCCATAAATGCCGGTGCGGGCGGCCAGGCTGTCCGGCCAGGTACGCTGGATGTATTCACGCTGGGCCGTGAGCATCCGTCTGCGGGCGCTGAGCCATTTCACGCCATCCAGCGCATCGGGTTCGTCGCTGTCAAAGTCGGGGTAAAACAGGCTCTGGATTTCAGTGATGAAACCAGTGCCCTGCCAGGCCTGCCCAGGACGCTCCATTTTGATCTTGGGTGCATTCTCATTGACGATGTGCTCCAGCATCATGACCAGGGCCGTCTCGCCGCCCCAGTCATGCCAGCCATGGGGCAGCAGGGTGCTGCCGTCATCTTTCAAGCCGTGGCTGAGAGTGCCATCCGGCAGACGCAGGGCTTTGAAGTCTATCTGGTCCACGGCGGAGGCCATTTCCTGTTTCAGATCTTCATCATTCAAAGCTTCAGCCGCCAATAGCAGACTGTGGTAAAAGATGGCTGTATCCACCGTGCTGTATTCGGTGCCCGGGTGGATGATGTAACCTGTGGCGCTGCGCCGGACAAAGTGAGGAAGGAGCCCCATCGGGCGGTCCAAGGCCCGCGAGGCGCGGTGGATGTTGCGGACGATGCGGGCGGCATCACCAGGGCTCACCATCTCCAGCGGAGGCAGGGAGGCCGCAACCGTCGCCAGGGCAAACATGCCGGTGGAGGCCATGGATTCAAAGGCACCGTCTTCTGTATGTGCACGGTCTTTGACCAGGCCGGAGGCGGAGTCATAACAGCGGGCCAGCTTGGCATAGGAAGTGGCGAAGACGTATTCATCAAACGGCACCGCCGGCAGTTCCATCCCCAGGTTTAAACTGGCCACACAGATTTCGCTTCCAGGCTCAGCCGTCCAGTTGATGAGTTTGGCGTTGGGAAGGGCCAATGTGGGGACAGGCAGCACATAAGTCTCGCAAGTGGTCGCAGCAATATCCACGCTCTGCTCCCAAAGAGTCTTTTGCTCAGGCGATTTGATCTCCAGTTTGATCCTGCCGCTGCCTTTCGCGCGGAGCATGACGCTGCTTACTTTTGGCTGAAAACGGTGGCGGATGAATTCCGGCCAGGGGGCAGCAAAATTCAGCGTCTTTCCAGTTTCCCGCGCCAGGCCGGAAAGGCTGTGCCAGAGACCTGCCCAGGAGTCAGGGTCCTGGCCAAGATGGACGCAAATTTCGTCACTTTCCCATTGGATCGTATGCTGGGCAGGCCCGTGAAAACCAAAGTCCGTGCCCAGATGGGTATAAGCCACAAAGGAGTTTAACCGGCGGGTTCCTTCGATGGGGGTTGGGTTCTTCCCTGGCTGGATGCGGATGAAGTATTCCTGCACAGGCTGCCAGACCTGCCGGGAAACAGGCCCGGTCGCAGAAGCGGCGGTGGTGATCCAGAGGCAGGCTGCGCAGAGCGGAAGGAAACGCATGGGGCAAAATGAACAGTTAATGGAATTACGTGCCCGAAGGCAACGCTGTTTATCATAGTCTTCGCAGTACCGGCTGAAAACAGCCGCATCGCCGCCTCATTGAAAGAGGGCGCAAGCCTCCTCCGTTTGCTTAAATTGATCATGCCGAAAGCCGCCTCACGCCTCGTCTTCTGGATTTTGCCGTTTATGCCTGCCACGGGCATGGCTGCCGTGGCAGAGCAGGCGGAATTTTTTGAAAAACGCATCCGCCCTTTGCTGATCGAGCACTGCACGGAATGCCATGGCATGGACAAACAAAAAGGCAGCCTGCGCCTGGACCATCGCGCAGGATGGCAGACCGGCGGCGATTCAGGGCCAAGCATTGTCCCGGGTAAAATCGAGGAAAGCCTGCTTTGGAAGGTGGTCAGTTATGAAGACCGGGATCTAAAGATGCCGCCGAAAAAGAAACTCCCGGCAGCCGCGCTGGAAGATTTAAAGACCTGGATCGCCTCCGGCGCGCATGATCCCCGTGCCGATGCGCCAGAGGCACGCAACAGTGATCGCAGTCCCAAGGCAGACGGAAGTTTCTGGTCGTTTCAGCCTCCTGTCATCAAGCTCCCCGGGCCTGTTCAGCAGAAGGACTGGGCATACAATAAAATTGATCATTTTATCCTTTCCGCACTGGAGTCCGCCAGCGCACTGCCGGCACCGGACGCAGATGTCCAGACACTGGCCAGGAGACTCTCCTTTGACCTGACCGGCCTGCCCCCAGGAGAAGCAGGAACTGACCTGCCACCACTTCAAGGGACGACGGCCATGCTTCAATACGAAGCCCTGGTGGACGCACTTCTGGCCACTCCGGCGTTTGCTGAGCGCTGGGCTTCGCATTTCATGGACATCACCCGCTTTGCCGAGTCCTCTGGCGGTGGCCGTTCCCTGCCCTTCAAAGATGCCTGGCGTTTTCGGGATTATCTGCTGGAGGCGCTCCGGACCGATGTGCCCGTGGACCACATGATCACCCAGATGATCGCCGGTGATCTGATGCCTGCAAAAAATGCCGAGGAACGGCGGCAGAATCTCACGGCCACAGGTTTTCTGGCCCTGGGCCCTACCAATTATGAAGAGCAGGACAAGCAGATGCTGCGCATGGACATTGTGGATGAGCAACTGGACACCATCGGCAAGTCGTTCATGGGCATGACCATCGGCTGTGCGCGCTGCCATGACCACAAATTTGATCCCATCTCCACCCGCGACTATTACGCGTTGGCCGGCATTATGCGCAGCACCCGCACGCTGAAAAACTACACCGACAACGTCGCTCATTGGATAGACACTCCCCTGCCCTTTGAGGGTGAGGAGGAACAGAAAATGCAGGCCAAAGAAAAACAGATCGCCAAGCTGACGGAGGAAATCGCCACCCTGAAGAATGAACTGGGAGATGTAGGTGGGGCGGCCTTGCGCAAGAAAGCCACCCTCAGTCCAAGTGATCTTCCTGGAGTGGTCGTGGATGACAGCGAGGCCCAGAAGGTGGGTTTCTGGAAGGAAAGCAAGATGTATCCGCCTTTCATTGGAGGCGGTTACTCCCATGATCATGACGAGGGCAAAGGTGAAAAAACCATCACTTTTACTCCCAAGCTGCCAGTCGCCGGAAGATATGAAGTGCGGCTGGCTTTCAGTGCCGGGCCAGGGCGCGCCCTGCGCATCCCGGCCACCATCTTTCATGCCGATGGTGAAGAGCTGGTTTACTTCAAACAATCCAACGAAAGTCTCAAAGGGCTTCAGTTTGTCTCACTGGGCACATTCCGTTTTGAAAAGACCGGGCAAAATTTTGTCATGATCTCCAATGCCGGCGCGGAAGGTTACGTGACCGTGGACGCCATGCAGTTTCTGCCGGCGGATGCTGAGATGCCTGACATGCCCACCCTTGTCGCCAGCGAGGAAGAGTCCAAGATCAAAGACCGCGTGGACATCCTGTCCAGGGAACTCCGTATCCTCCAAAAACAAGGTCCTGTCCGCCTGGAAGCCATGGCCGTGGCGGAGGATGAAAAGCCAGAAGATGCCCGCATTCATGTGCGCGGAAACATCCGCAACCTGGGTGCACCTGTACCCCGTGGCTTTATCCAGGTGGCTGTGAAAGGCCAGGCCCCGGCGATCCCCGCAGACCAGAGCGGCCGTCTGCAAATGGCCCAGTGGATGACCTCCCGCGAGCATCCGCTGACTTCCCGTGTCTTCGTCAACCGCGTCTGGCACTGGCTCTTTGGTGCCGGTATTGTGCGCAGCACAGATAACTTTGGCATCACTGGCGAACTGCCTTCGCACCCCGAACTGCTGGATTATCTGGCGGTAAAATTCATGGAGGATGGCTGGAGCCTGAAACGCCTGATCAAGGAAATGGTCATGAGCCGCACCTACCGGATGAGTTCTGAAGGTGCCACGATTGAATCAGATCCCGACAACCGGCTGCTGGCCAGGATGAACCGTAAGCGTCTGGATGCCGAGTGCATTCGTGACGCCATGCTGGTGGCCGCCGGTACGGTGGACGCCCGCTGGGCCGGACCGAACATTGGCGATGCCAAGGCGGTGGATTCCAACGATACCAAGGTGCAGAACATGGAGTACTCCTATCCCTTCAATGACTCCCGTCGCAGCGTCTATACGGCGGCGTTCCGCAATGTACGGCATCCGCTCTTTGAAGTATTCGATTTTGCGGACATCAACCAGCCCATCGCTCAGCGCACCGCCAGCACTGTGGCTCCCCAGGCGCTTTATTTGATGAACCATCCGGAAGTTATCGAACTGGCGCGCGCCACCGCTTCCCGTATGCTTCAGGCCACCACGTCCGCAGAAGACCGTGTCCATGAAGCCTATCGTTTGTGCCTGAGCCGGAGTGCCACCGATAAGGAACTGGACATCGCCACCGATTATCTTGAGGCCTCAATCTCCGGCAATACGACGGAAGAAGAAAGCCGGGATGCCTGGGCCCGGCTCGTCCAGGCTCTCTGGGCCACGCCTGAATTCCGCTTTGTGAAATAAGCAGGAGAAATTCTTTTACTGAACCACTTTCATCCAGCGGGAGCGGAAGCTGCGGTTCTCTTCCATGAGCTGGGCCGCCACCGTTGCCGAGAGGCTGTGAAGGCCCGTCACGCGGGCAAAGACCGCAATGCGCTCCTGCCTCTGATAATAGTCGGTGCTGTCGGTGACCTGCTCTGCAAAATGCTGCGCCGCAGCCAGAAGTGATTCAGGGGAAATGCTGTCCAGCGGGACAGTCAGCGCACCCCGCTCCAGAGTGACTGTCACCTGGCGAATATCGGCTGCCGTGACCCGGCCTTCCAAAGTGCTGGCCCCCACGCGCTGCAGCCGGCCCTGATAACCCTGCACGGAGATGTCCATAAAAAGCTGGCTCAGAAATGCCTGCCCCTGCTCATACAGATAGCGCCGTCCCTCCAGTGCGGACTGGACCTCAGGAGACTGGAAACGGACATCTTTCAGCAACTCCACCACGCGTGAGTAATCGTACCCCTGCACCAGGGACGGCAGCACGCTGGTGATCTCCGCCAGTTGCGCCAGCTCCCGCTCACGAAGAACGCGGTCTTCAGCCAGTTGCTGGCGGTGCAGGTCCATGCGCAGCCTGACAAACTCGCCGTTGATTTTTGCTTCCAGCTTGATGAGGGACTGCTTGA
Source organism: Prosthecobacter sp. SYSU 5D2 (assembly GCF_039655865.1). Classification (NCBI taxonomy): domain Bacteria; kingdom Pseudomonadati; phylum Verrucomicrobiota; class Verrucomicrobiia; order Verrucomicrobiales; family Verrucomicrobiaceae; genus Prosthecobacter; species Prosthecobacter sp. SYSU 5D2. The sequence continues at coordinate 56,193 of NZ_JBBYXL010000006.1, read as the reverse complement.
ATGCACCGCCTGTGCGCAGTTTTTCCCGAGCCTTTTTGACGGCGGCGAGAGACTCCCGGTATCCTTTCAAATCTTTCGGCGAAGCCAGGTTTTGCACGCTTTTGGCCACGGCCAGATCTGTTTTATACAGATCATAGACGGATGCATAACCTTGCACCCAGTCGAGCGCGGCAGCGTTGGGTCCTGTTTTCACATCGCCCAGATGTGCGGCAAAGAACTCCAGTTCGGAAAGGCCAAGCATGGCATCGCCAAAATGCCACTCGGCCAGACCATGAAGCAGATACCCCAATACAGTTTCCTGGGTGGTGTCATATCCCAGGCTTTCCAGCGGCGTTCCTAAGGCCAGATTACTTCCCATGCGGGTTCCGATGGATTTGAAAAAACCAGCCAGTTCCGCAGACACCAGGGTGCTTCCTTCTCCGGTATCCTCGGCCATCTTTTTCAGGTGCTTCATGGCATCCGTGCGGTTGCTGATCATGATGCTGCACAGGGCGGCATTGAACCGCGCCCAGTTTAGAGTCGGCTGACGGGCCTCTCCTGAATCAATCAGCTTTTCAAACTGCTGCCTCGACTGGGCGAAGCCCTTCTTCACCAGCATCGTCTCGCGGGCTTTGAGGAATTTTTCAGCCACCGTCTCACGACCGGCCTGCAGTGTCACCCCTTCGCCGCTAAGATCATCCTGGTAGGCATCCTCCGTATCGGTGATGGCCACAGCCGCCCGGTCACCTGTGCTGCGGAACAGCCATCCGACAATGAAAGCCATCACCAGTGCCGCTGCGGCGATGCCCAACCAGCGCAGCTTGCGGCTGCTGAAGCGGGTTTTATATCCCTGCCCCACCAGACCTTCGGCCAGGCGCAGCTCCTCCACCGTTTCATCGTAGTTGGCGCAGCGCTCCTGTGGCCGGAAGGCCACCATGCGGTTGATGACGTGGATGGTGCGGGGGGCAAAGCGCAGTCCGCTGTCCTCCAAGGCCACTCGGCGGCATTTGATCATCCGCAGTTCCTGGATGTTGTTCGATTCTGCCTTGTGCGGCGGACGCCCTGTAAGAGCATGGAATAGCGACGCGCCAAGGCTGAAGATGTCACTCCGGTAGTCTTCGCGATTATCAATGATCTTTTCCGGGGCCACGTAATACGGAGTGGCCCAGATTTCACTGGATGAATCCGGTCCGCGCTCCACAAAAAGGGCCAGACCGAAGTCCACTACCTTCGAGGTGCCGGTTTCAGTGAAAAGAATGTTGGCCGGTTTAACATCCCGGTGGATCAGCCCCAGCTGCTGCGCCGCACGCAGGCCCTCGGCCACCTCGCGTCCGATGCGCAGCGCCTCCTCCTCTTTGATGGTCCCTTCCCGGCGGATCCGCTGCTCCAGGCTGCCGCCATTCACCAGCTCCATGGCGATGTAAAAGTAACCCTGGTCATAGCCGACTGAATACAGCTTGATGACGTTGGGGTGGTTTACATTGGCGGTGATGAGCGCCTCCTGGCGGAACTGCTCCACACGTGAGGCATCCCGGCTGTATTGCCGGTTCAGAATTTTCAATGCCACCCGGCGGCCCAGGGTTTCATCTTCAGCCTCAAACACCCGGCTCATCCCGCCTTCACCGATCTGGCGGACTATGATGAAGTGGTCGAACTTCCTGCGCACCCGCACCATCTGCCCGCAAAATGGGCACTTGAGTTTGGTAAACGGCTCCAGCGATGTCACATCAATCTGGTTTTGACAGACGGGACAGGTGCTGAGGTAAGTTTGTTCGGGGGTAGGGGTCACTGAAAGGGGCTTTGTCAGAAGCTCAATACTTCCATCGCACATGAAATGCCAGAAATTACAGATTGCCTAATTTATTCGAATCATGACAATGTGATGTGGACTGGATTATTACAGAGCAGAGCGATATTGGGCAACGATTGGACAAGCATCTTACAGGACGATTTACTGATCTGTCCCGCTCCCGGTTGCAAGATTTGATTCGAGACGGACATGTCACCCTCAATGGCCGTCCGGCCAAAGCCAGCATCTCATTAAAGCCTGGGGACGCCATTTCCCTGGTCATCCCGGAGGCCACAGCCGTGGAGGTCGTCGCCCAGGACATACCGTTGGAGATTCTGTTTGAGGACAAGGACATCCTCGTCCTCAACAAGCCGCCGGGGCTTGTTGTGCACCCTGCGGCGGGGAACCCGGATGGCACCCTGGTCAATGCCCTCCTTCATCACTGTGATGATCTCAGCGGCATCGGCGGAGAAATGCGCCCGGGCATTGTCCACCGGCTGGATAAGGACACCAGCGGCTGCATGGTCGTGGCCAAAAACGACATCGCCCACCGGCGGCTTTCTGAAGCCTTCGCCGAACGCCGGATGAGCAAAATTTACCTGGCGGCCATCAACGGCGTGCCGAAGGAGAAAAGCGGCCGCATCCAGAACCTCATCGGCCGCCATCCGGTGGACCGGAAACGCATGGCCATTCTGTATGATGGTGCGGGCAAGGAAGCCATCACCGAGTGGGAGCAGCTTTCCGTATATAAAGACACCGCCCTCATCCGCTGCAAGCTCCTCACCGGCCGTACCCATCAGATCCGTGTGCACATGAAAGAGGGGCTTGGATTTCCCATCCTGGGAGATCCAATTTACGGCCATCCCAGCCGCCAGAAGATCCCTAGCACACGGCTCATGCTCCATGCCTGGAAGCTGAGCCTCCATCATCCCATCCATGACCAGCCCATGAGTTTTGAGGCAACCGTACCGGCAGAATACGGCCCCTGGATGTGCCGGTGAACAAGATGCTTGCCGCTTTTGATCAGCGCCCTTTTTCCAGCACATCTGCCGTGATCACCACAGGCAGCTTCAGCGGACTGGTCAGAGCGGCATCCTTGGATTCGTAATGGAAAACGCGAACCGGGGGTTTGCCGTTTTTGCCAGTGAGAACAAAGAAGTCCAACTGCAAAAGACGCTCTTCACCGGCAGGGATGTCAGTGGGTTTGACGGTCAGAGTCACATCATTTGGCCCGTTTTTCAGGCCTCCAATGACGAAAATCTTTTCGGCATGATCCGACATCACCGGATAGTCGAAACCATTGATCCTCATAGTCGTCGAAAAGCCATAGGACTGGAGCGTACAGCCGGCCACATTTTCAGGGACATCGCAGAGCGGCGGCACCGCAGGCGCCTTGCCGGGCGGCGTGAATTCGGGGTAATCCAGAAAGTCCAGTTTGCCGCCGGACTGGATCTGCTGGACGACCTCCGGCCGGTCCGCCAGCTTCAGCACCTTGGTGCTGTCGAAGCGCCAGCCACCCCGTTCATTGAAGAACTTGATCATGAGTACACTGTTGGGAATCTGGCTGGGATCTCCGCCCAGGTTCACCTTGCCAAAGTAAAGCAGATGAGCTGTCTCCCCCACCGCCTGGGCTTCCAACAATTGCAGGCCGGTGATGTCCGGTGGGTCCAAAGGCACGGCAAACACCGCGCTGGGGAACGACTGCCGCTGGCTGACAATGAGGTTCCGCGTGACCACCTGGCGGTACTGGGTGATGGCGGCAGCCCAGGCACGCGGGTCCTGGGCCTGGATGGCCGCCCGCCACTGCTGGTAGGCGCGGTCCAGATTCACCCTCAAGGCGGGATCCTGGCCGGATGCCTGAGAGGAAAGGATAAACAGCAGAAAAAGAAAGATAGAACGCGCAAAAGTCTTCACGGACGGTATTGTGGGCGGCTGAAATCTGTTGGAGCAACAAAAATTCATCCTGAATGGTACTGTTCAGCCTGGAAAAGAGGTTGCCGGATCAAGGTTTTTCGCAAGAGTCACAATTCTGCCACACGCACACATGGAATCTCTCGGCGAAGGTCATCAACGCACACTCCCACTCGACCGAAATCGGGAACTTCTCAAGACGGCTCGTGAAGAGATTTATAAGACCGTCGGTGATATCAGCCTTCCTGTTTACATCTGGGAGCCGGAGGCGGATAAAGCACCGCAATATCCCAAATCCGTCGCCGCCTTCTTTTTCAGCAGCGGCTGGGACAATGGCCAGATTGCCCAGTTTGCACCTCACTGCGTTTATTTTGCCTCACGCGGCATGATGACGATGGCCTTTGATTATCGAATTACCAACCGCAACCGGGGTGGCCCGCTGGAGGCTATCGCGGATGCGCGCTCGGCCATGCGCTGGATCCGCCTCAATGCGGTTGAGCTTGGCATCAATCCTGGCAAGATCGTCGGCATCGGCGGCAGTGGCGGCGGCCATGCCATCACTTCAGCGGCCATGCTCAATGGCTTTGATGATCCTGCGGACATTCTGGACAGCAGCCCTGCGCCGAATGCCATCGTGCTATTTAATCCAGTACTGGACACCTCGAAGAAAGGCTTCGGCCTGGAGCGTTTTCCAGATGCGGGCGTGGCCAAGGATGCCAACCTCATCCGTGCCATCCGTCCCGGCCTGCCCCCCATGCTGATCATGCACGGCACGGCGGACCGCGTGGTGCCCTTTGCTGGCACGTATGAGTTTGCCAAAAAATCCTCCAAAAAGAAGAATTTCTGCCGCCTCATCGAGTTTGAAGGCCAGGGCCACGGCTTCTTCAATTTCAATCTCTCCTTTGAGATGTATGAGGCCACCCTGATGGCCATGGACGAGTTCTTTGTCGAACTCGGCTTTCTGGAGCCGGATCCTGAGGCCGGACTCGGTAAAGTGGACTGACGCGCTTCGGTTGTCTTTTCCCTCACTGGAATTGTTCAGGATGAATGTTTCCCGCTTGAACCGGGTGGCCAGCCACGTTTAAAGGCTTCACCAATGATTTTAGCCGCCCTGCCCGAACCCAGCCCCTTTGGCGATGTCCTGATGGCATTCCTGAGCATCCTTTTTGAAGGGGCTCCATACATCATGATCGGCACCCTGCTGTCCGGTCTCATCGATGCCTTCCTCCCAGCCAAGCTGCTGGAGCGCGTACTGCCCAGGAACAAGGTCCTGTCCACCCTCGTGGCGGGCTTTCTCGGTCTTATTTTTCCCGTCTGTGAATGTGCCGTTGTGCCGGTGATCCGGCGGCTGGTGAAAAAGGGCCTCCCGCTTTCCTGTGCGCTCTCTTACATGCTTTCCGCCCCCATCATGAATCCCATCGTGGCGGTGAGCACCCTGACGGCCTTCAAGGAATTCGAGAACATCACCGGCTGGTCCACCCTGGGCAATGCCAGCATGACGATTGCGCGTCTTTCCTTGGGCTATCTGGTGGCGGTCACCGTGGGTCTCATCGTGCTGCGCTTCAGACCGGCGCAGCTTTTGAAAAAGAGCGTCGCCGACAGCATTGAGCACTCCGCCGCCGAAGCCGCCCACGGTCACGCCCCCAAGACCACCTTCAACGCCAAGCTCGTCCATGCCTTCCGCACTGCCATGGGGGACTTCCTGGATACGGGGATGTATTTCACCATCGGCGTCATCATCACCTCCGTCTTCAATACCCAGGTGGACCAGAGCCTGCTGGATTCGGTGGCCGGGAACAGCATGCTGGCCATCCCGTCCATCATGGGCCTGGCGTTCGTATTGTCCCTATGCAGCACGTCGGATGCCTTCATTGCCGCCCCCATGGCGTCCTTCTCCATGGCGGCCAAGCTCGCCTTCCTGGTCTTCGGACCCATGATGGACATCAAGCTCATGTTCATGTATGCTGCCGTGTTCAAGCGTCGTATGGTCATCGCCATGCTGCTGGGCACTTTCCTTTTGATTGCCCTGCTGGCTAACCCCTGGATGGACCTCATTCAACTTCTGCAAACCCCGTTGCCAAAACCATGAGCGGAACTCGCACTGTCATTCAACTCATCAGCATCGCACTCCTTTTCGTCTGGAGTGCCGTGCTGTTGTACTTCCATTACACGGGTCGGGTGAATGAATACCTCCCGGGTGACGGCATCTTCCGTCCCATGGTACTCGTCACCGGCATCGGCCTGGCCATCATGGGCCTCTTTAATCTGCTGACCATGGGTGTGGAAGATGCCGCTTGCGAAGGGCATGACCATGGCCAGGGCGGCTGTGGCCATGGCCATGGTCATGCCGCCAAAACGGGATGCGGGCACGACCATTCTCATGAGCACGGACATACTCATGCACATAGCGAAGACTGCGGGCATGATCACGGCCATGTGCACGAACATACTCATGTACACAGTAAAGGCTGCGGGCATGATCACCCCCATGACCACGAACATGCTCATGTACACAGCGAAGGCTGCGGACACGATCATTCCCATGACCACGCAAAACCGGCTGCTCATACCCATGACCATGGGCATGGCATCTTGGCGGAGAGCGGCTGGGTGGGCAGAGGCATCGCCATCCTGATCCTCTTCGCCCCCATCACCTGGGCGGCCATCTATACACCGGACCGATTCAGCGCTGCGGCGGTGATGAACAAAGGCGTTTACGATCAAAATTATAATTCCACGGCCCGTGCAGATGAGTTTACCCTGCGGGGCAATGCGTCCAAACCTGCCCGCGCCATGCCGGTTGTGACCCCTATGCCGGACACCCCGCTTCCGCCACCGGAGCAGTTTAATGATCCCGCAGCCGTGGCCAAAGCCGCATCTGCGGCTCCGGCCAAAGAAGCCCAGAGCTATGGCAGCTTCACTTTGGAAGATCTGAAGCAGCAGGTGCCCCAAAACAGCAAAGGTGAGTTCGTTCTGGAAGTGCCGGAGATTTATTACACCGGCGGTGACATCGAAGTTCAGCGCGTCATTACCGGTCAGGCCATCGAGACCACCGCCCAGGTCCTGCCGGAGAAGGTCAACAATGAAAACGGCCACCGCCTGCGCATCTTCCGCATGCTGGTCCAATGCTGTGCCGCCGATGCCCGTCCTTATTCCATACCGGTCGATTTTGGCGAGAAGGCCCCCGATTTCAAAGAGATGACCTGGGTGAAAATTTCTGGCATCATGAGTTATGAGAAAGAGGGCGACCAGACCGTCCCCGTCATCAAGGTCACCAACTCTGAAGAGACCACGGCACCGGACAATACGATGATTTATTGAGGCTGTTCACCATCTGCGGTGAAAGCAAAACAGCGTGGCTTTTGGCCACGCTGTTTTTTTTGAAATGCAGACTCCGCAGAAGTTATGCCGCCGCTGCCCCGATGGAAGGCACCGGCACATTCGGATTCGTATCCGCCGAATAGTCCACGCCTTCGAGACCAAAACCAAAGAGGCGGAGGAAGCTGGACTGGTATCCGGCGAAGTCGCCGTATTCCGCCAGGTTGTCCGTATTCACCTCGGTCCAGCGCTTGCCCACCAGCTCCTGGACGGCAGGCTTCATTTCCCAGTCGTCCACACGGATGCGTCCGGCTTCGTCGGGCTGCGGATTGCCGCTATACAGGCGATCCCGGAACAGACGGTCCATTTGCTCAATGGTGTCCTCATGCGTCCCCTCTGCCTTCATGACCTTATACAGGAGGGAGATGTATAAAGGCACCACCGGGATGGCGGAGCTGGCCTGCGTGACCAGGGCTTTGTTCACGGATACCCAGGCCTTGCCGTTCAGCGGGGCCAGTTTTTCATCCAGCTTCCGCTGCACCATTTCAAGATCTTCCTTGGCTTTGCCAATGGTGCCGTTTTTATAGATCGGCCAGGTCACTTCCGGCCCGATGTAGGAATAGGACACCGTCTGCACGCCCGGGGCCAGCGCATCGGCGGCCAGCAGGGCGTCCATCCACATTTCCCAGTCTTCCCCGCCCATCACCGCCACTGTCTGGGCGATGTCATCCCCCTGGGCAGGTTCGATGGAGATTTCATTCACCACGCCAGTGGTGGTATTCAGATTCTTGTTCGTATAGATTTCGCCAATCGGCTTCAGGACCGACTTGAAGACTTCACCTGACGTCGGATGCGTGCGGCGCGGAGAGGCCAGGCTGTAGATGACCAGGTCCACTTGCTCAAGGTCGGCCTTGATGGCTGCGATGACCTCTGTTTTAACCGCGTCAGAATACGCATCACCATTGAATGAGCGCGCATACAGACCGGCCTCCTTGGCCTCTTTTTCAAAAGCGGCGGTATTATACCACCCGGCGGTCGCCGTGCGGTCATCCTCACCGGGGCGCTCGAAAAACACACCTATGGTGGAGGCATTGGCACCAAACGCAGCCGCAATGCGGGAGGAAAGGCCGTATCCGGTGGAGGAGCCGATCACCAGAACCCTCTTGGGCCCGTTTTCCATGAGGCCGCCCTTTTTGACGACAGCTATTTGTTCCGCCACGTGTTTGGCGCAGCCCTCAGGGTGGGCGGTGGTACAGATGAAACCTCGGATCTTGGGTGCAACGATCATAATCAGCCCATCGGGTAATGTGCCCAGGGCCGCTGGCAACTGATTTTATTTCCCGGCTTCCCCGGAACTGCCCTGCCTCCGTTGCATTTCGCCGCAGCAGAAAATGTGCATCGTCTTGCATTTCCTTCCATTCCAGCGAATCTGCGCACCCCATGTCCACCCCCGACACGCGTGAAGTAATTTTGGAAGCCCGTGATCTCACCCGCGATTTTGACGGAGTGAAGGCTCTCGACCGCTTTTCGTTCAAGCTCCATCGCGGGGAAATCCTTGGCCTGCTGGGAGCCAATGGCGCAGGCAAGACCACCGCCATGAATTGCATGCTGGGGCTGACCTTGCCCACCTCCGGGGATCTTTTTGCCTTTGGCAAAGAGCTCCAGGCCAACCGTATCGAGATCCTGAAAAAGACCAATTTTTCCTCCGCCTACGTCAGCCTGCCGGGAAACCTGAAGGTGTGGCAAAACCTCACAGTGTTCGCCCAGATTTATGGTGTCCCTAACCACAAGAAAAAGATCGATGAGCTGCTCGAACTCCTCGAAGTGGCTGATCTTCGGAACCGCGTCACCGGCCAGCTTTCCGCCGGAGAATCCACCCGGGTGAACCTCTGCAAAGCCTTTCTCAACGAGCCGGAGCTCCTCATGCTGGATGAGCCTACCGCCAGCCTGGATCCCGACATCGCCGACAAGGTCCGCAAAGTTGTCCGCCGCGTCCAGAGCGAGCGCAACATCGGCATCCTCTACACCAGCCACAACATGCGCGACATTGAGGAAGTGTGTGACCGCGTCATCTTCCTGCACAAAGGTAAAATTGTGGCCGAAGGCACACCCGATCAGATCGTGCAAAAATTCTCCGAAAACTCACTTGAGGACGTCTTCATCAAGATCGCCCGCAGCGGTGATCTTGAGGCCTGAGAACAGCTCACAAAAGAGATTCGTTAACAAAACATACAAGCTTTTCAGGATACACCGGATTATGAATTTGAGGATCATTTGGGCCTTGGTGCTGCGCTACATTTTTCTCTACACCCGCAATCCCATCCGCCTCGTGGAGATGGTTTTCTGGCCGGTGGTGGACCTGCTCGTCTGGGGAAACCTGACCCTCTTCCTGCAGAACAACACCACGCATGAATTCGGCAACTACATCCTCTTCCTCCTGGGGGCGATGATCCTTTGGGACATCCTGTTCCGCGCCCAGCAGGGCGTGGCCATCTCCTTTCTTGAGGACGTGTGGACCCGCAACCTGTTGAACATCTTTGTCGCCCCGGTGCGCACATCTGAATACCTCGGTGCGACCTTTGCCGTCGGTGTGCTGCGCATCATCATCACCGGTGTCGTCCTCGGCTCCATTGCCTGGTTTGGTTATGCGTTTAACGTCTTTGTCCTGGAGTGGTGGCTGGTGCCCTTCTTCCTGAATTTGATGCTGTTTGGCTGGTCGCTTGGCATGATCTCCACGGCCCTCATTCTGCGCTGGGGCCAGGCCGCCGAATCCCTTGCTTGGGCAGTTCCCTTTTTCATCCAGCCCGCCGTGGCCGTGTTTTATCCGGTGGAGGTCATGCCTGGCTGGGCCCAGCCCATCGCCTGGTCCTTTCCGGCCACCTACATCTTCGAAGGCATGCGGGAAGTGATGCGCACCGGCAGCATGAACCTCACCCTGCTGGTTCAGGCCTTCACATTGAACCTCGTCTATCTGGCAGCCGCCGGCGGACTGTTCCTGTGGATTCTGCGCGTGACCCGCAAGCGCGGCCTTCTGACGAAGTTTGCCACGCAGTAATCCCGGCTAAGGGCCGTCAAAAACAGTGCCATCGCTGGCGGTGGCCTGGCCGCTCAGGCCTTTCACATGCACCTGGCCCAGGGACTTGCGTTTGCGTGCCTCGGCGAAGAAGGCTTTCAACAAGGACACGCTTTCATCCGCCAGCACGCCAGGCGTGATCTCGCTTCGGTGGTTCAGATTCGGCGCTTGCAGCAGATTCCAGAATCCACCTGCCGCACCTCCTTTGGGATCGCCACAGCCAAAGATGACGCGGCGGATGCGGCAGTGCATGATGGCTCCGGCGCACATCGGGCAGGGCTCTTTGGTAACGTAGAGATCACAATCCGCCAGCCGCCAGTCTTCCATAGCGCTTTCCGCCTGGGTCAGCGCGAGCATCTCCGCGTGAGCGGTGGCATCTTTAAGCGTCTCCACCTGGTTCCAGGCCCGGCCGATAATCTGGCCCTGGTGCACGATGACCGCACCTATGGGCACCTCGTCCTGACGAGCGGCCTTTTGCGCCATGCGCAGAGCTTCCCGCATGTAATGCTCATCTGAAACCACATCAATGAGCGGCGGCAGTTCGATGCTCACAGCAGTTCCTCCACAAAACGTTTGGAATCGAACGCCTGGAATTCCTCCACTTTTTCCCCCAGGCCGATGTAACGGGTGGGCACGCCCAGCTCCTGCTGGATATTGACCAGGATGCCGCCCTTGCCGCTGCCATCCAGCTTGGTCACAATGACGCCGGTGACCTTGATGATCTTGTTAAACTCGCGGGCCTGCTGAAGCGCATTCGCCCCTGTCGTCGCATCCACGACCAGCAGCACCTCATGTGGCGAAGTGCTGTCCTTGCGGCCCAGGATACGATGGATCTTTTTCAGCTCCTCCATCAGGTTGTGCTTGTTGTGAAGGCGGCCTGCAGTGTCGCACAGCAGAAAGTCCGCCCCTGTTTTTACCGCCAGGTCATAGGCTTCAAAACAGACCGAGGCGGGATCGCCATTTGGCGGCCCTTTGACCATCGGGATGTTCAGCCGCTGGGACCAGACTTCCAACTGCTCCACCGCCGCCGCGCGAAAAGTGTCCGCTGCCGCCAGCACCACCTTGTGCCCGCCTTTGTGCAGGAGATGCGCGAGTTTGGCCGTCGAGGTGGTCTTGCCCGTGCCATTGACACCGATCACCAGCACCACCTTCGGCTTGCCGTCCAGGCGGGTCAGCGGCTGCGCGGTTTCCGGCAGGATCTTACGGATATGCTCACGGGTCACCTGCACAATGTCCGCGCCGTGGAGCGTTCGCGCTTTGTCCTTCAGTTCATCTACGATCTGCAAACTCAATCTCGGCCCCAGATCACCGGCGATGAGCGCCGCCTCCAGGTCATCCCAGTCAATGTCGGGTTTGGTAAAGCGTTGAATCAGGGATTTGAAAAAGCCGGCCATAGGGGGTCAAAGAAATGAAAGGGCAGTCTGCTTACTCAGAAATGAGCCGTCCGCCATCACGGAATGATGAATGGATGCCGGAAGAATATGCATTGCACAGACGTTGGTTTATGTCCTTGTGCCACATTCACTCATGAAGTTCACGCCCCTCTTATCCGCCCTTCTGCTTGGCTCTTTCAGCCTCAGTTCCACCGCAGCCACTTTCACCGTGGAAAAAACCTCTCCCGGTGGAGCCATTGTGAAAATTGACGGTCAATTTTTCACAGAACACGTCGTCGATCAGGCCAATAAGCCCTATCTCTGGCCCATCATCGGCCCTGGCGGCCAGACCATGACCCGCGCTTATCCCATGAAGGAGATCGAAGGCGAGCAGCATGACCATCCCCATCATCGCGGCCTGTGCTTCGGTCACGAAAACATTGGCGGCTATGACACCTGGGCAGAAGCCTCCACCTTTGGCGAAAGCAAAAACCCAAAGTACGCAGAACGCGTCAAGCATCTCGGTGCCATCAAGCACCGCGAGTTGAAGGACATCAAGGAAGGCGAAACAGCCTCCTTCACCACCGTCTCCGACTATGTGGACCCAACCGGCAAAAAGACCCTCGAAGAAGTCCGCCGTCACACCTTCAAGGTCGTGGGTGACACCCGCATCATTGATGTGGACATTGACCTCATCGCCACCGAAGGCGACACCCTCATCGGTGACAAAAAAGACTCCGGCATCAGCATCCGTGTCCCGACCGAGATGGCGGTCGAAAAGGCCAAAAACACCCCAGGCAGCGGCAAGATCATCAACAGCGAAGGCCAGACCGATGCTGACGCCTGGGCCAAGCGCGCCACCTGGTGCGATTATCACGGCATAGTGGACGGCAAGCACGTCGGCGTCGCCATGCTGAACCACCCCAGCAGCTTCCGCCACCCAACTCCCTGGCATGTCCGCACCTACGGCCTCTTCACCGCCAATGCCTTTGGCCTTCAGTCGCTGGACCCGAAATCTGAGACCGGTGAGTTCACCTTGAAGAAGGGTGAGAAAATCACCCTTCGCCACCGCTTCATCTTCCATCTGGGCGATGAAAAAGCGGCCAAGATTGCGGAAGCCTTTGCCGACTACGCCAAGGAGCCCTGAGCAATGACAATAAAACAGGGCACCCGAATGAATCCAGATGCCCTGTTAAAGAAACGATGGGAAGGAGTGAGGCCCTCAGGTCTCACTCCTTTGTTTTATCAGGCCAGGTCTTCAATGCTGGAAACCCAGGGTGCGGGGCCATTGAAGCCGTTGTTGTAAACAGGATCAATGAAGTAGGCGATGTCGTAGCCAGTTCCGCCATAGACATCCACATACCAGTTGAAGTCATTGCCGACGTTTTCCACGGCAGGATTGCTGCCGGCGTAGAAGATGTCATCTCCAGCTCCCATGTTGATACGGACATAGCCGTCAAACCAGCTATAGATGCCCGGAACTGTCGTATCCGTATCGAACCTGATTTCGTCAAAGCCACGGCCTGTGCTGACGGTCACATTACGGTCGAAGATGCCATTGCGCACTTCTACATAACTGTCCGCACTGCCACTCATGTTCACATTCACATTGCCGCGGAAGTCACTTTCGAAAAGCCGGACCTCATCAACAAATCCAAAAGCGGCATTGGTGGTGATGGTCAGATTTCCAAAAATATCTGCGTGCAGAATCTGTACATCAGCGTCTCCAGCCCCCAGTCTTAGTGACACAGGGCCATAGATGCTGATCAGGTCAGACCCTCCTTCAAACTCTCCAACGTCCACCAAGTCATAACCTGCACCCCCGGTGTAGCGCAGGCTGCCAAAATCCCCTTCCACCGCGTTGATTCCCATGAAATTGGATCCGCTGGATCCAGCCATGCTCACCGTTCCGGTCACGACGGCTGTGGGACCGTCCACGATGAAGGTGTCATCGCCAGTTCCACCTTTGTAGGTCAGATTTTTCGTGATGCCGAGGTATTCAGAGGTGAACAGATCCAGGGTGTTAGTCCCGGCACCGCCGGTGAATGCAAAATGACCATCCACAACGACATCCCGCGCTTCCAGAAGGAAATAATCCACCCCTGAGCCGCCTTTGTAGGTGAGCCCGCTGGCACCCAGTTCATCCAGGTCTGTGGTCACGACTGAATTGTTGCCATTGCCCAGCCGCATGGAGAAGACCCCTTCTACAAACAGGTCCCCCCGCAGGGTGACGATGTCTTCGCCAGCTGCCGACTGCAGAGTCATGGCCTTGGTGACGACCAGGGAATCGGAACCAAAATCACCAACGATAAAGTCCGTGAAGCTGGCCGTGGTGGTACGCATCGTCAGGCTGCCGTTCACTTCTCCAATCCCTGTGCTAAAGGCAAACAACTGCCCCTCGAAGGCGGTGCCGCCGGCTGTAGCCAAAATGTTTCCATCGGAAAGCAGGGTGTCGGCACTCACATCAAATGTATTGGCCCCCTTCCCAAGATTCACATTCATCCCCTTGGCAAAGTAAAGTTCACCGCCTGCGGTGAAAAGATCATTGCCGTTGCCCATCACCACCTTGGTCGTTCCAAAAATGCTGGCGGAGGCCAGCTCGACAATATCATCTCCGTCCCCCGTATTGATATTCAGTGTCTTCGGGATCAAAACCCCGTCGAGCACCATTTCATCATTTCCGCCTCCCAGAGTGGCTTTCACGGAATCGGGGGCATCAAAGGTCAGAACGGATTGCGCAGCACCACCGTTAAGGCTGAATTCGGTCGTTCCTCCCGGCAGTGAGGAAATGGTCCACTGGTCACCGGACTCCGTGATAATGAAGTCGTTGTTTTGCGCATCTCCGGTGATGGAGAGCGCACCCGCAGCGGTGAGGTTTAATGAGACCAGACCTGCAGGTGCAAAACGCGCCTCCAGGACTTCAAGAACAGAAAAGGGTAAATCGGCAGTTTTCATGGGGGGAAAAGCAGTTGTTCAGGAATAGACCACCCCAGAGATTGAAATATTCATTGATCGTTAAAAATCATGACTTTCATGGACATCTGCACGGTGGGCTGCCTGCAATAGCCATGTTGTAAAGCAGCGGACACCATGCTGGCCCGAAAACAGGACTCGCCCGGCGACGTATAAACAGAGAGACTATTTTCTCATTCCATGACACTTCGCCTGCTTATTTTTCTGCCTTTGTTTGCCTCTGCCGCCCAGGCAGCGGACAGGGGAAAGCTGAGATACAACCGGGACATCCGTCCCATCCTTTCCGATAACTGTTTTGCCTGCCACGGGCCGGATAAAAATCATCGCGAGGCGGACCTCCGCCTGGATGTCCGTGAAGCTGCCCTGGAAATGTCAGCCATCGCGCCCGGCCAGCCGGAAAAAAGCAGCCTCATGGAGCGCATCCATAGCCATGATGAAGACGATGTGATGCCGCCCCCGGAATCAAAAAAGACCATCACCGCCACCCAAAAAGAAACATTGGCGGAATGGATCCGGCAAGGGGCCGAATACGAGCCCCACTGGGCCTATACCCCGCTGCAAAAGCCGGAACTGCCTGCCAGCAAAACTGCAAATCCGCTGGATGGTTATGTTGAGGACGCCCTAAAGGCCAAAAAGATCACCCCTTCTCCGCTGGCCGATGCCCGCACGGTCATCCGTCGCCTCAGCCTGGATCTCATCGGCCTGCCACCAACCCCGAAGGATTCAGCCGCTTTCGAAAAAGCCTTCGCCAGCAATCCGCAACAGGCCGTTCAAGCGGCGACGGACCGCCTCTTAAAATCACCTCATTTTGGTGAGCGCTGGGCCACCTGGTGGCTGGATGTGGCCCGCTTTGCGGACACGGTGGGATTTCATGGCGACCAGAACCAGCGTAACTTCCCTTATCGGGATTATGTCATCGCCGCATTTAATTCTAACAAGAAGTTTGACCAGTTCACCCGTGAGCAGCTAGCTGGCGACCTGCTGCCCAATCCCACCCAGGAGCAGCTTGTGGCCACGGGTTTTAACCGGCTTAACATGATGACCCGCGAGGGCGGCGGCCAGGCCATGGAATACCTGGCCAAATACCAGGCTGACCGCGTGCGCACTGTTGGCGGAACCTGGATGGGTGCCACCCTGGGCTGTGCCGAGTGCCATGACCATAAGTTTGACCCCTATACGGCCCGCGACTTCTATTCCATGTCTGCCTACTTTGCGGATGTGAAGCAGTTTGGCATCTATGCCAGCTACCGTTATACCCCCGTGGAAGAGCTGACGGGCTGGAGCAATGAGCACCCCTTCCCGCCTGAGATCCAGGTGGACAGCCCTTATCTGAAAGCCCGTCTAAAAAAGCTGAATGCTGAAATGCACCGCACGGCGATGAAGTCCCTGCGCGCCGCTCCGCCTGAGCAGGTGGAAGCCTGGAAAAAAGAAACCCTGGCCGCACTGGAAACACGCCCGGACCCCTGGTTCACCCTCCCTGCCCAGGCCACCACCGCCATTGCCCCACCCGCCCGCAAGGGTCCTGCCCCCAAGCCTAAACCCAACGCTCCCAAACCGGTGGATGAATCCACCATCACGTCTGGGGAAAATGGCAGCTTCCTCATCAGCGGCAAAGCTGCCCAGAAAACCACCCTCAGTTTCACAGCCACAGAGCCAGTCAGCATCGCAGCAGTCCGGCTTGAACTTTTGCCACATGTCTCGCATCAGGACAGCATTGAGATCAATGGCGGCAGCAGCGGTATGACGCTAGTGCCCGCCTTTGCCATGCGTGCAGCCGGGAACAAGAAGGATGCCACCATAGCGGTTCTTCACGCTGATGCCCCGCTCAAGGAGCCCCGTTATTCGGGTACTGCTGAGATCCCCGGCATTTCCACCGGCTGGAAAACCTCTGGTAAAATGGCCAAATCCCTGCACTCCTCCATCTGGCTCATGGATCAACCCGTCCGCTTGAAAGCGGGTGAGAGTTTCATTGTCAACCTGCCTAACCATAGCGCTGGAAATTTGCGCATCGGCCTGTCCTCCATCGCCCCGCCTGCGCCGTTGGCCAAAGATTGGGTTCAGCCCCTGGCTGCCGCTTTAAAGAAAGACTCCCCCTCTCCGCTCATGGCCCGCGCCTGGATGCAGCAATCCGGGCTCGCCTCTCCCGGCGCGCGAGCGGCCTGGAAATCCATCCATGCCCAGGCCTTGGAGTGCAATGATGGCAAAGCCTGGACCCAGGTCACTGTCGCGGTCAAAGAGCCCCTCACCATCCGCCGCCTGCCGCGTGGCAACTGGATGGATGAAAGCGGAGAAATCTGCCCTCCTTCGCCACCTCAATTCCTCACCGGGAAAACAGCCGTGGACGGCCCCCGGCAGACCCGCCTGGACCTTGCCAACTGGCTCACTTCTTCGGAAAATCCGCTAACGGCGCGCACCTTTGTCAACCGCCTCTGGAAGCAGTTCTTCGGCAACGGTCTCTCTCAGGCGGTGGATGACCTCGGCGCCCAGGGGGAGACGCCCACACATCCCGAACTGCTCGACTGGCTGGCCGTGGAGTTCCGCGACAGCGGCTGGGACATCCAGCACGTCATGCGCCTCATCGTCACCAGCCAGACTTATCTTCAGGACAGTCGCACCCGGCCTGAGCTGCAGGACCTGGATCCCGGAAACCGCCTCCTGGCTTTCCAAAATCCGCGCCGTCTGGATGCTGAATTTGTGCGCGACAACGCCCTCTTCGCCGCCGGTCTGCTGAATCCGGACATCGGCGGCCCCAGCGTGAAGCCCTACCAGCCCGGCGGTTATTATGAGAACCTCCAGTTTCCCAGCCGCGACTACATCGCCAGCACCGATGACCGCCAGTGGCGGCGCGGCGTTTACATGCACTGGCAGCGCACCTTCCTGCACCCCATGCTGGCTAATTTTGATGCGCCTGCCCGTGACGAATGCACCGCCACCCGGAATGTCTCCAACACCCCGCAACAGGCCCTCACCCTGCTCAACGACCCCACCTTCGTCGAAGCTGCCCGCACGCTGGCAGAAAAGCTGCCTGCGGGAAGTGATGAAATCCGTTTAGAGGAAATCTTCCTCCGCACCCTCGGCCGCAAACCCAAATCCGCCGAAACGCAAAGTTTGTTAGGCTTTCTCAAGAGCCAGCGCCAGGTTTACCATACCGCCCCTGAGGACGCTCAAAAGCTGCTCACCACCGGATTGCGCCCCGCCCCCACCGGCGACCTGCCTGAACTCGCCGCCTGGACCAGCGTCTGCCGTGTCGTCCTCAACTTGCATGAGACGATCACCCGTTATTGATGAGGTCAAAAGGGCTTGGATTAACGTCTGCGCCTTCCCAGCAATACCATCACTCCCATAGCCATAAACAGAGCCCGCGACGGCTCCGGGATGATATTAATCAGGGCGATGCTGCCATGGTTTGTCAGGTTGGTGATGTCCCAGGCATAGCCGCTGCCGAAAATGTTCGGCAGATTTAAGCCTGGTGCCTCATCGCCATTGCCGAACAGAGGCCCGCTATAGCTGTAATGATTGGCAAAGATGGGGGCAGAGACAAGTCCCGACCAGTCGAACAGATTGAAAATCTCCTCCTGGACAGGAACAAAGGAGTCCGCAGCAACGGTCAAATTTCCGGCAAAAGTCAACGTGGTGCTGCCGGTGCCAACAAAATTGAGCAGGTCCGAAGTGCCGCCAGCCTGGATATCCAGAATAATGGTGCTGCCCGCTTCAAATGCCAGCGCACCGCTTCCGGCCGAGGGTTGGAAAGTCAGTGTTCCGTAGTTGCCTGAGGCAATGCCATCACCGGCATTGATCACGGCACCCGACCCTGCGGTGAATGAAGAACCTTGAACAATACCTGTCCCGGATAGCATGCCACCATCGGCCACTGTGACGGCCCCGGTTCCTGTCCGCCCCTGTCCACTGACACCCACTTGCAGGACACCCTCGCTCACAAGAGTGGTACCCGTATAAGAATTGAGACCGGCCAGAACCTGGGTGCCAGCTCCCGTTTTAAAGAAGGACAATGTGCCATCTATGTCCAAGCCGTTGCCATCCCGGAGGATACCGCCAAAGCTCTGGCTCCCGGCGCTCACGTTCACCGTCAGCGTGCTCACCCCTTCAATGCCAGACTCATTTTGCACAAACCCTTCCCCCGCGGTGCTGCTCAGGCCCCCGATGGTTTCACTGCGGTTGTTGAGCGAAAAGACACCCGCCACACTGCCGCTGCCACTCAGGGTAATGATGCTCGAATCTGCGATCTGGTTGTTGTTCAACAACCTCAGTTCTGCCGCCGTGCTGCCGCCCCCCAGATTGATGTTACCCGGAACTGCCGTCACGCCCGCCGTCTTGTTCAGATGCATGCTTCCGGCCAGAACGGAGGTGATACCACCATAGGTGTTCGCCCCCGTTCCTGAGAGCAGCAATAGTGTAGATGCAGTGTTTTGAGTGACCGTGGTCACATTGCTTCCAATCACGGCGCTGATCGTCGTGGCACCAATGGAAGTGCTTGTGTGAGTGATGGATCCCACAGGATTGATCGCCGCCACAGAGAAGGTCATAAGCCCCTGGTTGGTGGTGTTCCTCAGCAGCAGATTACCGGTGCCGGAGATCCCGCCACGCAGCGTGGCCGTTGAGGCGGTGCCACCCGTTCTGCCAATCGTCAGGTCATGGTTGTCCAAGGTGATGGCACTGTCCCAAAAAGTGGTGGATGACCCCACGCTTAGAAGCAGCGTGGCAATCCCCGTATTGCCGCCCTGGACGAGAATAGGCTGCTTGATGGATGAACTGCCGCTGTTGTGGGTGATTCCCAGCGTCACATCTTGATTACCTGTGCTATCCCCAAGGATGATCTGGTTGGTATCTGCACCGAAGGTGTTGTTATTGGAACCTCCTGTCACGGTGCCTGCTTTGATGACCAGCGTTCCCTGCCAGGTATGGGCTGTTCCACTGTTCTGAATGATCGAACCCAGAATCAAGCGTGTCATCGGGCTGTCTTGCACCACACTGGTCACATTTGGCCCAATGACGGCGGTAATTGTCGTCGCACCTGTCGAAGTCCCTGTGTGCACCAGGGTGCCTGCATGATTGATGATGCTGCCAGAGATGTTGATGGGACCTGTGGAGGCAGTGTTGTTCAGCGTCACATTGCCTGTTCCTGTAATGCCGCCGGTCAGGGTGCTGGTGGTGGAGGTGCTGCCTGTTTTTTCAATCGTGAGATCATGGTTGTTCAGCGTGATCGCTCCCTCCCAGGTCGTGCCGGATATCCCCACACCCAGCAAGAGGGTGGACACCCCCGTATTGCCACCCCTGACCACCACCGGCTGCCGGATCGTCCCCCCGTCATGAGTGATGCCAACCGTGGCATCTGCATTGCCACTCGTAGCCCCCAGTGTGATCACATTCGTGTCCAGGCCGAAGGTGTTGTTATTCGCACCGCCCATGAGCAGACCCTCATTGACAAAGATGCCGCCGTTGAGGGTGTTGGCCACGGCCCCAAAAGTCAGCGTTCCACCATTCACCACAGTAGCTCCGCCGTAGCTGTTGATCCCGTTCAGGGTCAGGATCCCATTGCCGGTCTTGGTGAGTCCGCCTGAGACATTGTCAGCCGTGCTTACCGCCCCCGTGGTGGCACCCGTGCCGCTGCCGCCAATCAATGTCACCGTTGGCGCAGAGGTATAATCCACGCCGGGATTTGTGATGAAGATGCTTACCACCTGCCCGTAGGTCGGGCTCAGCGGATCCAGGTCCACCACGGCGGATGCCGTCGCCCCGCGCCCTCCGCCTCCACTGATTTCCACAAAAGGCGCTCCAATGTAACCACTGCCGCCACTGGTGAGAGGAATGCTGGTCACCCCCTGGCCGCTTGGGGCATTCAGGTCCACCACCACGGTGGAGTTAAAACCGTTTGTATCAAACACCGCACCTCCGGCATATCCTCCAAAAGGCCCGTTAAGATACGCGGTCAAAGTGCCCGCCCCTCCCGTGCCCGAATACCCGATAAAATTGGCATTGTTGACTGCCGCCCTGAGAACTCCGCCGTTAAAATTCACATAAGAAGTGGTATTGGAGTCAGCCGACCTGAAATGCAAAATGCTGTTAGTCAGCACCGTGCCTCCATTCAAATTAAGGATTCCGGTCGCCTGGGCCGCAGCCGTATTGTTCTGGCCAAAGGCGATGCTGCGGCCAGCAGCATTTACCTCTCCTCCAGCGATGGTCATCGCACCCAACCCCTCGCTCAGCCCCTGGAAAGCCAGGGAAATATTGGCCGTGGCAGGGCTATGATTCCAGGCTCCGCCCGTCATGGTCATTTCCCAGCGGCGGCTGCGCATGATGACGTACTCCCGGCTTGTCAAAGTCCCGCCCGTCATTTGCACTACCCCCACCGAGGTGGGGAGTGTGCCATTGCCCGCTTCCAGACGGTTGAGTAAAATCGAGCCCTCTGAAAGAAAGATGCCACCGTAACCAGAAGTTCCAAAAGCTATTCCCGCACTTGTGGTGGCGGTCGTCAGCGTGAGATCAGCTCCTTGAACCACCAAAGAACCCGCATAGGCAGCCGTCGTGCCTATGGCCATTGTCGCCGTCGAATACCCGGCACCAGATGACAGGCGCAGCATCCCTGGCGTGGCCGAGCCGACCGTGGAGGCGGCTGTACCGGTATCCACTACGCCCCGGATATCCAGCACACCTGCTGCTGCGGTCAATGTCCCGCCCAAAGTCACGTTGCCAGTCAGCAGCAAAGTGCCATTCAGCGTCTTGGTCATCCCAAACGCACCACTTGCCGTGATGTCCGACGTAATGGTCAGATCAGCCGCCGCATTGATGCTGTCCCCGATCGCGAAAGTCCGAGTGGCAGACAGTTGGAGCGTGCCGCCCGTCACAAAGGCAGGCTGGGCACCGCTGACGAGTATGGAATTCGGCGTCAATGCCAATGTGCCCCCAAGCGTCAGCACGCCCCCTTCTCCAATATTCAGGCTGGCCTGGGTGGCTGCACCGCTGGAAGTTCCATAAAAAGTAATGCCACCGGACGTCCAGTTATGTCCGTTCAAATCCAAAAACGCCACCGCCGGACCGGCAAAATTCCCCAGCGACACATTTCCCCCAGGGAGGGCATTGTCCATTCCAGCAATGATCCCGCCATTCGCGATGGAAGTCGTCCCGGTATAGGTGGCCACCGTGTTCAGAGTGAGCGTGCCGCTGCCATTTTTGCTGATGCTCAGCGCCCCCGTCAAAGTCCCCGAAAAGACAGTATTCAATGCCGTCGTGGCCGTGACCGAACTGCTGCCAATGGTCAGAGACGTGTTTGTCCCCCCCGAATTGGTAATGGTGCCTGTGCCGGAAATGCCTCCGGTGACAGCGGAGAAATTGTTCAAGTCCAGGGTTCCGCCCGTAGCGACAATCACTCCCCCGCCCGCACTGGAATTTAAAAACAGAGCCACCCCGCCCCGCAGGGTTGCTCCTGCGCCGATGATTGTCGGTCCGCTGTGCGTGGTCGTATTGTTCAGCACCAGGGTGCCCGTATTGCTAAGAGTCAGGCCACCTGCGCCCGAAAGCATGCCCGTCGTGGCACTATTGATTGTCAGGGTCGTGGATGGAGCGATGTCAAAGGTGGCGTTCCCTCCTGGAAAACTGAAAGTATGCTGGCCATTTCCGCTGGCGGGGATGGTCAGGTCAGCCGTCGTGCGGAAGGTGGCTCCGTCATTGATGGTGATCACTGTTGGTGCTGCAGCAGCTCCCAGTTGGTCAAGGGCACTTACGCTCAAGACGCCTCCATTGATCCAGATGCCGCCGGAAAAGCTGTTCGCCGCTCCCAAGACCAGCGTTCCTGGACCTGCTTTGGTCAATGTGGAAGCTCCAACTCCATTCATAATCGTGGTATTCAACGACAGCGTCCCCGTTCCGTATTGATGGATGACCAGATCAGAATTCGTTGCCGTGGTGCTGGCAAGAGAACCACCCGTCAGCGAGTAATCCACCGTCCCGGTAAAGAGCAGCCCGCCGCCACTCAATGATAACTGATGCCCATTGAGATCCAGCGATTGACCGGCCCCGCTTGTGATCAGTTTCAAAGTTCCCGTGCTGCGGCTCCCTGCCAGCACCGCACTGCCGGTCAATGCCGAATTGGCCGTATCCGTCCCTGCCGATACATCCAGCGGAACATAACCCGTGTAGCCAATCAGTGGCGTTCCTGCACCAGTATTCGTCGCCCAGTCAAAACCACTGCCATTGGTGAAAATGAACCGTCCGCCAAAAATGCCAGATCCCCCGTTGCCAGCGGTCGTAGTGGTCACCTGGGTATTGGCGGGTGCTTGGACTAGCAAGGAAGCCCCGGCTGTAGTCGGATGGGCGAGCGTGCCCAGGGTCAATACCGTGCTGCCCCCGCCGCCACCGTCCACCAACACGATCTGCCCTCCACGGGCTCCCAAGGTCACATTTCCCAGCGCCTGGCTGACGGCCGCCCCGCTGCGCCCGGTGATCATCAAAGTCCCCCCGGTGAAACTCATGGAACGAGAGGTCAAAATATTGGCCGTCGAAGTCCTATTGGTGGCAAAATCCACATTGACCGTCCCTGCCCCCAGCGTCCAGGCACCCGAGGCTGTCCCCGGCGTGGCAGAGGTAATGCTCAACATACCGCCACCTGTTTTTACCAGTGTTGCAGTCCCATTAAAGCTGCCTGAAAACGTCGTATTCTGAACCCCCAGCACATTGCCCAAAGTCAGGGCTGCGCTGGCTCCAGTATTCGTTATCATCCCCTCGCCGCTGAGTGAAGCTACGGTGGTGGCAAAGCCGTTCAGGTTCAATGTTGCGCCGGCCGCTACAGTAAGTTGCGTCGTCGCTGGCAAAAAGGAAGCCACCCCGCCACTCAGGGTTCCCTGCAGAATGTTTGTCGTGCCGAGGTAAGTGGAGGCAATGCTGATGAGAAGGGTTCCATCACCCGTTTTGGTCAGCCCGCCATGCCCGCGAATGAATGCGGTGGAGACACCCAGAGTCTGATTTTCAGAAACCCGGAAGGTGCCGCCCGCGCCGCCTAAATTAATCCCGTTGGTGATCATTGTGCTTGCGGTGCCCTCCAGAATGCCACCGTTTAGAGTCAGCCTTGCGCTGCCCAAGCTGACACCGTCCTGGATGCTCAAGGTACCCTGGGTGACTGTCATGGCGATGGCAGCAGCGCTGTTATTTCCCTCCAGCGTCAGCGTCCCTGCACCCGTTTTTGTCAGATTCACGATGCCCACCAATCCAGGTGCAACGGAAAGCGTGCCGTCCAGTGTCAAATCACCCGCACCGCTAAACAACACATCACCGCCCAGGATCACATTGGCATTCAGTGCTGCGGACTCACTGGCATTGGTCACTGCAACCGTCGGCATCCTGCCAAAAAGGGTCAGCGCCTGACCACCGCCTGAAATCGTATAACCAGAGGTATTGAAAACAAGACCGCCAGCACTGATCGCTGCCCCCAGGCTGACCGTCCCGGCCTGCCCGTCAAACACAGCGATATCAGACAGCCTGTTGTCCCAGGCTTTCATCACCCCGCCCTCATTCCACCGCAGGAGGGTCGCATCCCACACGCCAGTCCCTCCAGACCGCTCGCCAGGACTTCCGTCAGCCTCCCAGGACAAGTTCGCGGCACTTACGGAAATGCTGACTGAACCAAGCACTACACTGGCAGCCAAAGAAGAAGAAATATGCCTTTTGAAGGCACTCAGAAGGTTGATCATGACGCGGGGGCGTAGGGCTTTCATTCCCTCTCAGCAGTATAAAGGCCACCCAGGCCTCCAACCTCGCTCGCAGATGTGCCTTCAATCAGGCTTTTTGTGTTCGAATCCTGCAATCTGCACTTAAACACGCCTAACAAACCACGCCAGATACTCCCGATTTCCATCCGTGCCCTGAATGGAGGATTCCACCAGACCGCGCCATTCCAGCTCAGGGCGGTTCTCGACGAATGCCTGGATGCGCAGACAGGCTTTCGTATGAAGTTCCGGCTCACGCACAATGCCGCCCTTGCCGATTTCCTCCCGGCTAAGTTCGAACTGAGGTTTGACCAATACCAGCGCCTGTCCGCCAGGCTTTAGGACGGACAGGGCTCCGGGCAGTACCAGGGTCAGTGAAATGAAAGAGACATCGGCGACTATCAAGTCCACCGCCTCAGGAATGTCAGTCGCAACCAAATGGCGCACATTAAAATTCTCCCGGCAAATCACCCGTGGATCGTTGCGGAGCTTCCAGACCATCTGGTTGGTGCCCACGTCAAAAGCATAGACCTTTACGGCCCCTTTCTGGAGCAGGCAGTCTGTAAAACCGCCGGTGGAAGCCCCCACATCCATGGCGGTGAATCCTGCCACCTGGATACCAAAGTGGTCGAGAGCTCCTTCCAGTTTGAAACCGCCACGGCTGACGAAGCGCTGCTGCTCCCTGACCCGCAGGACAGCATCCTGCCGGATGAGCCAGCCCGGTTTGCTGATGACGGTTTCATCCAGCAGCACCTCCCCGGCCATGATGAGGCGCTTGGCCTGCTCACGGGAGGGCACCAGCCCTCGTTGGACCAGGGCAAGATCAAGTCGGATGCGGGCCATCAGCGTGCCACCGGGGCAATGAGTTCATCACCAGGCTCAAGATTCACTCCGGCGGGAATGGATGAAAAATCCAGATCAGCCACCGCCTCATTTTCCTCGATGGCGTCGGTCAGGGTCACTCTGGCCAGGATGGCATTGGCGCGGCGCACCTCGAACTTCTGGCCCTTGACCAGTCCTTTGGCCGACCCTGCATCAATAATGATAAAACCCTGCTCACGGACCACTGTTTTTACCGTGGCCACCGCAGGGGCAGCCAGCACCTGTTTCTGCAGCGGAGTCAGCGTATTTGTGGAGATGCCCTTGCTTTCAGCCTCAATGACAGATCTTGGGACAGTCAGCCCCCCCCCGGGAAGAGAGCCTGCCCCGGCCATGATTTCTTCTGCCTCAGTTTCCAATGCGGGGGCTGCGGCGATGGTGCCAGGAGTAGGCGGCGGGGTGATGGAGGATGCCGGGATGGTCGGCAGCGGCACCATGGACTCCTGGCTTGGATTGGCCGTTTCGTTCGCCTGCCTCTGTTTGCGCTCAAAATCCATCTCCTTTTTCAGCCCTTTGATCTCCTGCTGCCCTTCCCAGGCCAGGTAGCCGGTGATGGCAAGAAGGATGATGGTAAGGGCCAGGGCAAAGTGTGTCAGTCGCATATCTCCATGTAAACGCGGTTTCAGAAATCCGAAAAGCGAAATCCTCGCCCCTTGCACCTTGGTCCATGCGTTTCACTATAAGATGAACATGACGGATATTGCACTTTTCAGGTTGCCCGACGGACGGGCGTGGATCGGCCAGGGACCCTTCGAAGCATTTGCGGAGGCCCCGGCAGATGGTGGCGTTTTTTATATCAACGACTTTGACCTTACAGATCCCCTTCCCTGGAAGAAGCCCGCCAGGCTTCTTGAGGTGGCTGCTGATTCCCTTGCCCAGGGTGCCGGGTGGAACGGGGCGCAGCTTCCGCACATCCAGTGGGCCAAGCCTGCCACCGAATGGTTCAAGATGGCCTTCCGCCGCATCCGCCGGGAAGTTTTGTCCAAGCGATTGGAAAAAATGGTCCCGGTGCTGACAGAACGGGGCACCATCACTGACGGCGATCCCGTGCGCCTCTTGGAGCGCGTCATGTCCGCCCCGGCCAATACCTGGGGTTACGGCTGGGTGCAACAAGGACAGGGCTATTTGGGGGCCAGCCCTGAGCTGCTCTTCCGCAGCCAGGGAACGAAGGTGGAAACCATGGCCCTGGCCGGCACCGCCAAACCTGGGGACCAAGCCTCTTTCTTGAGCGATGTGAAAGAAATTGACGAGCACGAAATCGTCGTTCGCTATCTGACGGAACGCCTGAGCAGCCTCGGCCAGGTAAAAAGGGACGCACGGGGCCTTTGCCACGCCTCAAGCCTGCTGCATTTTCAAACCAATTTACAGGTGACCCTCAACCAGCCCATTGAACCGGGTGCCCTGGTCCGCGAGATCCATCCGACCCCGGCCGTGGGGTGCCTGCCGCGTGAGGAACACTGGCTGGCACGCCTGCGGGAATACCGCAACCAGCTAAATGTACCCGGGTTCTTCGGTGCCCCTTTCGGGTTCATCGAGCCTGGACCGGCATCTGTTTGCCACATGGTCGTGGCCATCCGCGGCCTGAGCTGGAAAGGTTCAGAAGCCCAACTGCCCTCCGGCTGCGGCATCGTTGGTGGCAGCGCCTTTGATCATGAATGGCGGGAATTGCGGCTCAAGCGCGAATCCGTGGTCACGATGCTGGGTTTATAGGTCCTGCACGCCATGAATACACTGATCATCCGTTCTCTGCTGACCGCCCTGGCACGTATGGGCGTCTCGGAGGTCTGTGTAGCTGCAGGCGCCCGCAATGCCCCCATCATTTCGGCACTGATCGAGAGTGAAGGCGTCAAAATCTGGAACTTTTTTGAGGAACGCAGTGCCGCCTTCTTCGCTCTGGGCCGTATTCAGGCAGATCGCGCCCCGGTCGCGGTACTGACCACTTCCGGCACTGCCGCTGCGGAACTGCTGCCTGCCACCATTGAGGCCCATTATCAGGGGCTGCCGCTTGTCCTCATCACGGCAGACCGTCCCCGCCGTTTTCGCGGTACCGGCGCCCCCCAGGCCATTGAGCAAAAAGACCTTTTTGGCCCTTACGTCAGCGCCTGCCTGGATGTTGAGGTCGGCATCAGCCTTTCCTGGCCCACCCGCATCGGCCCACGTCCTTTCCACATCAACATCTGTCTGGATGAACCGTTGGAAACCAACCTCACCGGCATTGATTTTCTGGCTCACCACGGCCCGCCCCCGCCTAAACCGCCTGCACCGCCCAGCTTCAACTTGATCGGTGAGCCCACAGCCGTCCTTGCCTCCGGCATGAGCCAGCAGGAAGCGAATGCCGCCGCGCCTGTCCTTGCCAAGATGGGCCTGCCCGTTTTGGCGGAGGCCACTTCAAACCTTTGGGGAAAATGGCCTGACCGGCCCAAGCTGGAACATCTGCTTCACATCGCCGCTGAATCCCACTTCAATGCGCTCAATGCGCGGCAGATCATCCGCATCGGCGGAGTGCCCACCGCACGCTGGTGGCGGGATTTGGAATCAAAACCGGATATCCATATCCTGAATATTTCACGGCTCCCTTTTCCAGGTCTCGCCAGAACTGAAAATGTTCAGACCATCCCTTGGTCCGCTCTGACCAATCTGGGCAAATACCAGCTCCCGCCTGCCAGCGTGGCAACCGGAGCACCGGATATTCAGGCCCTCCTTAGCGATTATGCCTTTTCCGAGCCTGGATGGATGCGGGAGCTGGCCATGCACATCCCCGCCAGTGCCAGGGTGTTTCTGGGTAACAGCCTGCCCATCCGTGAATTCAATCTTGGTGTCAGCTTCATCCAGCCCGGCGTTGAGTTCTTTGCCAACCGCGGAGCCAATGGCATTGACGGCATCATCTCTACCTGGCTAGGCATCAGTGCCATCGTGCGTGAGACCTGGCTCATCGTCGGGGATCTGAGCGCGCTGTATGATCTCTCCGCCCCTTGGATCATGCCCCAGCTACCTCAAGGCAACCGGCGTCTGGTCATCATTAACAACGGTGGTGGCAAGATCTTTTCACGGGTTGCCTCCTTGCGCCACCTTTCCCGCCACGCACGCCACGTCATCGAAAATCATCACCGGGTCACCTTTGCCCCCTGGGCAGAAATGTGGGGGCTTAACTATCTCAAAATCACGCATCCCGATGAGCTGGAAGATCTGCCGGACGGCCCGGTTCTCATTGAGGTCGTTCCGCATGAAGGCCAGACGGAATCATTCTACTCTGCCATCAAATAAGGAGCAGGCGCAGTCTGTCAAAGGAACGGAAGGAGCCCCGGCTCACTCCACTGCTTTCAACAGACGGGCCTTCAAAGCCTGCGCTGAGGACAAAGTCGTCTGCGTGTCCACGGTGTCAGGAAGAGACGTGAGCACCGTGCCGGTTTCCGCCACGCGAAAACCCTTTTTCAGTGCAGCCAGAGTCTCCTCAGAAACTCCACCGCCGACAAGCACCTGCATGAACCGCTCTTCCCGACCGCGTGCGGCAGCCATCAGCCGGGCGAGACTTTCAGGATCATGTCCATAGGGTACCACCGCCATGCGGAGTGTGGCGGTCCCGGTCTCTCCGGTGATGGCATGGGCAAGTGACACCAGCATGGAGATCGCACGTCCTTCCGCCTCCACTCGGGCAGGGTCACCATACGGCACCAGCAGCAGCACGACTTCCCGCGGACGTTTTTTCCCAGTCAGTTCAACGTCCACATTGGCCATCTCGATATCGTCCTTTTGAAATCGTACCCGGCGCACCACATAGCCCATGTTTTCCGCACCCATGCTGGATTCCAGATAGGCGGCCACCGCCGGGATTTTCTGGGCATCCGGCTGGTTCATGACATCCCGCAGGATATCCATGTGACGCTGCAGTCCGGCTTCATTCAGGTCACGACGCAGTGCCAGGGCATACTTGTAGCCACGTTCCTCCACCTTGACCTTTTTTACCCACCAGAATCCGAAGGAAGCGATACCCAGAACAACCGTGCCTGCCGGGAAGATGACCAGGGCGGCACGGATCCAACGGCCTTGATTTGATGATGGTGCAGTATCTGACATGAGGGGGGATTGGCTCAGGGAGAAGACAGACCCCTGGGCGGCGGCAGGTTAGCGGTGGTCATCGCTGCGTGCAATGGTCACTCAGCTTCAGCGCCCACACGCATCTTCTGGAAGGGAACGCTCTCAATCACCGCCAGGATCATGTCCTGAAACCGAAATTCCGCCTCTTTTGTGCGCCGCACCACTTCCTTCACTGCGGGCTTGTCACTGTGCTCCAGGCCGCGCCCCAGGGCAAAGGTCAGGAGATTTTCAGCCAGGTTCCGGGTAAAATCCTCGGTCATGTCACGGGCCAGGATCTTTCTCAGCTCCGTCATGTCCTTGAAGGCCTGTCCTCGCACGAGGGTGCCTGCGGCATCAATCGGCAGGCCCTTTTCCGTCTCACGATAGCGGCCGATGGCGTCGTAATGCTCAAAGGCAAAACCCATCGGGTCTAGAAAGGCGTGGCAGCCTGCACAGGAGGTGTGCTCACGGTGTTGAGCGAACTGCTCCCGCAGCGTCATCTTGGACTTCCTCACCTTGCTTTCATCCAAAGGCGGCACCCCGCCCGGCGCGGGGGGCGGGGGCGTGCCCAGGATGTTTTCCAGCAGATACTGCCCCCGCTTCACCGGCGAGGTCCGCGTCTGGCCGGAGGTGATGGCCAGCACACTTCCCTGCGTAAGTATTCCGCCACGGGGTGTCCCTTTCAGCGACACCTTTTGAAAATTGGAGCCCTTGAAATTCGGGATGCCATACCAGTCAGCCAGTTTCTTGTCGGCAAAGGTATAGTCCGAGTCCAAAAACTCGATCACACTGCGGTTCTCCTTCAGGATGTGGGCAAAGAACATCTGGCTTTCCCTTTTCATGCTGAAGCTGATGCCGCTCTTCCATTCCGGAAACATCCGTGTATCCCGGGAGATGATGTCCATGTCACGAAGTTGCAGCCACTGGCCTGCAAAATCATCCGTCATCGCCGAGGCCTTGCCATCGGCGATCATCCGTTTCATTTCCGCCGCCAGATTCTTGCGCAGTTCCCCTTTGGAGGCGAGCCCAAGCAACTGCTCATCCGGCGGTGCCGACCAGAGGAAATAGGACAGGCGGCTGGCCAGGCTGTACTCGTCAATCAAAGCACTGCCGTCTGCCACCTCGCCCACCGGCTGTGGATCACCCCGGAACAGGAAAGCCGGGGAGACAAGCATGCCTTCAAGCACAAAGCGCAATGCCCCTAACGGCTTTTCTCCTTCCTTCATGGCAAGCTCCGCAAAGCCCTGCCACTTGGCCTTTTCATCCGCCGTGACAGGACGGCGGAAAAGCCGGGTGCCCATTCTTTCCACCATCCCCGGCACCGCACTCGCATGAACCGCCCCCCCTTTGTCTGTCGGCCCTTCCAGCTTCACCTGATGCACCCACAGATTGCGGTCCGCCTTTGTCTCCGGCTCATAATAATCATTCAGAAACCAGATCTGCATTTCATGGCTGCCTGCAGGAAGCTGCGCATCCAGGGTAAACGACTGCGGTGTCTGGTTCTTAGCCGTCACCGAGAAAGCTCCCACCGTATTGCCCGCGATGCGCACATCAAACTTGGCAGGTTCATCCCCGGCCTGCTGGGCACCTGCCTTCACCGTGATACGGTACTTGCCTGCCGTTGTGATCTGCACCGGATGTTTCACATACCCTTTGCTGGCCAGCAGGATTCCGCCTGTGTCCTTGCTGGCATTGCCCTGACCACTTTCCAGGTCTTCGCCCGTCCACTGGATCGCCGGCAGTCCTGCCGGCTTGTTGTCCAGCAGCCAGCGTAAAAAACGGCTCCCCTTGGGTGCCAGCAGGCTGTGCGGCCCCTTCACCACCACCTTTTCCAGCACCACATTGCGGTCGCCCTTGGATGCATCCGGAGTTTTCTCATCACTCAGATCATTCAGGAAGCCTACTGTCAGTTTCGTCTCGCCCGTTTTTAGCTTTAGCGTGTGCGTAATCGCCTGGAACTCAGGCTTCTCCGCCTTCCATTTCTCGGTCACCTCAAACGTGGACTCGTCCTTGCCGTTTATCTTCACGCCGACCTTCGCCGGTTCTCCGCCTGCCTGCGTGGCCGCCACATGTAGCGTCACCGTATAGGTGCCATCCGCAGGTGCATAGAATTTCTGGGAGACCTCGGCATTCGCGAAGAACCAGCGCCGGTTGCCGTCATCCTTGGTCTCGCCTTTCTGCTTGTAAAATTTGCGCCCGGTAATTTCCACATCCGCATGTCCGGGGGTGGCCGTGTCCATCGCCGTATCCGCCACCGCGCGGGAGGCCCGCAGATACTTTTCCATCAGCATGGGAGACAGGCTCAGCACATCGCCAATGTTGTCATAGCCATACCCGGTGTCATCCGGCGGAAATTCCCGCGCCGGGCGGCTGTCCACCCACAGCAGATCACGCACCGTGTTGTTATACTCTGTGCGGTTCAAGCGCCGGTAGGTCACATGACCAGGATCCGGCTTGTTCGGGTCGAACCAGAAGATCGCATCATCAATCCAGGCCACCATTTCATCCCGCTGCTCCAGGCTTGGTTTGTCCTTCTTTTCCGGCGGCATCACATGCGTCACGATCTGCTGCCGCACATGGTCCCAGAATTTCATATCTCTGCGCAGGAGCTTGTAATCCGTATGCTTGTCAAAGGTGAAGTCCCCCTTGTCCATGCCGTCTGCATGACAGTCAAAGCAGTATTGCTCCAGCATCGGCCGGATTTTTTTCTCATACGTATCCTGTCCACGAGTGGCCAGGGCCTCAGCAGCCGGAGCGGTCGCAGGCAAAAGGGAAATCAGAGCGATGGAGCGGAGTATGGACATGGAATAGCCAGGGGATGCCGGAGGGGGGATGAAACACCACCCATACTCCATACGCTCGTCCCGGCCAGGAGATTTCCCTCCCTGTCAATTGTCCTCAAATCAGCCCATTTTGCGCCGTCCCCGCCACACTACCTAAACATCATCTGCGCTCCCCTTTGGCGGTCATCAAAGGTCACTGGCAGCCGGATCGCCCGGTGCAACAACTCCAGATACTGAATCGACGGGATCTCATGTCCGCCAAACATCGCCAGATGCGGCGTCGTCCACTGGGTGTCATGGACAATGAACCCGCGCTCTTTCAGCCGCCATTGCAAATGTGTCAGCGCCACCTTCGAGGCCTGCGTCTCCCGGCTGAACATGCTCTCCCCAAAAAACGCTCCTCCGATCGCCACCCCATAGACCCCGCCCACCAGCCGCCCCTCCCGCCACACCTCCGCACTGTGCGCAAAGCCCAGACGGTGCAGCTCCTGGTAGCTGTCCAAAATCACATCTGTAATCCACGTCTGCTCACGGTCCGCGCAGCCCCTCATCACATCCCCAAACGCCGTGTTCCAGCGCACCTCAAATGGGTGCTCCCGCAGATAGCGCTCAAAGCGCGCCGGCAGATGAAACTCCTGGATCGGCAAAATCCCCCGGTAAGGCGGCCTGAACCAGGAGATGCAGCCCCCCTCCTCCCCCATCGGGAAGGCACCGTCGCAATACGCGCTCAGAAGTTGTACAGGATCCAGCATCAATCAGTCAATTACCTTTACCGCTGGCCACAGCGTTATGAAGCGACGGCAAAAAAGCAACTTCGCATCCGTCCGCAACCGCAAGCTTCTTGTGCCCGCCGGCAGAAGCGCCATCCTGTGCCAAACTCATTATGGAACTCGACCTCACCGGCCCCCTCCGCGACGATGCCTACATCATCCTCAGCGGTCTCGTCACGCCCCGCCCCATCGCCCTCACCACCACGCTGGACCCTGATGGCCGCGTCAACGCCGCCCCCTTCAGCTTCTTCAACGTCCTCGGCGACAGCCCGCCCATCGTCGGTCTCTGCCCGGGCGACCGCTCCCCCGGCATCCCCAAAGACACCGCCCGCAACATCCGTCTCACCCATGAATTCGTCATCAATCTTGTGGACGAAGCCATTGCGGAAAAAATGAACCTCTGCGCCGCCTCATTGCCCCCAGGAGAAAACGAACTTCTTCACGCCGGTCTGACCCCCCTGCCCTCTACCAGCGTCAAACCACCGCGTATCGCCGAATCTCCCGCCAGCCTGGAGTGCCGCAGCCACAGCATCATCGAAATAGGCGACAACCGTCTCATCATTGGTGAAGTGCTCCGTATCCACGTCCGCGACGGCATCTTCGATCCTGAAACCTGGCTCGTCAAACCCGGCAACTACGCCCCCATCGGCCGCATGCAAGCCCCCGGCTGGTACTGCCGCACCACCGCCATGTTCGAGATGAAACGGCCCAAATAAAATTCTCCATCCCTTTGATGCACTCTGGAGCAGACATCGCCCAGGCTATCATGACACTCATCTCTGCCCGGGGTATGGGCAAAACGATCTGTCCATCGGAAGTGGCACGCCACATGTCCCCATCTGACTGGCGGCCACTCATGCCTCAAATTCGCGAAGCCGCCCGCAGCCTTCAGGTACAGGGCAGGATTCGAGTTACCCAGGCGGGGCAGGATGTAAATCCCATGCACGTTCATGGACCCATCCGCCTGGGGCTGCCCCCATCCTGATCTCTCACCGCCTGCGCCTCATCCCCACCAGTCCCATACCCAACAGCAGCAGGACCGCCCGTCCTGGCTCAGGCACCACCACCAGCACCCCGTGGTCGCCGAACAGGGACAAGTCCCAAAAGAACCCCGTGCCCGTCAGCGATGGCAGCGTCAGGTAATCATTCACCACCCCGCCATCACTGGACAGGGAGGAAAAGCTTGGTCCGCCGCCCAGCAGCCCCGTCCAGTCCAGCAGATTAAAGACCTGTCCATACTCATAGGCCACCCCCTCATCCTCCACGACCAAACGAGTGCCTTCATTCCAGGTCAGAGTGCCCTGCACCCGCAGCAGATCGTGATCTCCCAAGTTGTGTGTCTCCATATTGTAAGACGTGAAATCATAGACACTGGGAATCTGCGACACCTCATACACACTTAGGTCAGCGATGCCCGTTGCTCCGGTGATGCCCAGTAGCAAAATGGAGCCGCTGCCCGGTATGGCGTTCAGCGTCAGGTCATTGGCAAAGGTCAGCATGCCATTGCCCAGCCCCGCGTTCTCACCGGGGCGGATGCTGCCCAGCGTCAGCAGCGCGTTTGCGGAGACAGTACCCTCACCCGCCAGCACGGCCCCTGCCCCGTTCACCGTGGTATTGCCCAGACCTGTCCTGGAACTGGCCAGGACTTCAAGCGTGCCACCATTGATCACGGTGCCTCCAGTATAACTGTTCAGACCTCCTAGCGTCAGCAGCCCCTCCGTCGTCTTCACCAAAGGTGCTCCGCCATTGTATTCCGCCAGCCCACGCAGCCCGCCTGAATAAACATTGAAAGCCACCAGTGCATCCGCTGCACCGATGCTGCCGTCCGTCATGTCCAGCGTGCCACCGTCCAGGTTCACCGTCGCCGTATTACGAGCCAGCGCATCCACCGACGTGGTGAGGTTGCCATTGATGGTAAAAGTCCCGCCCGTCAGGTTCAGCGTGCCCTCGCTGCTTAGATTGGCATTCGTCACCGCACCGCTCGACAACGTCATCTTGGCCAGTTCCACATTGCCCCCCACCGTGAAGCTGCCTCCGCCGAGAGTCAGCGTCCCCCGGCCAAAAGACGTGATGGGCGAAGCCTGGGTCCCGCCCAGATTTCCCACCACCACATTGCCGGACACGTCCACCGCATTGTCGGCACTGCTGCCCAGGATCAGACTCCCCGTCGAGGAACCCGCCGCGCTGGATCCGCTGCTCTTCCAGCCGATCGTCACACTGTTGAGCTGCGCAATGAAGGTCCCTTCGCTTAGATCCAGCCTGCTCGTCGTCGCACCGGAGGTATTTACGGCATTGTAGCCCACATACAGCGTGGTCCGGGCACCCTCCGCCACGCCTTGCAGTGTCAGTGTTCCGCCTTCGCGGATCGTCCCGGTGCCGCTGCCCTTGCGCCAGCCGATATACATCAGCGGCGTCTTGAGCAGGGTTTCCCCTTCGCCGAATTCCACCCGGTGGGCGTCTGCCCCCGTGCCTACGCTTGCCGAGGCCGCGTCCCCCACTACAAAATGCGTGCTGGCGGTGATCTGGCTATTGGTGGGCAGATACAATGCATTCAAGTTGGGAGTCATTCCTGAAGGTGAAGCCAGCCCGTTCAGTGACGGATCCGCAGGTACACTAAAAACGGCACCCGAGGCTGACGTATGCACCCCCACCCGCACCCTGCCTACATTCACCGTCAGCGATTCTGAGCCCCGCAGGTCCAGCGTGCCCGATGGTGTGGCATAAGCATAAGTTTGCGTATTGATTGTCACGCCCACATCCAATGTGTCTGCACTTCCGCTGCCCACAAAAAGCTCCCCGCCCTCTGTCGCATAATACGCAGTGCTGTTGTTGTTAAAACCCACCTGCAAACTGGTGCGGATCACATTCATCGCCCCGCCAAAGTCCAGCCTGCCTGTATTCACCCGCACCCCGTCCACCGCCAGGCCTCCGTTCAGCGCCAGCGTGCCATTTCCCCCTTTCGTCAGCAGGCTCCCCGCTCCCCCAATAACCATGGAGGTGACCGTCAGCTCAGGTTCCGCATTGCTGCTGTTGTTCACCACGAAGAACCGCTCCACATCGCCGATGTTCAGCGTTCCGCCTGTGATGTTGGCTCCCTGGTTGTTGCCCGTCGCCGTATAGGCCACATGGCTGCCTAAGATCAGGCTCCGCCCGGCGGCCATGTTCACCGTCCCTGCGGACCCCGCACTGCCGCCACCGAAAAACAGGCCATAGGAGATCAGTTCCGCCGCTGCGATCTTCAGTTCAGGATCTCCCGTCAAAGTCAGGTCCAGATCCCCGGCGATGTCAAAAGTCCCGTTCTGCACAATCAGTGCCTCCTGCGGGATGCTGCCCGCCCCGGTCAGGCGTAGAGTGCCGCCATTCACCGTCGTGCTTCCCGTATAAGTATTCACCCCACCCAGCGCCCACACACCATCCCCCGTTTTCAGCAGGCTCGTCACCCCGCCCGCCGTGGCATCCGTAATGCCGCCCAGAAGAGTATTCGCATCCATGTTCGTACCCGTCAGGATCAGCGTCTTGTCCCCGGCCTCGCTCACATCCAGCGCGCTCTGAAACACCACCGCACCGGTGCCGGAGGCATTCAGCGTCACATTGCCCGTCGTGCCCGTCAGCCGCAGCACCTTGTCCGTCGTCTCCCCCGTACCCGCATAAATCAACCCCACGTTCGCCATCTCCGAGCCCAGATGAATCACCGCCTGCGTCCCCACATTCGTACCCGTCAGGCTGCCTGCCATGCCCAGCATCTGAACTTCCAGGCTGCCGTTTAAAACCGAGGTCAGCCCTGCATAGGCATTGCTCCCGCTCAGCGTCAGCACACCAGTTCCCAATTTGCTCACGGCCCCCGTTCCGCTGATGTCCCCCGCAAAAGCATGCGCATTGGACCGGTTAAATGCCAGCAACGCATTGTTCACCACGTCCCCAATGATGGAGCCCGTGTTCCCGCCGATGCCGAGCTGCAAAGTGCCCTCGCTGATCGTCGTGCCACCTTCATAAATGTTCGTCCCCAGCAGCATCAGCTTCTGGGCCCCTGCCTTGATGATCCCACCATTGCGAATGGTCGTCTCAATTGTCGCGTCATCGTCGCCATAAAGCGTCGCCGCCTCGCTTTGGACAGTGATGGTTCTTACCGCGTTCCCCAAGTCCAGGATGCCGCTGTCCGGCTGTACTGAAGATCGCGTACCCGTGCCGGTGATGAGTACATCCCGGACATTGTTGCCGGTGGATCCGCCCCGGTTATTACGCAAAAAAATGTCTCCTTCCACCGTCAGCACGCCCCCTGCGCCAGTCTTCACCCCGACGTTGTTGGTGCCAGTCCTTCCCACCACGGTCAAGCCACCGATTGTCTCCTGAAATCCGTTCAGATCAAACAAAGCCGCCCGGTACTGCTGGCTCAGAACCGTGACATGTGCCGTGTCTGAGATCTGGTCCGCCGCCATCAGCCTCAGCGTCACCGGATTCACATTGTTGGATGCCCCTGCTGTGGATTCGACCAGGATGTCTCCCGTCCCCAAAGCAGCACCACCCATCGTGGCCAGCTCCACCATGCCGCTGCCCAGGCGGAAGTTTCCCGCAAGGCTGCTGGTTGCCGCTCCTGTCAGTCTTAGCGTTCCCTTGCCTTCTTTGGTCAGGGCAAAATTTCCCGTCAGGCTCATCCCATCCAGAGTCGCTGACAATGTCTCTGCCACGTTGATGGTGGTGGCTCCTGTGAGATTCAAAACGCCTCCTTGCAGGGTCACCGTGCCCTCCTGAAATGTCAGGCCCCGTATATCCTGGGTGCCGGTCACAGCGACCGTGTATTCGCCCGTCGCATCTGCACCTGCGCTGAAAATGGCAATGTTACCAGCCGTCCATTCGGCCAGTGTACCGGCCTCACCGTCAGCATTGGTGTTCCAAAAGGGATTGGTGGCATTCCACTCTCCAGCAAGTACAGTGCCTCCCGCTCCAGCCGAGACGCCATTGATGTCCCAGTAAACCGAAGTCTGGGCAGACAAGGAAGTTGTGAGAATGAGGCTGGTCCACAAAAGGGACAGGCATGGAATGGCAGTACGGATACAGTTTGTTCGATTCATCAGCCACGGGGGAAGGCGGTGTATGGCCAAATCCGAAAATCAGGTTTGGCACCCAGTTATAAATCAGCATCCATGCCAATAATGACATACATATGCATCCTCTTGTGATACTGAGCCGCCTTGGACCTGGCATTACTCCCGTTGCAAAAGGCACAGACGCTCAAGCCTGTATGCCTTTAAGCTTCAAGATCGGCAGCATGAGTTCCCGCAGATTGTCGCAAAAGATCCGCTGTTTGTCCGCCTCACTGATCTGCGCTCCATGCACCTTTCCCAACTGGCTGGCGAAGCTGCGCCCCCCGGCATCGCTGCCATAGATCACCCGCTCCACGCCCAGTTCACGCACTGCCATCTCGGTCATGCCGGCGGTGGGATCGCTGCCAGCCAAATCCGCATAAAGGTTTTTATGTTCGCGTATCGCACGCACTCCCAGCTCCCAGGTTCCGCCAGTATGGCCGCAGATGATGGGAACATTCGGAAAACGGCGTGCCAGGGCCACGATGTCATCCGGCGTGGACTCTCCTGGATAATTGCCGCCCGTCTTGAACCAGGTGTGCTGAAAGATCACGGCCTGCAGTTCAGCCGCCCGCTCGATCACGGGATCAATCTCCGGAGTATCACACCTTCCCGCCACCCACAGTTTGATGCCCACCATCGGTCCGTTGGCCACGCATCGCTCCAGTTCTTCAAGGCTGCGCTGGATATGCTTCGCGCTCAGATAGACAAATCCAAAAGTGCGGTCCGGGTACTTGGCCAGCGCCCGCAGCACCTCGTCATTCTGTTTGACCAGGTCATCCGGTGACGGGTCTTGGGACCACTTCAGGCCCATGTAAACGCAGAGACGCTCAATGCCCACACGGTCAGCATAACCCAGGAGCTGACCCATGCGCTCTTCCGGCGTGAGGCCGGCGACCCCGCTAAGGTGACAATGAAGATCCCAGATACGCATGTTAAAATGAAGTGTGTGCAAATAACCCGCACTGCCAGCCGGTTCTATAACGCTCGCGGCTCCGACTGTGATATTTAAATGCGATTTTCACCATTCCATTCATGCAGCGAATGGACAGAGCATCATCCTGAGCTTAATGCCCTGGCATGAGCCTGGAAGACGATGCCAACCTCCTCGAAGATGTGCGTGAGCGCGCCCCGTACGATGCCGCCGATCTGCTGGAAACCATGCCTGCTGAGGATGGAGTGCGGGTGCTGGAATCGCTCAATCCGATGGTCGCTCAGCAGGTGCTTCACGAAATGACGGATGAGCACCGCTGCGCCATCATCGCCGCCGCCCCGATTGAGAAAGCCCGGCAGTGGATGCGCAACCGTGAGTATCCGGAGGACTCCGTTGGATGGCTCATGGAACCGCCGGTGGCCGTCTTCCGCCCCTCCATGACCGTGGGCGGCACCATCGAGGCCCTGCGCAAGCTGACCAAACGCGCCTTCATCACTTATGGATATGTGACGGACGACTCCAACCGGCTCATTGGCGTGCTGGTTTTTCGTGACCTCATGCTAGGAAAACCTGAGGCCCTGCTCTCCGAGGTCATGTACTCTAACATTTTCGCCCTGCGGCCGGAGATGGAACTGACGGAGGCCATGAAGCAGACCGTCAACCGCCATCTGCCAGTTTACCCTGTGTGTGATGAGGAAGGTCATCTCATCGGCCTTGTGCGCGGCCAGAACCTCTTTGAAGCCCGGGCCATCGAGATCAGCGCCCAGGCGGGAACGATGATGGGTGTCAATGATGAAGAACGCCTCAGCACCCCCGTCCTGCACAGTCTGCGATTCCGCCATCCATGGCTGCAGGTCAATCTCGTCACGGCCTTCCTGGCTGCGGGCGTCGTCGGTTACTTTGAGCACACCCTGGAGCGGATCGTCATTCTGGCCGCCTTCCTGCCCGTGCTGGCAGGCCAGTCGGGAAACACTGGCTGTCAGGCCCTGGCCGTCGCCCTGCGGGGCATGACGCTGGGTGACCTGAAGGATGGTGATGAACGCCGGCTGGTTCTCAAGGAAGGCACTCTGGGGCTGCTGAATGGTCTGCTGGTCGGAATCACCGCCGGCCTCGGCATGTTTCTCTATGCCCACATGCAGGGAAATCCTGCAGCCATCATGCTGGGCACGGTGGTCCTGCTATCCATGGTCATGAGCTGTGTGGTTAGCGGCATCTGCGGAGCCTTGATCCCCCTGGCACTGCGGAAGCTTGGGGCCGACCCGGCCACCGCCTCCAGCATTTTCCTGACCACCGCCACCGATGTGGTCAGCATGGGCGTTTTCCTGGGACTCGCTACCGCGCTCGTATAAAAAAAGCCCGTTGCGAAACAACGGGCTTTTTCAAAATCGTCCAGAAGAATCAGGCTGCCGTCGTCGTCGTGGCAGTCTCGGAGGAACCGGATTTGCCATTGTTGCTCATCGAGTGTTCCGGCAAGGTGGAGCTGACATTGCTGCCGTTACCACCTGGGCCGATGAGCTTGCGGAACATCTTTTGTGGGAAGGACATGCCTTTTTCCTCAGTCTCCATTTGGGACAGGGCCTGGGATTTGGCCATCTCCCAGGCGGGGGCAAAGCCGGGCGCATTGATCAGCATATGCTTCTCTGCGCGGGCCATCACTTCCAGCTCACGCTGCAGCTTGTTTTCAGGCTTTTCATTCAGGCGGTTCACCTGGATCCGCAGATGCTCATTCTCCTGGGCCAGCCGCGCACGCTCCTTGTTCGTATCCTGGAGCTGCTTGGCGTCCAGTTCCAGCTTGTCACTCAGGTGGGATTTGTAGCGTTTGAACTCCGTTTTGGTCTTCCAATGGTTAAAATAAGCCATGACCAAGAAGACGACACCCAGGGCGAAGCCCATGAGAAAGGTGTTGAAGGGATTCTCAAAAATTTCAAGCATATCAGGATGGGGTTAGAGAACGATAGACGAAACTGGCCGTTTGTCGTTCAGATTATTATTCGTCTGTGTGGTGCCTTCCACGTGCAAAATTTACCCCAGCAGTTCTGCCACTGCGGCATCCAGCGTGGCGATGTCCTTGATGGAGATGACCTTGACACTGCGGTCAATTTTTCCCATCAGCCCCGCCAGGGTGGCGTCCGGCCCGAGTTCAATGAACAGCGTATGCCCCTCAGCAATCAGGTGCTGCATGGACTCCACCCAGCGCACGCTGCCAGTGACCTGGGCGGTCAGCGTTGTACGGATTTCTTCAGGCCGGTTCACTGTCCGCGCCTCAAAATTGCAGACCACGGGTATGCCAGGACTCACAATCGTCGCCGCTTCCAGCACATTGGCCAGCCTGTCCTGCGCGCTTTTCATCAGGCGGCTGTGATAGGCCCCTGCCACGGGCAGCGGAATGGCCCGCTTGATGCCTTTGTCCTTCGATTTGGCCGCTGCCGCCTCAATGCCCTCGACGCTGCCGCTCAGCACGATCTGGCCCGGCGCGTTTAAATTCGCCACGTCCACATCACATTCTGCCGCCAGCTCGCGGATGGCCGCTTCCTCTCCGCCAATCATTGCCAGCATGGCCCCACGGGTGCTGTTGCAGGCTTCTTCCATGAAGCTGCCACGTTGGAAAACCAGGTTCAGTCCGGTGGCAAAATCAAACGTCCCCGCTGCAGCATGGGCGGTGAATTCTCCCAAAGAAAGCCCGGCGGCGGCCGTGAACTCCAGGTCCGGCACTTTCAGTTTCAGGACCTCCAGCAACGCCAGGCCATGGGCATACAGGGCAGGCTGGCAGCGGCTCGTTTTGGTCAGTTCCTCCATCGGTCCTTCAAACATCACCTGCGTCAGCGAATAACCCAGGGCGGCATCGGCCTGTTCCAGCAGTTCGCGCACCACCGGATAGGCTTCGGCAAGATCTTTTCCCATGCCCACTTTCTGGGCTCCCTGACCGGCGAAGAGGAGGACGGCTTGTTTTGGCATCGTGATATCGGTTTTCAGTATTCGGTTTTCAGTATTTAGAAGCGGGAGGTGACAGTGGCTGAAAACTGAAAACTGAAAACCGAAAACTGCACTATCTGCCCAGCAAGCGGACGATGTCCCCGGTGCTTTCAAGGACCGCAACGGCCAGCAGTTCCTCCGCCCGTGCAATGGCCTCCGCCAGCGGCAGCTCAGCCGGTTTGATCGCGCGGGTGAAATCGAAATGTGCCTTCAGCGCCGGACTTTCATCAATGGCACCCGCAAAAGCGGCCACCTTTTTCCCCAGCCTGCGCGCCATTTGCGCTATGCCCACCGGCCCCTTCCCATGCAGCGTCTGCGCATCCAGCCGCCCCTCGCCGGTGATGACCAAATCCGCCCTTGCCACCCGTGCTTCAAGGCCTATCTGCTCTGCGATGAGGTCAAAGCCATTGGTCAGCCGGGCCCCGCAAAAAGCCATCAGCCCCCATCCCAGGCCGCCCGCAGCCCCTGCACCGGGCACATCGCGCGGGTCAGCTCCCAAATCTCTTGCTACCAGATCCGCCAGATGTTCCAGGCGCTCTTCGAACCAAGCCGCATCCGTCACCCCTTTCTGCGGTCCATAAACACGGGTGGCACCTTTTTCACCTAACAAAGGATTGTCCACATCACAGGCGACGAGAACAGGACAAGAAATGGAGTGCTCAGTGCTGAGGTCACAGTCCTCATTTTTTTCACTGGGAGATACCTCTTCTTTCTGCGCACTGAGAACCGAGGACTGAGCACTTTTCCCCCTCTCCACCCTGACCATCCTCATCACCTGCCCCATCTCCGCCGGCACTTCCTTCCCTTCTGCATCCAGAAACCGGTATCCTAAGGCCGCCGCCATGCCCAGCCCCCCGTCGTTGGTAGCGCTGCCGCCGATGCCGATGACGATTCGTTGTGCGCCTTGCGCCATCGCCTGCTTCAGCATCACACCTGTGCCGTAGGTGCTGGCCGTTGCCGGAATCAATGGCAGGTCATTGACCAGAGCCAGACCGCTCGCAGCACTCATCTCCATCACTGCCTGTTGGCCGCACCAGCCATAAGCCGCCTCCAGCGACCGCCCTTGAGCATCCTGGGTCATGACCGTTTGCCATTCCCCGCTGAGCGCTGTCACCATCGCTTCCACAGTGCCTTCTCCACCATCGGCGATGGGGCACATGTCACACTCCACCTCCGGCAGGGCCTCTTTTAAAACACCTGCAATCGTCTGGGCCACCTGTGTGGCAGTGAGGGAACCTTTGTATTTGTCGCTGGCAATAAGGATGCGCATCCCTTTACGGTATAGCCCTGACTGGCATCAGGGCAACCGCGCTGTCATCTTTGCCTGGATGACAAAATTTCCTCCTTTTTCCACTGTCCTTATCCACCTTCGGTGACTTCATCATCGCCAAGCGCCAAACTCCCTCTATCTTACGCCACTTCTGCCGCTCCCACATGAAGAATATCCCCACTGCTTTCCAGCGCAGCTCCCTTTGGA
Source organism: Prosthecobacter sp. SYSU 5D2 (assembly GCF_039655865.1). NCBI lineage: Bacteria > Pseudomonadati > Verrucomicrobiota > Verrucomicrobiia > Verrucomicrobiales > Verrucomicrobiaceae > Prosthecobacter > Prosthecobacter sp. SYSU 5D2. The sequence goes on along the minus strand of NZ_JBBYXL010000006.1, from coordinate 13,090 downwards.
CAGCCATCACGGCGCTCTCCATCACGGTCGTAGGTGCTCTCGGCATCGGCTTTATCTACCTGGCCACCCAGGTCATCGGTTTTCTACAGCCCATCCTGATGCCCTTCGCTGTGGCCGGGGTGCTGGCCTATCTTCTGGATCCTGGCGTCGCCTGGCTGGAAAAACGCGGCCTCAAAAGGCAGCCGGCCGTCCTCATCATCTTTGGCGTCTTTGTCCTGGCACTCACCGGCTTGGGCTGGTGGCTCATTCCCAAGCTGGTTGAGCAGACTTCTAACCTGGCCAAAAAAGTCCCCGGCTACACCGTCAAGGCCCGTGCTGCCACGCTGGATTTCGCCACCCGCCTGGAGCAGGAATACGGCATCCCCCTGCCGGAACCCATTGCGGAAATCATGCGCGACTCCGTGAGATCAGCCGCAGTCAAACGCGATGCCCAAACCTCCCAGGAACTGCCCGCCGGGGTGGAACCCACCATTCGCTCCGGTGCAGCCATCGCTACTGGCAGAGATCTCGAAACGGCCGTGGGAACCGTTCCGGACGATGATCTTACCGAGACAGCCCCTGAAACGGAGCTGGGCATTGACCTCAAAGCCCTGCTTACCGGTGAATGGGTCAAAACCAGCCTGCCATCCTTCCTGGGTAATGGCTGGAGATTCTTCAAAGCCACCTTTGGCGGTTTCCTGGGCATGTTCGGCTTCCTGCTGTCGCTCATCATTGTGCCGCTCTACCTCTATTACTTCCTGATTGAGAGCGTCAAAATCAAAGCCCAATGGTCCGACTACCTGCCCCTTAGGGCCAGTTCATTCAAAGACGAAGTGGTCTCCTGCCTCAATGAGATCAACCGTTACCTCATCGCCTTCTTTCGCGGCCAGCTCTTCGTCAGTGTGATCAATGGCATCGCCACTGGCGCGGGGCTCATGATCATTGGCCTGGACTTTGGGCTGCTTATCGGCCTGGCCCTCTGCGTGGCCGGTATCATTCCGTATCTGGGCATCGCTTTATGCTGGATTCCGGCGGTGATCATCGGGGCGGTGCAAGGCGGCAGTGCCCTTATCCCGGCGGATCCCTGGTGGGCCATGCCGCTGGCGGTATCGGCCATCTTCATTGTCGTCCAGCAGGTGGATGGTTTTTTCATCACACCACGCATCGTCGGAGAGGCAGTCGGGCTGCATCCGATGACGGTCATCGCCAGTGTGCTGGTCTGGGCCTTGCTTCTCGGCGGGCTGCTCGGGGCGATCCTGGCCGTCCCCCTGACTGCCAGTCTGAAGGTGCTTTTCCAGCGCTACATCTGGCGGGCACGCATCGCGCCCCAGACTGTGGGAGGGGCGCGACATGGACCCGTCATCGTTGTTCCTTCGCAGTAAAAATCGCCCCGGTTTAACCGAGCACTTTTTTCACCACTCCCATGCCATCCGCCTGCCGCTGGTGCACAAAGTCCATGGCCTTCTTCACCTTCGCCAAAGCGGCCGGATAGTCCTCGTGAATCTCCATAACGGTCTGGAAAAGCTTATCCGCCGGAGTCGCATCAAACTCCAGCAGCCATTCCTTCAGGCCGATGTCTTCAAACATCCAGCACTTCAAACCGTGGAACTCGGAGAAGGCGTGGATGATCGGTGTACCATTGGCAAGGGCAATGATGGGCGAATGCGGCTCATGGCAGACGACGGTGTGAGCGCGGGCAAAGACTGAGGCGGCTTCATCCGCATTCCAAAAGTATTCCAGGTTGACGACGTGCTTCTGGATCTCCGGTGGCAGCGGATCGAAAATGAGGCGCTTATTGTGGCCCATTTCCTTATAGGTCTCCGGTGCAATCAGCACTTTGTGCCCCGTCGCCTTCACCCATTGGGTGATGAGTTCACGAAACACTCCGGCTCGCCGTTCATCATCCGCCACCTGTTCTGGCGTGGGATACAGCGGATTCAGCTTCTGCGGACGCGAATCATCCACTCCGGGTGCTTTCGGGGTATTCGTGCGCAGGAGAACGGTGATGAATTTGCGATCCTCCAAACCGAGCTTCTTCATCGTGGCGAGTCCGCGTTCTTCATCACGCACATCTATGCCAAAGCAGCCGTCTGGGCCAAACTCCAGCACCGGTGTCTTGACTCCTGCCTTCTGCAGCATCTTAAGCGTGCGGCTTTCGCGGGTATAAATAAAGGACGCCGCATTTAGCAGCTCCATGTTTTCAGCACCGGTTTTCCCGGTTACCATGGTCTCGAAGTAAGATTGCCCATAGACGCCGTAGGGTTTGCCCAGGTTGCGGCAGTGTTTCATCCAGGCCGTGTCCTGGCCCATGCCGGAATTGCGGATAAAAAGGTCACTTTCGGCAATAGCCGCCCGCAGTTTCTCATCCTGCGGTTCCTTGCCAGTGAGATCGCCCCGGTAAATCTTCACTTTCGGGAAACGCGCTTTCAGCATGGCGATCACACGTTCATCCACCTTTCTCGCCCACACGTTCACATTCACCTCAGGCAGATGCTGCTCCAGCACCCGCAGCGTACCTGGCGTATGACCGATGTCCCCGATATTTACAGTATCCCAGGCGGACATCAGCAGCACGGTTTTGGCTTTGCCATCTGCGGCAAAAACGCTGCCCCCAAGAGCAGCAGTGACGGCGGAAATAAAAGTGCGGCGAGTGGTCATGGTTAAGGCAAAGAGGTCAGGAGGAACACTGTTTGGACATAAATGCGGGCCAGAACAATAAAGAAATCACGATCCTGCATCGGACACTGGATCGTCATTGACTCGGAGCCGGGCCTGATTCACCAAAAGAGATGCAACTGATCTCTGGAACCGCCGTCGCTGAAAAAGTCCTCGAAGAATGCCGCCGTGACATTGCTGCGCTGGCGTCCGAGGGAAAAAAGCCGGGGCTGGCCGTGGTGCTTGTGGGAGATGATCCGGCCTCACGGGCCTATGTGCGGTCCAAGGATAAAAAATGCCGCGACCTGGGCCTGCACTCCATCAAGCTGGAACTGCCTGCCGAGACCACGCAGGAAGAGCTTCTGGCGCATGTGCAGACGCTCAACAATGACCCGGCCATCCACGGCATCCTGGTGCAGAGCCCGCCGCCGCCGCACATTGATGAAGCCGCCATCGTCCGCGCCATTGACCCCGCCAAGGATGTGGACGGTTTTCACCCGATCAACGTCGCCAAACTGACTTTGGAAGACCCGTCTGGTTTCGTCCCCTGCACGCCGCTAGGCTGCCAGCGCCTGCTCATGGATGCGGGCATTGAAACGAAAGGGGCCAATGTGGTTGTATTGGGCCGCAGCATGATCGTGGGCAAGCCCATGGCCCTCCTGCTCATGGCGAAAGGCCCCGGCGGAGACGCCACCGTCACCGTTGCCCACTCTCGTACGAAAGACCTCCCCGCCATCACCCGCCAGGCGGATATCATCATCGCCGCCATTGGCCGGCCTGAGTTTCTCAAAGCTGAGCATGTCCGTGAAGGGGCCGTAGTCATTGATGTGGGCATTAACCGGGTCGAAGCCCCGGAGACGCCGAAGGGTTACAAGCTCGTCGGCGATGTCGCCTTTGATGAAGTGGCCCCCAAATGCCAGGCCATTACGCCTGTTCCTGGCGGAGTGGGTCCCATGACCATCGCCATGCTCATCGCGAATACGATCAAGGCCTGCAAGCAGCTTGCGTAGCCGCGCTCGCCAGAGCGTGGTATGTCCACCCTTACTCACCTTCCTTCGGCGTCTCGCAGCTCTCCACTGCTTCATCTGGCTCAGGCTCATTGCTCACCGCTTCATCCTTCAGCGGCTCATTCGTCACAGCCTCACCTGTCACAGCTTCATCTTGCATCTCATCCGCCAGGGGGGCCATCCGGCCTTCGGCCACGGCTTTCAGATCGGGCAGGGTATCAATGTAAAGCTCCTCCACCTTCTGGCGGGCCCAGGGTGTCTTGCGCAGGAAAACCAGACTGGACTTGACGCTCGGCTGCCAGTTGAAGCAGTTCACCTTGATTATCCGCCCCAGCATCTCCCATCCATAAAAGGCCTGGAGATCGGTCACCATCTTTTCGAGGGTGATCCCGTGGAGCGGATTCTTGGGGCCTGCGGCGTACATCCATGACAGGTGGATCATTTGACGCGTCTGTCCAGTCTCTTGAGCGATCCCGCACGACTCAGATCACATATTCAGGGCCACCGGCTCGGGGCGGAAATGAAGGTTCAAAAGGTCATTCAGCCCCTGCATGGCATGACGCAAAGGGTACATCTGGGTCTCCCCGCCTTGCTGCAATAGCTGCGTACATCGCTCCAAAAGGGGCCTTTGATTTTCCATGTTTCCATGAGCCTCTAACAAGGCCTCCACCTGCCTGACCAGAGCACGCACTTCTGCAATCCTGCCCTCCGCTTCGCTTTCCGCAATGTCCCCGGCTTGCAGCCCCAGGATCTGCCGGCATTCAAACAGTCGGCAGCGTTGCGGTCTGGACTCATAAATGGTGCAGGTGCAATCGTTGAGGAATCGGCAGGGCTGGTTGAAATACGGCTCGCGTTTTTTCCGGCTCAGCTTCATGCCCAGGGCCTCCAGCGCCTTCACGGAATCCACCGGCTGAAGCCGGACAATGTGAAACAGCACCCCGTTGCAGCACATGCCACAGGCCGTGCAGAGACGGGAGGCAGCAGCAGTGGAATCGGGATCGGACATGGCGGGCAGCGCATCATGAGCTGAGTTTGCCGCCCGGCAAGCCTGGCTTTACTTGCCCAGGGCAGCCCTGATTTCCTGGGCGACTTTTTGCGCCAGGTAATCGGACCCGTCATCGTGATAATGCACATCCTGAGGTTTCTGCATCTCCGCCAGCTTCGGGGTGATCCAGGCATTCAGGTCATTGATAGCCACGCCGTTTTCCTTCATCACTTTTTCAGCGATGGCATTGTATTCCGCTTCTTCGCCGAACTTGCGATCTGGAACGAGCGGGCCTTTCGGGATGGGCGTCGTCGTGGCCCAGATCAGCTTGGCACCGGTCTTCTTCATGCGTGCAACGAGGGAGCGCAGATTGGCTTCATAGTCCGCCGTCTCCACCTGCCGCTTGCCATCCGGCATGAACTTCAGGTCATGGATGCCCCAGTTAAAATGAATCACGTCCCACTTGCCGCTGCCCAGCCATTTCTCGATGTTGGCCACACCGTTCTTCGTCGGGCCGCCATTCTGCGGAATGCGGTGCACATTGGCCACACTCTCCAGCAGCTTACGGGTCGGCACGGTATAGCCCATGGAAATGGAATCCCCGATGAGCAGCACACGCGGCAGACCTTCCACATCCTGCACCGGGATGAGTGACGGATTGGGTGCCCGTTTTTTCGGCTCTGCCTTCTTTTCCTCCGCAAGAGACGGAACCAGAAAGGAAACGGAAAGGAGCGAAAGCAGGAACGGGCGGAGTTTCATGATGGGAGTGTGGAAAAACGAACCGGGGCTGACAAGGATAAACACGCCTATTGAGTGTGGATAATTTTCATCACTGGCTACGAAAGCACGTGAAACATGAACGCGGCTGCCGTTCCCTGTCCTTCATGCAGTTCCAGATTCACGACATCCGCTTTCACGTGCTGCCCATGCGCACGCGCTTTCCTTTTAAATACGGCATTGCCAGCATGAGCGCGCTGCCGCATCTCTTTGTCACGGCGGACCTGAGCGTGGATGGCAAACCAGCCCGTGGCCTGGCGAGCGAAGGTCTGCCGCCGAAATGGTTTACCAAAAATCTGGACACCGATTTTGAAACGGATCTGGCGGAGATGCTCGCCGTCATCCAGAACGCCTCCCGGCTCGCCCGGCTGGCTGCCTCCAAACCCATCCGTTTCTTCCCCTGGTGGCAGGAGCTTTATCAGGAGCAGGCGGCCTGGGCCAGCGTCAAACAAGCCCCATCCCTGCTGGCCAATCTCGGCGTCAGCCTCATGGAGCGCACGATCCTGGACGGCCTTTGCAAAGCATCCGGCATTCCCCTTCATCGTTTGTTAGGCAGCGAAGCTCTTGGCATTCGCCTTGGGGAAGTGCGCCCTGAACTTGAAGGCATCACCGTCGCACAGACCCTTGCCCCGCAGCCTCTGTCGCGCATTGCCGTGCGCCACACTGTGGGCCTTGGGGATCCCCTCCGCACCCAGGACATCCCGGAGCAGGAAAGGCTGCACGACGGACTTCCTCACGCCCTGGATGAATCTATCCGCGCTTACGGCCTGAGTTACTTCAAGATCAAAGTCTGCGGGCAGGCCGAAACCGACCTGCCGCGCCTGCGACTGATCACCAGCATCCTCACCCAGGAATGCCCCCAGGAATTCCATGTCACGCTGGATGGCAATGAGCAGTTCCAGGACCTAGCCAGCTTCCGCGATTTCTACGAGACCCTTCGTGCCGATCCTGCCCTGGCGCCCCTCTTCCAAAATCTCCTCCTCATCGAACAACCGCTGCACCGGGCACACGCCCTCACAGACGATGTTGCACCCGCCATCGCGGGCTGGAGTGACGGCCCCGGCCTCATCATTGATGAGGCGGATGGAGCGCTGGCCGACCTCCCCCGTGCCCTGGATCTCGGCTATTGCGGCACCAGCCACAAGAACTGCAAAGGCATCGTCAAAGGCCTGGCAAATGCCGCCTTGCTGAAAGTGCGTCAAAAAGCCTCCAGCCGGCCTCTCATTCTCAGCGGCGAAGATCTCGCCAACGTCGGACCCGTCGCCATGCTCCAGGACCTGGCGATGATGTCAGCCCTCGGCATCACGCATGTGGAGCGCAACGGGCATCATTATTTCCGTGGCCTGTCCATGCATACAGACGCGGTGCAAAGCGACACCCTAAAACATCATCCAGATCTTTACCGTCTGCACGAAGCCGGTTTCCCGACCCTGGACATCCGCCAGGGCCATGTGGCGCTGGACAGTGTCAATGCAGCCCCATTCGGGTGCGGACTGATCCTGGATGCAGAAGCCGGCACACCTCTGAATGACTGGATCAAACAAGGAGGCATGGCCACCCTGTAGAGCGCCGATTTCAATCCTTCATTTCGGATTGCTGCTGGCTGCCGGAGGATTCGTTGGGTTTGGTGTGCTCTCAGAGCCCGTAGTCCCAGATTCCGCCGGAGTTGCCGCTGGTGTGCTGGCAGGCGCAGTCGTATTTGGAGCAGTCTCTGGTGTTCCTGCTGCGGGCCCAGACGGAGTGGTTGTAGTGTTGGTTGGTGGAGGGGGTGTCACTGCATCTGCTGGCAGCGGTGTACCATCCGCTGCCAGACCGCCGACTACGGCAGGTTCCGGCACTGGTTCAGGTTTCTTGAACGGATCTTCCCACCGGTGAAGCACTTCATCCGCATTTTGTGTCCCGATTTCCTTGAGATATTCCGCACACTTCGCATGCCAGTGCTCCAGGTTGGGCGGGCTGTTTGGCTTTTCTGCCGTGCCGGGAAAGACCACATAGGTCACCTTCAAATCACTCTCCGGCCTCCGATAAGGAGAGGCTTTTTCATTGATGGTTTTGGCCATCATGAGAGAGGCCTCACCCATTTTCTGGCTCGGCCCATAATCCCCGCAAATGGCCGGATACATCTTATCACCATAAATGACCACCGCATAGTCACCCATGTTCGGCGTGTGTTTGTTTGTGGGGTGACCGCGAAACAGCAGCGACAGCACAATGAACGGATCCTTCTCCGCAATCAGGCTGCTGCGAGACTTCATCTCACTGATCTCCAGCTCAAGCTGCCGGATCAGCGCCTGCAGCTCCCGGTTACGTTCCGCCGTCAGGCCCTTCACCGCATAGTCCGCCTGCGCCTTTTTCAGCCGCGCCTCCCAGCGGGCCAGCAGCGGATTTGGCGTCTTGGTTTTCTTCGCCCAAGCATAGCTGGTGAAGGGCTGATAATAGTCCGACATGAAGATGTATTCATCCAGCGTCGCCATGCGGTCGCCGTCGGATCCATCCGCCACCACATCCATCTCGGACTGGATCAGCAGCGACTTGCGTTTGGTCGTCGGATGCTCCATTTCCAGGATCGTCTCGCAGTCGAAAAAATTGTGCCGGTCCAGGATCTTGTTCAGCCGGGTGATGTCCCGCTGGATGCCGTTGGTCTTGTTTTCATACAGCTTATGGTAAAAGCCCGAGACCTTTGAGGCAGGCAGCATGGCCGCCAGGTCAGGCAGCAGCGTCGGGAGTGCCGGATTGATGCGCGACAGCTCCGCGAGGCTCTGGTTGGCCTTCGGCACCCTCACAGACAGCTTGAACTCCGCCCGGTAGGCATCGGGGTCCAGCCGCTCCAGGTTGGCATAAGTCCCCTGTTCTTTCAGAAGCTCCGTCTTGATGGTGATGCCGTTATAAAAGGTGGAAACATCCACATCCCGGCGCGGAATGAAGGCCTCCGGCAGCGGCGGCGGCGGTGCTGGCACCTCTTTGATGACCTCTTTCACCACTTCCTTCACCACCTCTCGCGGCACCTCCACCCGCTTCTCCACTTCCTGCGTCACGATGCGCGTGCGCTCCTCCTGGGCCTCAGCGATAATCTCCTTCAGTCCGCGTTTGATCTTGCCCGCAAACGGCGTAAACGGCAGCACCAGCAGGATGGCAATGATGATAAGCACCATCAGCCGGATCAGCCTGCCCAGCACACTGCCGCTCTGCGGCTTCTGCGAATTCCAGGGGCTGGGACCGCGCTGGTCCATGGGGGTCAAAGAAGGGTCGGGGCGCTTGAACATGCCGGGGGGGGAAGGTGTTAAGTTTTTTAGACTGTGCCTTTGGCAAACCGTCTCCGCAACAGGGGACGCAAAAGGATACGTGGAAGGTGGCGAAAAAGCCGGAAGGCGATTTTCACTCCCAGCCCTGGATACACGCAGGTATGCCCGCTGCGCAAGGCCGCGAGACCTTCCGCCACCACCTGCTGCGGCGGGATGCGTAAAAGATCCTGACCGTCCCGGTCCGTATCCTCACCGTCTGGACGCTGGGCGGTCTTGCCAAAACCCGTCGGCGTCGGTCCTGGGCACACGCAAGTCACCGCGATCCCCTCCCGCTCCACCTCAACGGCCAATGCTTCGGAAAAACTCGTCACAAAAGCTTTGCTCGCAGCATAGACTGCCATCGCCGGCAGCGGCAGCGCACTGGCCAGCGAGCTGATGTTGATGATCCCTCCTGGCCTCTTCAGCAGCGGCAGGCAGGCATGCGTCAGCAGCACCAGGGCCGTCACATTCAGATCCATCTGCGCCTTCAACTTCTCCGCCGCCGCCGTGGCCACCGTTCCATAATCCCCCATCCCGGCATTATTGATCAGCAAATTCGGCTGGAAACCGGAGGCCACGACCTCCTTCAGCAGAGCTCCCCTGCCCTCCTCCGTAGCGATGTCACAGGCATGCAGATGCACTTTCAGCGCCCCGTTCAGCACCAGGCACTCCGTTTTCACCGCCTCCAGCGCCTCCATCCGCCGTCCCGTCAGAAACAACGCCCCCGCCTCCGGCGCAAGCTGCCGGGCAAACTCCGCCCCCAGCCCCGAGGACGCACCGGTGATAAGAGCATTGCAATGTTGGGTATCAAAGTTCATGCGGAAACTTGCACACGGCGTGCACCCGCAGACCATGCGTGCATCCGCATGACCATCAACCCACTTTCTAAACAAGTTCCCTTCACCACCAAGGACGGCAGCACCATCCGCAGCATCCTGGACCGGACCAATGCCCCCGTGCAAAACCAGTCCCTCGCCGAGGCCACCGTCCCAGTCGGCCGCCCCACCGAGCGCCACTATCACAAACTCAGCGAGGAGTTCTACTACATCCTCGAAGGCGAAGGCACCATGGAAATAGACGGCGAGGAACGCCCCGTCTCCCCTGGCGATGCCATCCTCATTCCCCCCGGTGCCTGGCACCAGATCACCGCCACCCAGACCCTCCGCTTTCTCTGCTGCTGCGCCCCGCCATATTCTCACGACGATACCTATTTTGCCACTTTGTGATTTCTTGATAGGAGGGAAGCTGACGCGAAGGACAGGCTTCCCTGGTCATGCACCTTTGCCCTAGTCCAAGACTCCGGTGGCTCGCCCATCGCTGGCTGGCCATTGGTCGCGATGCGCGCACGGGTCCCCGCTGGGTCAACGGCGAAGACAGTCCTCATGGATACACTTTCGAAGCTCAATGCCACGGCTTTGGTGCCCGCTGTCAACGCTTCGTGCCAGCCTCGCGGCTGACGACACATGACGGGCCTCCGGCTGCCTGGCTCCAGGCTCTGCCGCGCGAGGTTTCCATGTTCTCACTCTCGACAGCCAGCGGGAGGTTACGGGGCCTTGACCTTGGTTTTGCTCCTGGCCTTGCGCACGGGTTTTTCGGGGGCGAGGGTCATCTCGGGAGTGACTTTGATGCCCATGCGCTTGTAGTAGTCCAGCATCTTCTCAGTGGCGACGCGACCAGCTTCGAGGCCGATCTTGGACATCTCCGACATTTCACGCAGCGGTGCTTCCTGGAGGGTGTTGGAGGTGAACATGGCTTGGACTTGGTCGAGGGTGTGCGTCTTATTATCGGCGACCTGACGCGGCGGTGGCACTTGATTATCCCACAAGACCCACTCATCGGCAAGGGGGAGGTAGTCGTGGGTCCAGTGGCGGCGGCTGCGGTCGAAGCGGCGGCGGATGTCGGCCTCGGGCACGTGGTGGCCGCCGAGGCGGACGCGGAGGTCCACGCGGGAGACGGCCTGGGTGGCGGAGCCGATGATGAGGTAATGAAGGTGGAACCGGTAGCCCCGCGCTTTGGCTTCGCGGATCAGGGCGAGGTAGGTTTTGCCGCTGAGGGTGGACTCAATGGCAAAGCTGGTCCCGGCCTGGATGAGGGCGCGGGCTTCTTCCAGCAGGAGGCGTCCGGCGCGGAAGGCGCAGAGGGAGGGATCCAGCGGCGAGAGGCCGCGAGCGATCTCATCGGCATTGAGAAAGCGCCTCAACCCAAGCCGGGGCAACAGCTCCCGCGCGAGCGTGGTCTTGCCTGCGCCATTGCAGCCGCCGATGATGCAGAGGACGGGGTTCATGAGGGACTTGTAGCCAGGAGGAAGGAAGATGCAAAAGGGAACGGCGCACCTCGGCGATAGCGGTTGCTGGCCGTTGATTGTGTTTGTTTGCAGTGGTTCGGGCTGAGGCCGGAGATCTTGGCTTCAGGGTGTTCTGTCAAGAGTCGCACCCTGACTCGAATGGCACTGAATGAAGGCCGCTTTGAGGTCAGATTCGCAGAGATTTCTCATCCAAAAATCAGCCTCATTCAGCACCATTTCACCCTCACCCCGTTTTCCTCCACTCCCTTTTCCAATGAGCCAGGACATGACCCGTTCACTCCGCCAGCACTCCGGCTAACTGCGGGTGGCCCACTGCCACACCACGAACGAAAACTACGAAAAGCACGAAAACTCCCCCTCTCCACAAGAGGACTTTTCGTGCTTTTCGTGCTTTTCGTATCCCGCGCAGCAGCACCCGCCGCCTGCCCTTGCTCTCCACAAGAGGACTTTTCGTGCTTTTCGTGCTTTTCGTATCCCGCGCAGCAGCACCCGCCGCCTGCCCCCCTCTCCACAGGGGGGGCAATTCGTTAAATTCGTTAAATTCGTTAAATTCGTATCTCCCGCAGCAGCGCCCGCCGCCTGCCCCTGCTCTCCACGGGAGGAGTTTTCGTGCTTTTCGTGCTTTTCGTATCCCGCGCAGCAGCACCCGCCGCCTGCCCCCCCTCTCCACAGGGGGGCAATTCGTTAAATTCGTTAAATTCGTATCTCCCGCAGCAGCGCCCGCAGCCTGCCCCTGCGGCCCTTGATGGCCCTGCCGGGGACATCATCCGCCACCTGGCCCATGCAGAAACTCTCCACTCCCTTTTCCAATGACTTCCACTCCCCTCGAACACAGCGATTCCATCCACCAAAATGCCTCGCCTGGTCAAAACAAGGTGGGTTCCAATGGCCCAAACATCAGACTCACTAGCGAGGCTGATGAAGTGCGCCAAAGCAAGCCGCATATGTCAAGCTGCCACACGGCGACAGACCAGGCAGATCCAGCGTCTTTCTCACCTGCCACATTGGAGAACATCACCTCCACACTCCGCCAGCGCCCCGGCTACCTGCGGGCGGCCCAATGCCATACGAAGAACGAATTTAACGAATTTAACGAAAACTCCCCCTCTCCCCAGGAGGACTTTTCGTTCAATTCGTGCTTTTCGTCCCCCGCGCAGCAGCGCCCGCAGCTTTCCCCAGCCGCCCTTTACGGCCCTGCCGGGGAGATCATCCGCCGCCTGGCCCCCGGAAAAATCTCCACTCCCTTTTTCCAATGAACCAGATCATGACCGGTTCACTCCGCCAGCGCCCCGGCTAACTGCGGGTGGCCCAATGCCACACGACGAACGAAAAGCACGAAAAGCACGAAAACTCCCCCGCTGGAGATGCAGACCCAGGCAGCGCTGGGAGACCCAATGCAGGCTCAACCTTCCAACCGATTGCAGTTCGCGTCTCGTGAATGACCTAACGACGGATTTGCTGGCTGACGTTGATGGCGCTGCTCATTCATGGAATGGCCAATCTGTCAATTGTCGCAGACGGATCCCGTTTCCCCAATAATGACATGATGAGTCCAGAGCCAATCCAAGCCTGGTGGTTTTCGGGCTCTCCTCGGCGCGGGAAATTTTTACCAACCGGCTACCTTCCATCGTCCTTCCAGGACGGGTTTTGGCTTTTCCCCTCTGTTTCGGCCCTTTTAATGGTTCCCGACTATTAGTGCTTATTAGTGAGCATTAGTGGTTTAGAAAATCATCTTCTTTGGCCATTCGCTGGTGAGGGTGATGGGGGGAATTCAGGGACGATTTAGGCGGCTGCGCCGCAGGGAAATGAATGCGGGCAAGAGTGCCCACGCTCCTCTCGCGCGGCTTGGCGTGAAGAAGGTGTTTGGCAAAGATTTCGGGAGCGGGAGCAGGCAGGTGCGAAGCCGCGAAGCGAATGCCCGCTTCACTTGGGGGGCTTTTGCGGGAACCTCAGTTGGGGACCAACTGAGCTACTTGCTGGCGCAGCTCCTCTTGGCGGACTTTGCCAAGGTCGGTGCGGGGGATGGAGGTTATTTGGACGGTGCGGGTGATTTTGAGCCAGGGGGGGCTGGCCTCATGGAAGGCGGTGAGGAGGGGGGCGG